>DROQ01000246.1 GCA_011321845.1 Planctomycetota bacterium | reverse complement strand
TCTCCGGTTGGGACATCGTTGGAGTCCAAAATCTCCAAGGGGAAGGGGGAAAATCAAAGAACCAGCATGACTTCCAAGAGAAAGTCGAGATGCCCAACCTGAGCGACCTCACCCAATATGAGGAAAAGGCGATCTCCTCCGGGGGGAATATTAAGATCGCTGGGACGGTCGTCAGCAACGCTGTCTATGGGGACGAACCCGGGGAAAAACAAAACCTCTATCTGCACGGGACCTCTTCCAATCCGATCGAGATCCATGGGACCGTGGTGGTTCGGGGCGATGTCCTGATCACGGGCGTGGTCAAGGGTCAAGGCGCCATCTACAGCGGCGGAAATGTCTTTATTCCCAATAACCTCAACTATGCGGACCCACCGTCTTCCTCGAGGCCGGCCGATGGCACTGAAGCGGCCACTGAGGCATGGCTGACGGCGAACAAGAACAAGGATTTCCTTGGGCTCTTCGCCAAAGAAAATGTGGTTCTGGGGGATTACACGAATTCCTACTGGCAAAACTATGTGAGCAACTGGTTGGGAAACCCGATGAACGCTTCGGAAGAGGATGCGGGCGAGGACCAGGTTCCCAATACAAAGAACGGGCGTGACGGCTCTCCAGGAACCGCGGACGACGACCTCCTCGAGGGGGACGGCCAGTGGACTACGGAGAAATACACCGCCGAGGACCAGGCCTTGGGATTGATCCCCCCCGGGAAGAGTGTTGGGGATCCCATCCCGGGGACGGGTGAAGATATCGATGGGGACGGAGTCTACGATCCCACACTGACGGTCGCGGACCTGCAGGTCAAAGACCCGCTTACCCCCTCCAAGTGGGGGGGGAACATCCCCGGGACCGGGATCTCGAATTACTCCGACATCGCCAGTATCTACATGACCAATCTGGATGGCGTGTTCTATACCAACCACGCCTTCGCCTGGCTTACCGTTCCGGGCACTGACATCAACGTCAATGGAGCCATCATTTCGCGAAATGAGAGCATCATCTATGGCGGCAAAATCTATATGAACTACGACGCCAGGATGCTGGGTGGAAAGAACGGAGTCGCGGGCGATCTGCTTCCCGTGACGCCCAAAAGCATCCGGATCCTCTCCTGGCAGATTCTCGAGCTTTAGTCCTGAGAAACCGAAACGATGAAGAATCTCCTGCTAGTGATCAGTCTCTTGAGCCTTGGGCTCCTTGCCGACGTGGCAAGGGCTCAAGGCGAGGTTCCTCCTGGGGCTCCCCGGGGATCGACCGGAGAGATCGAGGAGGCTCTCAGGGTCCGGGGAATGCCCCTGCGCTTGGTGGATGAGCTTCGGGAAAACGCTCCCAAGCTCATAGGCCGGGAAGAAGGGGGAAATGGGTTTCGGAGCAGGACCCCTCTCTTCGAAAAGGCCAAGGCCCGGGGAAGGAAGGTGGACCTGGAAGCTCTGAGGCGTCGCAAGCTCGCGATGTACGAGGAGGGGGCCGTTTTTACCCAGGATCTTCCCTTCGTGGATCCTGATCCTGAGCCGCTCCGGCTTGAAAAAGCCAAGAGGAAGGAGGTCCAGGAAGAGGGAATCGCTCTCTGGAAGGTCCTTGCCAGCCTGGGCCTCCTGGCGATTTCGGGCACCTTTGCCTGGATCGCCCTGAAAAAATCTCCCTAGAGTTCCTCCCTGGATCGAGGGCCCTGGTCCTGGGGCGCCCTTGGGCTTAAATTCTTTCCGGGCCAGGGATTCTTGAAATCATGGGGCGAGGGCTTCGAAAGGCTCCATCATCGTCCCCCCTCGTTTCCCCTTTTCCGGAGAGAACATGCGTGGATCCCTTCCAGGGAAGTTGCTGCTTTTTCTGCTGGCGGCTTCTCTCATTCTTTTTTCCCTCCTTTTTCTCCCCCAACTCCTGGCCGGGCCGGGGGAGACTGGCTCCCTGGGGAGCGATCGCCAGGATCTGAAGGGGTCCCTGGCTTCCCAAGCCTCTTCCAAAGACGGGGAAGGTTCTCTCGAAACTTCCGCATCTCCCACTCCCAAAGAGAGGATCGGGGTGGTTTCCAAGACTCTCCTGGCGGGGAAGGTGGAAGGGGACGGTGCATTCCCCTTGTCTCTGGGCAAGATGCTCCTCCTTCCCGCTCCTCCCAGGTTTTCGGGAGGGCTAGGGGGCATGATCCAAAGCTTTTCCCAGGGCAAGGGAGTGGAAAACCTCGCTCCGAACAAAAACAAGGGGCGTGCCCTCGCAACCGCCCCCCTCTCAAGGGATGGAATCTTTCGTTTCGAGTCTCCTCCCCTCGGCCGTTTTTCTCTGGTCCTGGACCATCCCTTCTATTTCTTCAAGGAGATCCATGTGGTGGAAACCCGCAAGGATCGCCTGGTGGAAGTTGGACCCTACAAGGCTCAGCTCGGGGGCCTGGTCGAAGTGCGGGCCATGGACCCCCAGGGACTCCCCCTCAAAGGTTTGAGGCTCAGGATGCAATCCCGCCCCGATTTCACCAGGATGATGGATCCGGCGAAGGCGGGAGATCCCGCGAACTGGGTCAAGGCTTTCCTTCCCTTCGAGGGAAAGACGGACGAACAGGGGCGGGCTTTTTTTTGGGGAGTCGCCCCGGGGAAATACCTTTTGCATGGGAGAAGGAAAGCCTTTGCCTCCCAGTCTCGGGAGTTGCTTGTGCGGAGGGGGACCCGACAAATCGTTCGCCTCTCCCTTTCCAGGGGAGTCGTACTGGATCTTAGGGTCACGGGGCCCGACAAAAAACCAGTCCCAGGTGCAATGGTTCGCGTGGAGCTTCCCCAGGGTGCGGAGATCTGGGGGATGGGTTTTGGGGGGGCCCGAATGAGAAAGGAGGCCGTTTCAGGAAGGACGGATGCCCGGGGGCAGGTTCACTTTGACACACTCAGGCGCGGTTACGTCAACATCCAGTTGAGGGCGCCAGGGTTCGTGCAGCTTCAAAGGAAGGTGGAGCTTGTTGCAGCAAAAACCACCACAGTCGTTGAACTGGATCGTGGTCTTTCCATGGAAGGGATCGTTACAGACGCACAGGGGACTCCCTTGGGGGGAGCGGGCGTGGCCCCCCTGGGGGAAGCAGGCCAGGAGTTCATGGGGTTTTCGGGTGCCTCTCTGCTTCCGAGGCAGGCATTTGAGAAACTGGCCCAGAGAGCCGGGGTCAAGACGGATGAGAAGGGGCGCTTCCAGCTCTGGGGTTTTGCCAAGGGACAGAAGACCAAGCTTTTTGCCCTCAAGGAGGGTTTCTCGGTCCAGACCACCCGGGAGTTGACGGCGGGGACCAAGGGGATTCGGATCTCCTGTCCAAGGCAAGCCCTCCTGCGGGGCAGGGTTGTAGACCATGCCTCGGGCGACCCTGTGCCCTCCTTTACCGTCCGGGTGGAACGGAGCGCCTTTATGATGTTCCAATCCAGGCTTGGAGAGTTGCGGAAAAAGGATTCAGATGGGTTCTTCGAGCTGGGAGGCCTTTCCCCTGGTGCCGCCCAGATTTCCATCATGGCTCCAGAAAAGAACACGGTCGTAATCTCCAAAACCTTGGTGGAAGGCGAGAACCCTTTGGGCGAAATCCGGATGCGCCCACCCCTTGTTGTGGAGGGACGTGTTGTGGATCGCCGTGGCCATGGGCTGGCCGGTGTGGATGTGTGGGTGTCCCGGGGCCGTATGGCTGACAACCCCGAAATGCATGCCATGATGGGGATCCGCAAGGTGCGGACTGGGGAACAGGGGAGGTTTCGCCTGGTGGGAGTTCCCGAGGGACGTTTTCGCCTGGGGGCTTTTCGCAGGGGATGGTCCCCGAATCGCTCCAAGGTCCTGAGGGTCCCCTCGGAAACGGGGCTGCTCAAAGACGTGGTTTTGGAAATGAACCGCGGGGGCGTCATCGAGGGAGTCATTCTCTCCGCCGAGGGCATCCCCCTCGCGGGGGCTTGGGTGCAGGCAAAGACGACGGACCAGAGCTTTTCCCAATCTGCTCTTTCCGATGCGGACGGTGGTTTCAGGTTCGAAGGTCTCGCCGACGGCTCCTATGCCCTTGTGGGTATGAAGAAGGGCTTCATGGAACGGGCGAGCCGTGAGGCGATGGAGGCGGGGGGGGCGGACTCGAAGAGCATTTTGAAAAGGATTTCCTCCATGATGAAGCGGATGGCCCGGGCCCAGGTGCGGGTCCGTGAGGGGGAGACGAGCAAAGTGGAGCTGAAGATCCCCGCCTCCCAGGGGGGGAAGACCCAGCCGGACCTGTGGGGGGAGGTGCGTCTTGGGGGAAAAGGCCTCTCGCAAGGGTTGGTGAGTTTGACCCCCGTGGGCGCGGGGGCTCTCCCGCTGATGGGGAGTGTGCAGGAGGGAAGGTTTCGCGTGGAGAATGTTCCGGATGGAAGCTACCGAATCCGTTTCCAGAAAGGATTCGGGAGGGGGCCTGTGGGAGAGGAACGGGAGCTGATCCTCAAGGGGCCGCGCTCCGCTCTTCGCTTCGACTTCCCGGCCAGTATGCTGGCGGGCAGGGTCCTCCGTCCGGATGGTTCCCCGGCGGACGCTGGGTTGATGGTCCGACTCTGGAAGCAAGGAGGCCGGAGCGAAACGATCGACGATCCCAACCCTTGGCTCAATGGCAATGCCACCCTGACTTCGGGCAAGGGAAACTTCCGTTTCCAGGGCATTGCACCTGGGACCTATGATCTCAAGGTTCGTTCCCTCGGCTTCTTGAGTAAGGACTCCGGCGGGGGAGAACTGAAAGGCATCGTCCTGGGAGAAGGGGAGCGCCGGACCGATCTTGTGGTCCGTCTTTCCAGGGGCGGGGAGTTCGAGGTTCAGGTTCTCGCGGAGGGCAAACCCCTCCCACGGGCGGTGGTACGTCTCCTGGATCCCAAGGGGAAGCTCCGTGATCTCTTGCAGGTCCAGATCACCGACGCGGAAGGGAAAGCTCTCTTCGAACGGGTTTCCGAAGGGGATTGGAAAGTGCTTGCCCGGGCCAAGGGCTGGGCTCCCAAGCTGAGCCCCCTGCAGAGGCTGCGAGAGGGCTCCGTTCTCCGGGTGCGCCTGGACCTCGAAAGGGGAATTCCGGTGGACCTCAGCCTCTCCTCCGACCTTCATTGGAAGGGCCTGGTGGTGTTCTCCGTCTGGAAAACCGACGGAGCTTTTGTTCTCCAAGGGGCTGTTCCCTCCCCGGCGACCCAGGCCGTTGTCGGAAATCTGGAGCCTGGAACCTATCGCCTCCGGGTGGAGAACAGCGTCCTCGGTAGGATGGAGCAAGAGGTCCATGTTCCTCCCAGGGGGAGCGCCCACTGGGTCCTGAAAAAATAGATCGCACAGTGCCTCGGCCGCACTGTGCATAGATCGCCTGGTTCATCGACCGCCCAGGGTGTAGAGCGCACAGAGGGTAGAGAGTCTTGACGGAACAGTGCGCCGCCTCGGATCAAACGGGCAACAGGCTCTGGATCCGCTCGTCGAGGGCGCGCTGGTCCTCCGCGAAGGAGAGGAGGCCCGACTGGGTGAGCAGGCTGTCCCAGGCCAGGTTGCCCGCGCGCACCTCCTCGACCCAGGCTGCATAGGAGGGGATCTTACCCTTCTCCCGAAGGGCAGCGCAGGTCGGGCCGTCGAAATCGGGGAGGAGGTCCTCGCTCCCGGTCTCGCTGAGCGCGGAGAGGATGTCCTCGGGGCCACAGTTGTCGAGGTCGAGCGCAGACACTCCCTCCATGGCTCGATTCGTCCGTTCGTCCAGGGTCCAAAAAATCTCGAGCTGGTCCTGGGCCGCGTCCACTCCTTCCGCGAATTGCACCGGGAAGTCTCCGTCCACACCCCTCTCGATTCCGGAGGGGTCCTTGCCGAGCGCCAAGAAGTCCTGAGCCACCTTGGGAGGCATAGTGTAGACGTCCAAACCCGCAAGGTCTTCGACCTGGTTGGGTCCCCTCATGGAGGCTCCGATCTGCCGCGTCTTGGCGCGCCCCTCCTGTCGCAGGGAGACCATGGTGTTGCCGCTCAGGGCTGTCGCTTTTTCCCCTGCATTGACCCCGTCCCCCAGCTTGTTGTCGATGAGGAAGGCGTTGATCCGTCCCATGAAGACGTTACAGAAGTCCGGATTGGCCACTGAGGCGATGAGGAGGTTCTGGCGGGCGGAGAAGCCCAGGGTGAAGTTGATACGGACTCCCTGTTGTCCGAGCTTACGGGCGGCGAGCAGCCCCTCCGCGGTGAGGGGGACCTTGACGATGAAGTGGCTGGGGCAGATCGCGTGGTAGCGGAGCCCGTATTGGACGCTGCGTTTCAGGTCATGAGCCAGATCCGTGTGCAACTCCACCGAGACCTGGACCCCGAAGGTCTCCACGAGTTTGAGACCGTGGATGGCATTGAGGGCGAAGGCCGTCTCGAGGATGCGGGTCTTCTCGTCCAATTCCGGGGCTACCTCGCGAAGGAGGGCTTGGAGGCCCGGCACTCTGGCGTCATAGAGCCCTTTCTGGATTTCCCGGTTCAAAAGGGTGTTGTTGGTTGTAAGGGCTTTGAATTCTTTTACCCAGAGTTCTCTCGCGACATCGATGTCCCCTGTGTCCAGCCAGAGCTCGGTCCCCAAGGCCTCCAGCCGGTCCCAGGTGGGATTGCTCTCCCAGGGGGCGGATCCCGGTCCCTCGAAACCCTCGAGAACGTGTGCGCGAAGTGCCTCCGCGAGAGGCGAGTCAGAAGCTGTTGAAGAATTGCTCATCAGGGTTTTCCTTGCAGGTCGAGTTCCTTGGAGTCATTGAACAAGTTTTGGAGGCGCACCGTCCTCAAAGCGTCTCTCTTGAGGATGGCGATCGCTTGAATTGCGGCGGCTGCCCCGGCCAGATTGGTAATACAGGGGACCTTGAAAGAGATCGCGGCCCTGCGGATCAAGCGGTCGTCCGAGCGTTGGATCTTGCCCGAGGGCGTGTTGATGATCAGGTCGATCTCCCGGTTCTTGATCAGGTCCACAATGTGAGGCCGGCCTTCGTGGATTTTGTTCACCTTGTTGACAGGGATTCCCATGTTGTGGAGGGCCTTGTACGTGCCCGAGGTCGCGACGATCTCGAACCCCAAGGCGGCCAGACGGTCGGCGAGGCCGAGGACCACCCTCTTATCCTCATCCTTGACGGAGATGAAAACCTTGCCCGCCTGCGGCAGCTCCGTGCCCGAGGCCATGATGGCCTTGGCGAAAGCTGCTCCGAAATTCCGATCGATCCCCATGACTTCGCCGGTGGACCGCATCTCGGGTCCCAGGATGGTGTCCACCTCCGGGAATTTGATGAAGGGAAAGACGGGCGCTTTGACCGCGAAGTGTTCCGGCACGACCTCCTTGGTAAACCCGATCTCCTTCAGGCTCGCCCCCGCTTGGACCATGGCGGCGTACCGAGCCAGGGGGACCCCGGTCGCCTTGGCGACGAAGGGAACGGTCCGGGAGGCGCGCGGGTTGACCTCGAGGACATAAAGCCTGTTCTGTTGCACAGCCCACTGGACATTCATCAAACCTACGATCCCCAGTTCCCTGGCGATGGCGATCGTCTGTTGCCGGATCTCGTCCAGGACATCGTCCGCGAGAGAATAGGGGGGAAGAGAGCAGGAGCTGTCCCCGCTGTGCACACCCGCTTCTTCGATGTGCTCCATGATCCCGCCGATCACAAAGTCCTCGCCGTCACCGATCAGGTCCACGTCCACCTCGATCGCTCCCTCGAGGTAGTGGTCGAGGAGGATGGGTTTGTCCTCACCAACCTGTACGGCCTCCTTCATGTAACGGGCGAGGGATTTGGTGTCCCAGACGATTTCCATGGCCCGCCCTCCGAGGACATAGGAGGGGCGAACCACGAGGGGGAAACCGACTTTCCCTGAGATTTCGAAGGCCTCCTCTTCGGTCCGGGCGATCCCGTTCTCGGGCTGGCGGACGCCCAGCTTGCGCATCAGGAGTTGGAAGCGCTCCCGGTCCTCGCAGAGATCGATGCTCTCCACTGGCGTTCCGAGCAGGGGGATGCCTGCTTCCTGCAATCCCTTCGCCAGGTTGATCGGGGTCTGCCCTCCAAACTGCAGGATGAGCCCCCTGGGTTTCAACCGCTGGGCGATGTGGCAAACATCCTCCAATGTCAGCGGCTCGAAGAAGAGGAGGTCCGAAGTGTCGAAGTCCGTCGAGACGGTCTCGGGGTTGCTGTTGACCATGATGGCCTCGATCCCCATGTCCTTGAGCGCGAAGGCGGCGTGGCAGCAGCAGTAGTCGAACTCGATCCCCTGGCCGATGCGGTTGGGGCCCCCGCCGATGATCATGATCTTCTCTTTGTCGCTGATCCGGGTCTCGTCCTCGTGTTCCCAGGTGGAGTAGTAGTAAGGGGTGTAGGCCTCGAACTCCGCCGCGCAAGTGTCCACGAGTTTGTAGGTGGGGAGGACTCCCAGTTCCTCCCGACGACGGGCCACGGTTCGCTCGCCCACTCCGCAGAGATCGGCGAGCTGGCGGTCCGAGTACCCCTCCCTCTTGAGGTGGAGGAGCCGGCCTCGGTCCAGGCTGGAGAGGCCCTTGCCCCGGAGCCCGACCAGTTCCTTTTCCTCCTCGACGAGCTGGAGGAGCTGGTCCAGGAACCAGAGGTCGATCCCGGTCGCCGCGTGGATCTCTTCCAGGCTCAGGTCCGCCCAGAGCGCGTAGCGAATCCACCAGATCCGGTCGGGCCTGGGGGTCACGAGGTGGCTCTTGATCTCTTCGGGAGAGATCGGCCCTTCGCCATTCCATGGGGCCTGTCCCGGGTGATTCCCAAACCCTGTCCCACCTGTTTCCAGGGAGCGCAGCGCTTTTTGGAAGGCCTCCCTAAAGGTTCTCCCCATCGCCAAAACCTCTCCGACACTCTTCATCTGGGTCCCCAGGGACATCTTGGCTGTGGGGAACTTCTCGAAGGTCCAGCGGGGGATCTTGACCACGGTGTAGTCGATGACCGGTTCGAAACTCGCCGGGGTTTCCTTGGTGATGTCGTTCTGGATCTCGTCCAGGCTGTACCCCACCGCAAGTTTGGCCGCGATCTTGGCGATGGGGAAACCCGTCGCCTTGCTCGCCAGCGCCGAAGAGCGGGATACCCGGGGGTTCATTTCGATGACCACCAGGCGCCCGTCCTTGGGGTTGAGGGCGAACTGCACATTGGAACCCCCCGTCTCCACTCCGATCTCACGGATGACTGCGATCGAAGCGTCCCGCAATCTCTGGTATTCCTTGTCGGTCAAGGTTTGGATGGGCGCGACCGTAATGGAGTCCCCGGTGTGGACCCCCATGGGATCGATGTTCTCGATGGAGCAGATGATGACGACGTTGTCCTTCTTGTCGCGCATGACCTCGAGTTCGAACTCCTTCCAACCCAGGATGCACTCCTCTACCAGGATTTCCCCGTTGAGGGAGAGGTCGAGACCCGAGCGAGCGATCTCCTCGAATTCATCCAGGTTGTAGGCGATCCCGCCCCCGGAGCCCCCCAGGGTGAAGGAGGGCCGGATCACGCTGGGGAGTCCGATCTCTTCGAGGACCTGCTTGGCCTCTTCGAGGCTGTAGGCGAGCCTGCTCTTGGGCATTTCGAGGCCGATGCGGTTCATGGCCTCCCGGAATTCTTCCCGCCCCTCGGCCCGGGCGATGGCGTTCCGGTCGGCCCCGATCATTTCGACACCGAGTCGTTCCAGCACCCCAAGGTCCGCGAGTCGAAGGGCCAGATTGAGGGCGGTCTGTCCCCCCAGGGTCGGGAGGATGGCATCCGGTTTTTCGCGTTCCAGGATCCGGGTCAGGCTGTCCACGGTGAGGGGCTCGATATAGGTCGCGTCCGCCATGTCCGGGTCGGTCATGATGGTGGCGGGGTTGCTGTTGACCAGGATGACCCGAAATCCCTCTTCCCGCAGGGCCTTGCAGGCCTGGGTTCCGGAATAGTCGAATTCGCAGGCCTGCCCGATTACGATCGGTCCTGACCCCAGGATCAAGATACTGTGGATGTCGGTTCTTTTTGGCATCGTGCGTCCTGCCGGCCGAATGGAGCGTCCGGGGGATGAGAATACTCGTTGTTTCCGGAAAAGCCGAGAGATCGAAGCAGAATCGGACTCAACTTGGAAGGGAGAAGGTCGTAAGAGGGCGGAAATGCGAAAAATCTTGAGTTTGTTTCCCTGCCTCCTCCTCCTGGGATTTCCCCCTCAAGGACCTGGCAGGGCCGATTCCCGGCCGCTGGTCCGGGTCAAGGGAGTCCAGCCGGGGGCGACTCTGCTCCTGGAGGGAGGCCTGCGAATTCGCCTCCTCGGCCTGGAATTCCCGAGCCCGGAGTGGGCCAAAAAAGCCCTCGAACCCCTGGTCGGCCGGGAATTCCGCTGGCAGGAGGAAGAGGTTGACGTGGATCGACCCAAGCTGCGCCGGGGGCTGCTTTTCAGGAAAAAGGCCGAGGACTCGGTAAACGCCGAGCTGCTGGAACAGGGTCTCGCCTGGTTCCGCCTGCGCTCGGGACGGGACAAGGCCTTTCCCAGCCTCCGGATGGCCCTGTTTCGGGCGAGGGGAGCCAAAAAAGGGATCTGGAACAAGGTCCCCATGGCCCGGGGCAACCCCCCCTTCTTTCGCGGAGGGGTCCTGGGACTCTACTACAAGGAGTCCCGCCTGGATTACCACAAGCAGCTCCGGCGCATCCGGGACATCGGCGCCGATTGGGCACTCCTCCTCCTCACCGTCTTCGTCCCCAAGGTGGACTCCAGCCGCATCGTCAAGGACCCCAACCGGACCGTCCAGGACGCGCGCCTCAAGGAAACCATCCGCTACGCCAAGGGCCTGGGTCTCAAGGTCGCCCTCATGCCCATCGTCCTGATCAAGGAATCGGACAACGACGAGGACTGGCGGGGGACTCTTCGCCCCAAGGACCCCATCCGTTTCTGGCTGGACTACGACAAGCAGCTCTGCCATTACGCCGACGTGGCCCGGGAAAGCGGAGTGGAACTCTTGTTCATCGGGAGCGAACTCTGTTCCCTCGAGGAGAAGTATCCCAAGGCCTGGCCCCGGATCATCGCGAATTTGCGAGGCCGCTATGGAGGCTGGCTGAGCTATTCGGTGAATTGGGACCACTACGACGTTCCCCGATTCTGGGGGCTTCTCGACTGTGTGGGGCTGACGGCCTATTTCGAGCTGACCGAGAACAAAAAAGCCAGCCTCCAGGAGCTTGTCGAAGGCTGGAAAAAGGTCCGCAAGGAGCTGGAGGGTGTTTCCAAAGCATTGGAGCGTCCGGTTTTCCTGACGGAGCTAGGGTACCCCAGCCAGGAAGGGGCGAACACGGCTCCCTGGAACTACCTGCTGGCCAAAGACAAGCCTGATCCGGAGGAGCAGGCAAGGTGTTTCGAGGCCTTCGCCAAAGTCATGAAGGACGCCAAGTTCCTCCAGGGAGCCTTCATCTTCGATTTCTTCGAAGAGGGAGGATCAGAGGACACGACCTACGCTCTCTGGGGTAAGCGGGCCTGGTGGGTTGTCAGGGACCTCTTTAGGGACTGGGCCAAGCAACGCTGATCCAGGCGCACTCCCATCCAGCCCACTCGTTTCCTTTCTACTTGGGGATGGCCTGGGTGGCCTTGAAGGCTTGAAGCAAACCCCAACCAAAGGTTTTGTCCCAACCCTTGGGCCCGAGGTCCTTGGCGGTGGTCTCGAGGATGCGTTTGACCTCCCATGCAGGAAGTCCAGGAGCCTTGGAGAGGAGCAGGGCCGCCACCCCGCCCGCGTGAGGCCCCGAGAAGGAATTTCCCTTGGGGCCGATGCAGAGGCCATAACCATCCCCCACATCATGGACGATCTTCCAGCCGATCCGCTTGAACAGCCTCCGCGTTCTCGGATTGAGGGGGACCCAGCAGGGATAGCCCGAAAAGAACCCGGTCACGTCGGGTTTTCGGAGGGGTTTGTCCTTGGGAAAGTCCGAATAGAAACGGACCCCATCCCAGAAACAAGGCCCTTCGCTGCTGGCCGGGGCCTTCTTGCCCTCCTTGTCGATCCCCGCCGCGGCGATTACGCAGGGGATGTCCTTGGGGAGGGCGATCTGCTTGCCTTCGGGGGCGGGGCGCCTCCCGCCTTTACCGAAGTTACCAGCGCCGCCCACCGCGACGACGCCCATCGCGGCCATGTGCTCGTGCGCGAGGCGGTAGAGCCCTCTCCAGTTGCCCAGGGGGATGCCGACCCACATATAACTCATCGAAAGGACGTCGGCTCCTTTCTCCACAGCGTATTCATATGCCTGGAGCCCTGATCCCCGCAAGAAGAGGAGCCTGGCCTCGGGGGCGATCCCTGTGACCAGGAGTTTGCCGTCTTTGGGAGTAGGTCTCCCGGCGAGGATTCCGCTGCACATGCTCCCGTGGGAGAAGGGGCGTCTCCGCCTCGGGTTCATGCTGAGACAGTCATTGGCTCTTCCCCGGAAATCCCAGCCGAAGATGTCGTCCACCATTCCGTTGCCGTCGTCGTCCATCCCGTTCAGTTTTTCTTTGGGGTTGCGCCAAAGCGCTCCGATCAGGCTGGGGGTGGGGAGCAGGCTGTCGTCGATGATGGCGATGAGGACCCCCTTGCCGGTGGCCCCGGCTTTCCATGCCTGGTCGGCCTGGATGCGTCTCAGGTTCCATGTGGGTTGGATCGCATCGGAGCTGTAATCATAGTCCTTGGTGCGTTTCTGGGCCTCTTCCCACATCCTGAGCATCTTTTGGAGAAAGGGTTTGTTCTTGGCGATGCGTTTGGAGAGATCTCTCTCCTGTTTCGGGAGGGCGAGGGAAGGGAGGCGGGCGGGTTTCCTGTATATGAATTCCGTTTCCGGGGAGTTGGCGAGCTTGACGATCCCTTTGGGGGTGGCCCGGGCCGCGAAACCGTTGATGATGAAGTAACGCCGGACACCTTCGAGGTCCTTGGATTTCTCCAACTCCTTCACGAGAGAGCGGATGCTCTCGAAGGATTTCGCTGCCTTCTCCTTGAGGATTGCCAGGATCTGTTTCCGGAGTTTCCGGCGATTCGTTCCCCGGTTCTCTTTTTGGAAGGCGGGATAGGAGGCCGCGTCCACAAAGAGCTGCCCCTTCATGCGGACAAAGATCTCGGTGAGCCCAGTTGCCTGAGGCAGACCCTTGTCGAGCTTGGAGGCGAGATTTTTGGGCAAGGGGGCGGGGCGCGAGGCGGATTTTTTGGTGCTCTGGCCCGGGAGGAAGCAGCCGAGGAGGAGGGAAACGCTCAGAGGAATCAAGGAGTTCATCATTAAACCGTAACCGAAGGAGGGAAAGGAGCGCATTTTATCTCCCTTCTTTGTGGGGGAGAGGGACAAAGAACCTGAGTGCGGCAATCTACACCGGTGGCATGAGGTAAATGGGTTGGACCCTGGTGACGGGCCTGGAGAGAGAAAAGGCGTCCAGGAGTTCAGGGGCCTGTGGGATGGGGAGGAGGGTGGGGGAGGAGACCCCGGGGACCTCCGAGTGGGGGCCTGCGACCAGGGAGATGTCGGAGAGGGCCGCCTCGAATTCTTTGAGGGGGAGGCATCGCGGTTCGGCGAGTCGTTTCAAGCCGGAGTCTTCGACCCGGTAGAGGGCCAAGGTCCAGTGCCTCCTGCGGGCGTCCAGGGCAATGGCGAAGGTCTCTCCCGGCTCCACCTGTTCGGCGAAGTGGGTCGCGAAGAGATCGGTGCTGTACAGGGCCTTGACCTCGCACCCCACTGTGAATTCGAGGGTTTGGGCGAGGGCCAGTCCTACGCGTAGACCGGTGTAGGACCCGGGACCCTGATCGATGAGGATGTGTTTCAGGTCCTGGGCTCTGATCCCCGCAGTCTCCAAGAGTTCCTGGAGCGCTTCATGGAGAGAGGCTGCCCGTTTGGTGGTGAGATCCGTTTTGGGGAGAAGGAGTTTCTCGGAAGCCCATAAAGCCAAGGAGATTTGAGGGAAGGCTGTCTCGATGGCGAGGACGGTGGCTTCCATTCCCAATCGTTCCTTCATTGTGGATGCCTTCATGATGGATGCACCTGGCCCGGATGAGTCGGGGCCTTCCTGATGACGGGGACAAGGCCTAGGCCAGCTTGTTCTGGACAACCTCCACGATCCTTCGGACCGCATTCTCCACAATCGTCTCCGTCGGCCCTTCGGCCATGACCCGGCAAAGAGGTTCGGTCCCGGAGTAGCGGAGAACGATCCTTCCATCCCCACCAAGCTCTTCCTCGATCTTTTTCCAGGTCTCGAGGATCTCGGGAATTCCTTCGAGGGGAGGCTTCTCCTTGACTTCCACGTTGACGAGAAGTTGTGGGAAGGCCGAGAAGCAGGATGCCAGCTCCGAGAGGGGCTTCCCTGTCTCCTGCATGACGCCGAGCAGCTTGAGGCATGTGTAGATCCCGTCTCCCGTGTAATTGTGTTCTTCGCCAAAGATGACGTGCCCCGATGGTTCGCCGCCGAGGGCGAGCCCCTTCCGGCGCATGGCCGCCACCACCGCTCGGTCGCCCACTGGAGTTTCTTCGACTTGGAGCCCCGCCTGGGAGAGAACCTTTTTGAGTCCCAGGTTGCTCATAACGGTCACGGCCAGGCACTGACCTGGGAGGGCTCCTGTCCCTCCCAGGTGGAGGGCGAGGAGGGTCAGGAGGGCGTCACCGTGGACCACTCTGCCGCGCTCATCGAGGAAGATCGAGCGGTCTCCATCTCCATCCAGACAGAGGGCCAGGTCGTAGTCGTCCTTCTCGAATTCCCGGCTCAGCTCCTCGGGGTGCAGGGCCCCGCATCCGCGGTTGATGTTGTCGCCGTTGGGGCGGTCGTTCATCGAGGTGACCTCTGCCCCGAAGGCTTCCAGGACCTGGGGGGCCAGGATGGACCCTCCTCCGTTGGCGCAGTCGATCAGGATCTTGATCCCTTTCAGGCTGAGCCCGGGAAAGGCTTCCTCTTGCAGAAAACGCAGATAGGCCGTGCCGGTGTCGGCCAGGCGCCGATGGAACCCGGGTTTTTCGGCGGGTCGGGGTCTCAGGCCATCCTCAAAAGCCTTCTCCACGGCTTGTTCCACCTCGTCGGGCAGTTTGGAGCCGTCTCGGGAAAAGAATTTGATCCCGTTGTCATGGGCCGGGTTGTGGGATGCGGAGATCATGATTCCCGAATCGAATCCTCGCAGGCGTGTCTCGTGGGCGAGCACGGGGGTCGTGAGAAGTCCCGCGTCCACCACCTCGCAGCCCTCGAACGTCAGGGAGGCCGCCAG
Source organism: Planctomycetota bacterium (assembly GCA_011321845.1). Taxonomy (GTDB): domain Bacteria; phylum Planctomycetota; class UBA1135; order UBA1135; genus HyVt-539. The sequence goes on along the minus strand of DROQ01000246.1, from coordinate 42,724 downwards.
GGCCGCCTCGATCATTCCCGCCGAGCGTCTGCCGTCGTTTCCGATGAGGATGCGGGCCCCCTCCCGGGATTTTCCATGGATGAGTTGGGATGCGAAGATCGCGGCGATGCGTCCTAGATCTTCGGGGACGAGAGGAGCCCGGCTCGCCCGCCCCCGGATGCCATCAGTACCGAAAAGTGTCATTGGATGTGTTCCTTTGTGATCCCCAGGTAGGTCCAAAGAGGGTCGGACGGAAACCGACTCAAGATTTACTTTTGATGAAGATGGGGGATTTTAAAATGATTTCCAGATCCCTTCCTGTGACGAAGCGGTGATCCCAACAGGTGAACTCGGGTTGGAGCTTGCGGAAGTACTCCTTGGACCGGCTCTCCTGGGCATCCAGCTCATCGAGCTGCACCCTTGCCTCGATGTTTTTGCGAACCCATTCTTCTCCCTGCTGTTGGAGGAGCCTTGAGAGTTTGGCGTTGTAGCTCTTGATCTGGATCTGTCCCTTGTTATCGACCCGAAAGAGAGACTCCTTTCCCTGGAGAGGACCCCAATTCACACGGATGGGGATGCTGTAGTAAACCTGAGAGCCTTTGGGAAAAAAGTCGGCTGGGGGGGCGACTTCGAGGTCCGCATCGATGCTCTCCCTGTTCATCCGGAGCGAGGAGAAGGCCGGGAGAATCTTGAGGTGGAAGGTCTCCTTGAAGCGGTCGTTTCCTCCACCCTGTTCCATCCTCTTTTTCCATCGAGCGGGGAGACTCCGAAGATCCAACTGGAAGATGGGGGTCTCGGGGGTGATTGTGGCAAGGAGGTTGCGGGAACCGCTCAGAGTGACTGAGCTTGGTTGGATCTTGATGCTTCCGGGGAAGATCCTTTTCGCCCACTCCTCCCTGTCCTCCTCCGGGTAAAGGATGCGGATCCGCTCGGGGGTGATGGATAATTCGAAACTGTTGATCTGAACCAAGTGGACCCGTAGCTCGGGGGGATCCATGGACTTGAGATAGCCGGAGAGTTCGACCTTGGTGGACTTGATGGAGCGGAGCTTGATCGTCACGTCATATTCGGGGGCGTTCGATTCGGGGATGTCCGCGAAGAAACTGGGATTGGTCTCGAGGTGGCGGAGAATCCCTCCTGGTCCTCGGAAGGTGAGGAGGACCTTGCGGTTGAAGACCTTGCCCGTTCGGTTGTCCAGCACCTTGCTGATGGTGTAGTTGTTGGGGACACGGAGGCTCAGGGATTGGGCCTTGAGGGAGACCAGGGCATCCTGGGCGTGGACGTCTTTTTGGATGGTGACGTAGACGGATTTCTCTTGGGTGACGGTCTGGTCCAGGTAGAGCCAATAGACCAGGGCGAGGACCAGAGCCATGGGCAGCGGCCACCTGGGTTTCTTGTTCCCTCCGTTCCCCGGGCTGAAGGGCCTGCTTTTCCCTCGTGGGGATCTCTTGGATCCTTTGCGCGCTTCAACCATGGGCCGGGGTCTCCGCTGCTGGCTCCTCCAACTCGGGAGGAGGACTGCTGCTGGGGGCGATGAACTCGCGAAGCTGGTCCAGCTTGAGATCCTGGTGCAGTTCGCCGTTGATCGCGACGGAGATGGCGCTCGTTTCCTCGGAGACGACGAGGATGACGGCGTCTTTTTTCTCGCTGAGGCCGAGGGCTGCGTGGTGGCGAGTTCCCAGCCGCTTGGAGATCTCGGGGTTTTGGCTGAGGGGGAACATACAGCCCGCTCCGATGATCCTCCCGTCCCGGATCAGGAGACCCCCATCGTGGAGGGGGCTACCCGGTTGAAAAATGGACTCGATGAGAAGACCGTTGACCTCCGCGTCCAAGGGAGTCCCCTTGTTTCCCGGGCCGATGAATTCGTTGAGACTCGCTGTTCGTTCGAGAGCGATCAGGGCCCCGATGCGGCGGCGGGCCATGTTGCGCATGGCGCCGGTGAGTTCCTCGACCACCTTTCCCTTTTCCTGGTCCGCCATCTTCCGAAAGAAGCGGCTCAGGATCCGGTTCTCTCCCAGCTCCGTGATGGCTCGGCGGATCTCGGGCTGGAAAACGACGATCAGTCCGATGACCGCGATGCTCAAGATGCTGTCATAGACATGCTTGAGGCGTACCAGGTCGAGAGACTCGATCAAGACCAGGGAAGAAACGAAGAAGACTGTTACCAGAATCGTCAGCCCCCGGATGACGCCGGTCCCCCGAGTCTGGACGAGGAATTCCAACACGACATAGAAGAAGCCCGCGAGGACCGCGATCTCCAGGAAGTCGGGGATGGAGGAGGGGAAGTTCAAGGCCTTGTCAGGATCTGTCGATTGTTACCGGTTTCAGTTCTTCTCAAAGCGTCGGAGGATGCCCGGGACTCATGGGGCATCCGTGGTGGGGGAAAACGTGGTCGCGGCCAGACCAAGCCCTCGGGCAACGGCCAAGGCCTGAAAAGCGTAACCCACAGAGTGGACTCGGTGAACGGAAACTCCACTCCCATGGGCGATTGCTGTCGCCGCGGCGGTGGCCGCATCTCTATTCTTCGGCAGGACAGCCTCCTTTCCATGAAGCTGGATCATGAGATTGAGGGTGCTTTTTCGGGAAAGTCCAAGCAGGACAGGCCTTCCCAGGCTTCCCAGGGCCCGGAGATTGCGGAGAAGGGCCAGGTTGTCGGCTGGGCGTTTGGCAAAGCCGATGCCGGGGTCTACGAGGAGGCGGCGGGGGTCGATCCCGTAATCCTCTTCGGCGCGCCGGAGAGATTCTCCCAGTTCGGCCAGGACCTCGCGAAGGGGGTCCCGGTAAAAGGGGGCCTCCTGCATGTTCCGGGGGGTTCCGCGGGAGTGCATGAGCACCAGAGCCGCTCCGGACTCGGCTACTACTCTCCCCAGCTTGGGGTCCCTCCGGAGGGCGCTGACGTCATTGATCCAATCGGCTCCCTCCGCGAGGGCGGCCTCGGCGACCTCGCTCTTGGTCGTGTCGATGGAGAGGACCGCATCGCAACGCTCCCGAAGGAGGCGAAGGACCGGGAGGAGCCGTGCCAACTCCTCCGAGGCCGAAACGGGGTCGGCCCCGGGCCGGGTGGACTCCGCTCCCAAGTCCAGGATGTCCGCTCCCTCTTGGACCATGCGAAGACCTTCCTCACAGGCTTTTTCGGGGTCGGTCAGCTTCCCCCCGTCCGAAAAGGAGTCGGGGGTCAGGTTGAGGATGCCCATGATCCGTGGGGAGGAGGGGCCGAGTTCCAGGGTCCGCCCATGGGCGGAGGCGATCTCAAAGAGGGACGGGCGGGGATCCTGCCTGTCCTCTCGAATCATGGTGTGGCGAGCCCCTCGGCTCCCGAGAAGCCGATGTCGTCTTCTGGGTTTTCACGCTTCTGGGTCTCGGAGGGACCGTCCGCTTTCTTCAGCGGAGGAGGAGAGATTTCCTTCTCCTCCCAGCGCTTTTTTCCGATGTCGTCGATGGAGGCTCCGGCCATGAGGGCTTGGACCTCCTCGCCTGTAATGGTCTCGAACCGCAGGAGCGCTCCGGCGATCCGGTCCAAGGCATCCCGATGTTCGAGGATCATGTTTTTTGCGCGGTCATAGCCTTCGCGGGTGATCCTTCGGATCTCCTCGTCGATCAGCTTGGAGGTTTCCTCGCTGTGGTCCCTGCCCAAGTGCAACTCCCGGCCCAGGAAATCGTTGCCTGTGCTCTCGGAATAGTTGAGAGGACCGACCTTGTCGCTCATGCCCAGTTCGGTGACCATGACCTTGGCGAGGTTGGTCGCCTGCTTGATGTCGTTCTGGGCGCCCGCCGAGATGTCATCGAAGACGACCTCCTCCGCAATCCGGCCTCCATAGCTCATGGCGATCATCCCAAGGAGCTTGCTGCGGCGCATGTGATAGTCCTCCTTCTCGGGGAGATACATGGTGGCGCCAAGGGCCATGCCCCGGGAGATGATGGTGACCTTGTGGACGGGGTCCACCTCTTTGATGAGGGCTCCGACGAGGGCGTGTCCCGCCTCGTGGTAGGCGGTCACCTTGCGGTCCTCCTCTTCGAACTTGCGGGACTTTTTCTCACGTCCCCAGCGCACCCGGTCGCGGGCTTCCTCAAGGTGTTCCCAGCGGATCTCCTCGGCTCCGGACATCCCAGCGAGGATGGCGGCTTCGTTGATGAGCGCCGCGAGTTCCGCGCCACTGAAGCCCGGAGTGGCCCTCGCGAGGCGTTCGAAGGGAATGTCGGGCGCCATCCGAACCCGTTTTGCGTGCACCTGGAGGATGGCCTCCCGTCCCTGGGCGTCCGGCATGTCGATCACGACCTGGCGGTCGAAGCGGCCAGGCCTGAGGAGGGCGGGATCGAGGACGTCGGGGCGGTTGGTCGCACCGATCAGGATGACCTCCTGGTCGGTGTCGAACCCGTCCATCTCCACGAGGATCGCGTTGAGAGTCTGCTCCCGTTCGTCGTGTCCACCTCCCAGGCCCGCGCCGCGCTTGCGCCCGACGGCGTCCACTTCGTCCAAGAAGACGATGCAGGGCGCGCTCTCCCTGGCTTGTTTGAAGAGGTCCCGGACGCGACTTGCCCCGACCCCGACGAACATCTCGACGAAATCCGAGCCTGAAATCGAGAAGAAGGGCACCTCGGCCTCTCCGGCGATGGCCTTGGCCAGGAGGGTCTTGCCCGTTCCCGGGGGCCCCACGAGGAGCACTCCGCGAGGAATATGCCCGCCGAGGCGCTGGAATTTTTCAGGATTCTTGAGGAACTCGATGACTTCCTGCACCTCCTCCTTGGCCTCTTTCATCCCCTGGACGTCTTCGAAGGTGACTTGGGTTCGCTGTTCCTTGGTGTATTTCTGCGCGCGTGAGCGCCCGAAGTTGAGGACGCCGCCTCCTCCGCCGGGTGAGCGCATCTGGCGAATGATGAAGAACCAGAAGAGACCAATGATCAGGATCCAAGGGAGGATGGATCCCAGGAGGTAATAGGTGAGTTGATCCACCTGCTTGATCTCGAACTTCTGTCCCCGATGGAGAAACACGTGGCGGAGTTTGCCCGAGACCCCCAGGGCTTGACTCAAATCCTGGAGGGTTCCCGCCTTCAGGGAAGGATTCTTGGGGGCGGCTCCCGGAGCGCTGATGGGGACGCGGACATAGGATTCGTCATGCCCTCTCAAGATGATGGCATAGAGGGTCATCGTGTCCTGGTAGGCGTCGGGGTCCTTGGAGGTCGAGACCCGGTCTTCTCCAGGTCGTTTCCCCGTAACCCGGACGAGCCAGGCCTTGACTGCCTGGATCTTTCCGTTCACCAGATCCTTTTTGAAGCGGGCAAGGCCATCGGGCTGGTCGTAGCTCCGGTCCAGATCCAGAGCTTGGATGTCCTGAATCGTCTGACGCTCCTCGGGGGTCAGTCGCTTGAAGGCGACTTCCAGGTGACGCTCATGCCCGTCCTTGCGGTAGGTTCCGGCGACCTGGTTGTCCGCACCGATCGTGACCTTGGTGAAATCGGCGTTGTAGAGATGTCGCCAGAAATCGTAGATCGTGTCCTTGTGCTGGTTCCCCGCCTTATTCACGAACATGAAGAGGAGAAAGAGAAGGAGGGCGATAATAAAGACACCGCCCATTCCCTTGGGCTTTTTCGCGGCTTGTTGCTTGCCCTTGTCGTTTTCTGGAGGCTTGGTCATAAATCCGTTTTCGTTCGGGGCAATTCCTAGCTTGCCCGGTTCTTACCACAGCATCGACACGATGCGCTGATTTGGTTGAAGGGAAACGAGAAGGGCTCCCCCTCCCTCGCCTGTCCCTCGACTCTCTGCTTTATTCTGCCCAAGGTTGGACCGAGATCCTATTCCCCCTGGTCAGTTTTCGTCCCTGCTTTGTAGGGCAGAGCGGTGGGAATCCAAAGAAAACAAGGCCATTTTCCCCCTCTTCAGGCTAACGCTGCGCCCCCAGAGAGATCAGGATACGCCTTGAAAGGTCTCCAATGGCCTCTTTTTGGGCAGAAGAGCGGTTTTCTCCCACGGGGACCCGGTATTCGGCCCAGTCCAGGGCCTTGCCCGTCTCGATCTCCTTGCCTGTTTTCCGGTCCACAATCTTCCAACTGGCGGCGATGAGGAGGGCGGCTTCCCGGATGGCCTCCTCTCCCTCCCCCGTAATCATGCGGCCCTGGACGTCCTTGATCTGGACCTTGAGAATGGCGTCCGCCTGCTCCTGGGTTCCTGGGAGGATCCCTGCGTACCTGGTCAGGTCCTGGCCCAGCCTGCGCGTCAGCTTGCTTCCAAAACCCCTCCAAAAACTCTGGTTGTCCACGGTTTGGATGGCCAGGCTTCGGATTCCCAGCTTTTTTCCTGAGAACCCCATGCTGTATCCACAGGAACCGCTCAGGGAGCCCAGGAGGAGCAGCAGGAGAACAAGGAGTCGGGAGGAGGCGGGTTCTTTGCGGAAGGGGCGCATCAGCGGGCCGTGCCCTCAGTTGAGATCTTGGCGACTCGGGCGGATGTTCCAAGAGATGGGTCCATTTTTTCTACCTTCTTGAGACGGTCCAGAGCCTGGTCTCGATATTTCGAATCCAATCTTTTCAGGATCTTTTTGAGATAGATAAGAGCGCTTTTTGGTTTGGAGACCCGCAGGTAGAAATCGGCGATCTCCAGGTTTTTCTTGTCGATCCAGTTCAGGGTGATAGCCAGGGCTTTTCGGGCCTTCTCGAGGAATTTGGGGTTTTGGATCCTGGTTTTGAGAAAAGTGACGAGTTCTCTCTTGGCCGCCTCCAGAGCCTCCAGGTCATAGCTCGGCCCGGTGAGCTTGTAGAAGTGGGCCATGGCGATCCGGTACGTGGCGAGTTCCCGCCAGATTCCCCTGGGATCTTTCTCGAGGAGTTCGCTGAAACGATCGATGGCCAGGTCGTATTTTTTGTCCAGCCAGGCCGCCTCCCCCAGGATCCTCAGAGTGTCGGGGATGTAGGTGGAGGTGGGGTAATAAAGAAGGAAGTGCTCGAGAATCATGACCGCGTCGTCCAGGTCCCGCCAAATCCCCAGAATGTTTTTCCCGCGCTCCGCGATCCTGGCACCAGCGTTGAACTCCAGTTCCTCGGCCTTGGGAAGGTAATTGCTCGAGGGGAAATCCCTCGGAAAGTGTCTCAAGGTCACGAAGCAGTCCCAGTATTCCCCGAGCATGAAATGGGCGGTTGCCAGGTCGATCCAGTAGCGCTGCTGGTCGATTTCATCCAGTTGCTCCACATGGATGGCTTGGAGCATGTCCAGTGCCCTTGCGACCTTGTTGGCCTGGGCCTTTCCATTTTCGAGGAGCTTCTCGGCTTCCACCAGGGAGATGGTGGCGTGTTGGAAATGGCCGCTTCCCGCGCAAGCCCCCAGGAGAGTGAGGAGAGCGGCAAGGAGCGGTGAGGCTCTTCGGGAGGGATTCATCCCGGGGATTGTCCGCCAGACGGCTCTGGAATGGAAGTCAGAGATTGGAGATCAATTCCTGGACGAGGTCGGCCAGGTCCCGGACCAGGGTGGGGGGAGCCCGGAATCCCGGCAGGTTGCGGCCTGGGGTTGCCAGGAGATCCCTGGCGAAAAGAGGGAGTCTGGCGGAGATGGGGCGTCCTCCCTCATGCCGGTGGATGAACCCTCCGGCCTGGGCCAAAAAGCCCACATCCCCTGTCTTGGGGAGGTTCTTTTCGCAGAGGGGACAGACCTCCGGAGGGGGGAGCACCCCCAGGATTTGGAGATACCTGAGGTCGATTCCCAGGCTGATGAGTTCGAGCTTGGGGCGGGGACTCGCCCCAAGGAGCCTGAGCCCCCCCCGGAAAAGGTCGAATAGAGGGGGATCGGGGCGCCCTTCGGGCATGGCGAGGAGGATGTTTTTGGTCAGGCGGAAGGCAAGGTCTCTCCTCTGCCTGTCATGGCGAAAGGGACGGTTGCCCTGGATGACGTCGGCCGAATAGAGTCTTTGCAGGCTTCTCAGGGGATGGATGGAGAGCTTCGCGTCGACTACGTGGAGCAGGTCGATGGCTCCGAGAAAGGGGCTCTTGGGCCGGTGGGCTCCCTTGGCGAGGGCCGAGACGACCCCCAAGTCCCGGGTGCAAAGGGTCACGATCCGGCTGCTCTCCCGCCAGTCGTTCCGGCGGACAATGATCCCGGAGGTTCGTTTCCGCTGGGGTTTGTCCATGGGGGAGGAGCATAGCCCCTGGCTTTGGAGCTTGCTTTGGTTTCCCCCTTGGAAATCGTTCGGGTCCCGCTTTCGGATCGGTGCCTGCCCTTGCTCCCTCCGTTGGGGCGCTCTCTTTCTCCGCTCGGCTCGGAATCCACCCAGGGCTTTGGCCTCAGGCGCTTTCGGCGAAGTCGGCCAAAGCCCTGGGTGGATTCCGAGCCGAGCGGAGAAAGGGAGTGCCCCAGCGAGCAAGGAATGGGAGTGCTCCACCGGGGAGAGCGGGAGCGGACACAGGTCGGGGGCCAAGGCTCGACCGGCTTGAAGACCCAAAAGGCCTTAGGTTGAGACTCGGGGGGTTCCCGGTTTAGCCTTCTTCCCGTGCGCTTTCCTGGTTCTCGAGGACGCGGACTCGGAGACGCTTGGTGCGCCGGTCGTCGGCCGAGAGGACCTCGATCTCCAGAGAGCCGATCTGGAAGGTTTCACCCGTCCGGGGGATCCGTCCGAGGGTGGTCGAGAGGTAGCCCCCAACGGTCTCATAGTCTTCGGATTCTTCAATCCGCTCTCCGAGCAGTTCGTTCAGGTCGTCCACCTTCATGCGGGCGTCGAGGTCGACCACCGAGCCTTCTTCGAGGACGCGGTAGAGTTCCTCCCGCTCACTGTCGTATTCATCTTCGATTTCCCCGACAATCTCCTCGAGAATGTCTTCGACCGAGACCAGGCCGAAGGTCCCGCCCCATTCGTCCAACACGATGCCGATGTGGACCCGCTTCTTTCGGAATTCTTCGAGGAGTGGGCCCAGCTTTTTGGAGCGAGGGACGAAGAGGCATTCCCGCATGTGTTGAGTGACCCTGTCCTGCAGGTTGCCGGAATCCGGATCCGCGAGGAGGGTCACCGCGTCGCGGATATAGAAAACCCCGATGACTTCGTCGATCCGTTCCCTGTAAACGGGGAGCCTCGAGTGGCCTGCCTGGACCGCTTTCTTGACGGCGTCCTGGAAACTGGCGTTCGCCTCGATACCCACGATTTCGGTCCGGGGGGTCATCACGTGGACGACCGACTTCTCCCGGAAGGAGACCACGTTCTTGATCCAGTCGATTTCGGAGGGAGCCAGCTTTTCTTCTTCGTCGCTGTCTTCCACCGCCGCCTGGATTTCCTCTGCGAGGTCCGCCCCGTTCTTGTTGTTCTCATCCCGGATTCCGATGAGGTTTCGGGTCACAAAACGGGTGATCCAACTCGTGGGGACGAGGAGGGGGAGACTCAAACGATAGAGGAGGCGTAAGAGCCCGCGCGTCCGGAACGCGATGGGGTCCGCTCTGGAATCCGCGATCTTGGTGGGGACCAGGTCTCCCAGCAGGAGGATCCCAAGGAAGGCGAGCGCGATGGATCCGAAGGCGGAAAAGCTGTGGTCGGTCTTGAGGATCAGGCCGAAGAGCCCGATGAAGGTCGCGGTGAGCCCAAGGATTTTGAGGAAGGCGGCCCCCGGCCGGTAATCTTCGATCCGGTCCAGCTCTTCCTCGAGGGCTTCGGCGCGGTCTTTGCCCCACTTCTTTTCAAGAGTGATGAGGAGACGCGCCGGGGAAAAACGGTCTATAGAGGATTCGAGGAGGCTCCCCAGGAAGAGGAATCCCAGACCGATTCCGAAAAACAACCAGGCGGTTGAGGTGTTTTCCAGGATCCAGCCACTGTCCCCCTGCAAGGGGAGGGCGAGACCTAGGCCTATGGCGCTAAAGTGGGAGGGTCCGGTAGGGTCCTCATCCGAATCGGATAAATCGCCTTCCTCGTTTTGGGGAGCGATGCTTTCTTCGTTCATCTTTGTTTACTGAGTGCAAGATAAGCGTTTGCCTTGGGTTCTGGCAAGGGGCTGACATTGGGACTTACAGGAATTCGGGTATCCAGGACCAGGCTGTTTTTTTCTTTTCGGGCGTAGAAGTTCCCATCGAAGCAGGAGGATAGGGACTCGAGGAAGGGAAGGTTGATGTATTCGACCCCTTTCTGGTCGCTGGAGCCGTCGCCCGGGTTTTCTTCCTGGTACTCCCCTTTCGTTCGGAGGACTGGGTTGAGAACCGTCATGCGAAGGAGAATGTCGTCGAAACTGCTCTGGATCTCGAAACGAAGAGTTCCGAGTTCCTGGGTCGCGAGGTCGAGGCCCGCGCGGACGAGGTTGAGGATGTAGCGAGTCAGAAAGCGGGTATCCCCATGGACAATGATCTTTCCCTCGGGGGATTGGAGTTCGTGGACGATTCCCAGCTCCTTGAACTGGGGATGGAGCGATGCCAGGACTTCTTGCAGGGCGGTGGAGATGTCCATGGGTTCCAGCTTTGGGCTTGCTTCCTCTCCGTAGCCGAGGGAAAGGAGTTGCTCCAGGATGTGCCGGAGCTTGAGCGCCTCCTCCTTCAGGATCCTGGCGTCCCCCTTGCCTTCCTGGTCCATGATCGCGCCCTCGAGGAATTCGGCGAGGCCCAGGATGCCCTGAATGGGGTCGGACATCTTGCGAAGAGTCTCGAAGGCGAGTTGCCCTCTGCCTCCATATTTCCGTGTCCTCTCCAGGAGGCGCCCGAGCTTGGCGACTTGTGCCTTGCTTTCCTCATGCTCTTTGCGTTCTTTGGCGAAGCGTTTCTTCCAGAGAACGCTCTCATGGAACAAATCGATGAGGTTCTGGTCCTTGGCTCGGTTCTTTCGACGGCGCCACCAGTCCCCCACGAGGAAGGCTCCCACGAGGAAGACCGGAATGAAAAGGAGGATCGGGATGTCGATCTCGGCGAGGTAGGATCCATGCATGGGTTGGAATGGCTGCATCATCCCTCCGCGTCCACCGAGAAGCGGTTTCTGCCCTGGTCCTTGCTTGCGTAAAGGGCTTTGTCGGCCCTGTTCATCAGAGTGTCGATGTCATCCTCCTCCCGGAAGTCCGTCAGTCCGATCGAGATGGTGATGGGGAGGTCGATCTGCTTCCCCGCTTCCTCCACCGCCGTGAAAATCCGCGCGGCAGCCAAGGAGGCCTCGTCGACGTTGGTGTCGGGTTGCACGATCAAAAACTCTTCTCCTCCGATTCGGCAAGGGTAATCCGTTGCACGCAGGTTTTCCCGGAGGACCTTGCTCACCGTCTTGAGCGCTTTGTCGCCCACGAGGTGACCGTAGGTGTCGTTCATTTGCTTGAAACGGTCCAGGTCCAGCATCAGGACGGAGAGGGGTCGCTCTTGCCGCTTGGAGCGTTCCATCTCGCGCAGAAGCAATTGGATGGCCGCTCTCCGGTTCAAGAGCCCTGTCAGAGCGTCGGTCTGGGCCATCCGGTTGCTGCGGAACTCCCGTTTGCGCAGTTCGATGCTCGTCCAGATTTGCCCATAGACTCCCACCAGGGCCAGGGCCTTGGTGGAGACTCCCGGGTCGGCCGGTTGGGCCCGGCAGGCCCGGTCCAGGAGAATATGGCCATGAAGCTGGCCGTGGCCGGTGACGGGGATGATGAGGCAGTCCGTCGCGCCGAGGTACTCGAGGAGGGGTTGTGGGGCCTCGGGATCCCCCAGGAGGTGGATGGTGCTCTCCGACCCGGCGGAAAACCCGAGCGCCTCCTCCTCCGCGGGAGAGGGCTGGACGAAGAGGTTTTTGCTTGGTCTTGAGATCAGGTCGGAGCGGGACCTGAGGAGGAGTTGCTTCTTTCCTCTTCCCACCCATTGGACGAAGAAGGCCCGGTCATGGTCCAGGTAGCGGCAGCAAGCCGGCAGGAGAGCGGTGAGGAGGGGGCGGATCCGGTCCGATGAGCCCACACTGAGTCCCGTCAGGATCCCCTCCTCCAGGGGAGGGATCTCGGGGCTGGGGCGATTTTCGAGGCTTTTTGGCCTCGGGCAGCGGAGAGTGGCGAGATCCAGTCCCGTGGAGGCGAGGCGGGCTTCGATCTTCTGGTCCAAGTTTTGGGTCGCCTTTTCCATCCAGTCCCAGGGGACCTCTTCGAGGAGGCTCTCCTCGCTGGGATCCTGGCCTGGATGGGGATAGCCATGGACGATGGCTCCCGCCTCGGCGGCGAGAAGGATCTGTCCCAGGGGGGCGTTACGATCCCGGCCGATGTCGGCCGCCTGGGTGACCTGCCAGGCGAAGTGGAGGGTGGGGGGGAGGTGGAGCTTTTCCGCCCAGGGATGGATGCCCATCCTTTGGATGGTTTTTTCTCCCTGGGGGGTGAGAGTGGGCCAGAGGGGGAGGTCGTGGATCAGGCCCGCGAGCGAGCAGAGTTCGGGGGGCACTTCTCCTTGGATCCTTCCCAGTTCTTCGGCGAGGATCGAGGTGGCGAGGGAGTGGAGCCAGAGAGCGAAGGCCCGGTCGAGGTCGACCTGAGGGCTGCTGTGGGCCGTCAGCATTTTCCGGAGGGCGGCACTCCCGAGCGCCTCCCCCAAGGCCTCGGCCGAAGAGGGTTCTTCCGGAGAAGGACCCAGGGCAGGGATCCTCGCGAGGTGGAGGCCTCGAATGGCGAGGAGAGGATCGCTCAGGATCCAGTCCTTCTTCCTGCTCCCCTTGGGGAGGGGCCGGTCCGGCACCAGGGAGCGGAGGTTGGGCAATCCTTGGAGAGGGTGGACCCAGTCCCCCCTCTGTGCCTGTCCTGTTCCTGCTTCTGCTTGCTCGTCCGACAAAGTATCGATGCTCTTTTTCCCGTCCATGCTCTCCCTTGGGGTCCTTTTTCGTCATCCCGGGGGAAAAAGCTGAATCTCGGAGGGCCTCCATGCCCGCTCGGGCGAATTCGGTCAATGGCCGCTCGACTTCGCACAACCTCTCCTTCGGATGGGAGGTACGAGGCCGGTCTCCAATCGGCTTTTTTCGTTGCAAGTCTTGAGAAAATAGGGGGTTGGAGTCCCGTCCCCAGAATTATCCCGCCTTGGCAAGCCTTTCGCTCTTGGGTGGGTGTGAACCTTTGCGAACTCGATCTCCGATTTCCTCCTTCGCCTGAACCCGGTGCTTCGGGACCGGGTGAGGAGGCACGGAGCGAAGCGGAGCTGCTGCTCCTCTTCGCGAAGGGTGGAGACAACGCAGTCTTCGAGGCTCTGTCTCGGAGAGTTACGCCCTTCATCGAACAGGTTGCCACCACGAACCCCGAGCGGAGGGCCGGGGGGATCCCCGTAGAGGAAGTGGTCCAGGAGGTGCTCCTGAACCTCTTCCGCTACGCGGGGTCATTTAAGGCCGAGAAGGCTTTTGCCTTCCACGCCTGGCTCCGGCGGGTGACCTGGAATGCGGTCTCCCAGCTCCTTCGCAGGGGGGCCGGGTCCTCTATCAAGTCCCTGGAGGATTTCGAAGCGGTCGATCTGGAAGACTCCAGGAGTCCGAGTCCTCTTCGGCTCCTTTGCCATCAGGAGGAACTCCGGGAGGGCAGGAGCAAGGCCTTCTTGATTTCCTTGCGGGTGGCTGCCGCCTGGCACCTCCTGACGGAACTGCAAAAGGAGGTCCTCCGCCGCAATTGCTTCGAGGGGAAGACCTATGCTGAAATCGCCGAGGAAATGGGGATGAACACGGACGCCGTCAAGATGGCGGCCTTCCGCGGTCGCCGCCGGTTGAAAAACCAGGTCTTTCCCCAAGACTCCGCCGAAGCCCTGCGGGCCTAGCAGCCGGGCGGGCCGGCTCCTGGGTCCGCTCTGTTGGTATGGGGGCTAATGTCCAATGACCATCCGAAGGCCTGGTGAATAGGAGATGCCTTTGCTGGCACCGGGGTCGATGAGGATCCCTTGGACATAGATCTTGAGGCCGCAAATCCTTGGAAGATCGCAGGGGATGGCCAGAGGGAGGTTCAATCCGCTTGCGGGTATGAGTGTCGCCAGTTCGATCGCTCCCGGTTTGGTGAGGTCCACGTAAAAGGTTCCGTCCCAGATCTTGAGCTTGAGGCTGGCTGTGCTGATGAGGAGGCAACCTGGGGTGGATTTCCGGAGGGAGTTGCCGAGGCGCAGTGTTGTTGTCTTGCAGACGACCGGAGGCGCGGAGAGGCGAATCGAGGGGATCCCGAAGGTCCCTTTCCATCCGGTTCCATAGTTGCTCCAGCTGGCCTTGGCAGCGCAGGAGTTGACCACGATCCGGATGATACAGGATGTTTTCAACCCCCCTCGGTCCGTGGCGGTGAGGGTGATCGAATGGTTGCCGATCTGCCCCTTGCTCGGGGTCCATTTGAAGGTGGAGCTTACGGGGTTTCCTTTTGCGGGGAGGGAAGGTGTGAAGGTGGCACCCGAAGGGGTCCCGACCGCTGTCAGGGTGACGATGTCTCCGGCGTTGACATCCACGGCCCTCGCTCCGAAGGAAAAGGGGACCCCCACCGTCGCTGTCAGTGTTTGATCACAGGGGGTCGGGGAGGTGAATTGGGGCGCGGTGTTTCCGCCTGTGATTTCTCCCAGAACGGCGAGACCTCCGAGCTGGACCCCACCCGAAGAAATGGGCCCGACTTCGATCTTTCCTGTGGCGATGTTGAAGCGATAGAACTTGTTGGTCCGGAGGTCGCCAGCCCAAAAGGAGGTGCCATTGGGGTCGAGGTTCATGGAAAACCACTGGTTCTGACTGGGGGCATCATAGGTCTTGATGACCTTTCCCGCTTTATCCAACCTCTTCACGTTCAAGCCATCGGCCACCAGAAGGCCAGTGGACCCATCAAAGGGTGGAAGGAGCCGCAGGGAATAGACATTGCCCGACCCCGGAATGGAGGTGAAATCTGCCAGCTGTTTGTTGCTGACGACATCGTACCGCATGATCCTGCGGCCTTCGCTGGTGTACCACATCGTGCGTTGGTCGGCGGCCAGATCGATCCAATCCGTTCCTCGGCGGTCGGTTTTGACTTTGTAGGTTGCGAGGAGTTTTCCCGTGGGATCATATTTTTTGATCGTACGGTCCCCATCCGCATGCCCGACGTAGAGATTGCCTTTGGCGTCGAAGACGATGGACTCGGTACTTCTCCCTCCAGTTCGACTCGTAAGGAAGGTTTTGAAAACCTTATGGGGATGGGCGAATTGATAAGCCGTGACCCGAGCCCCTTGGAACTCGGTTGTCCAGAGGTTGAATTTAGAGTCAAAAGCGGCGCCGGTTGTATTCCGAGACCGGAATCCGCTGGTGATTTGCTCTACGAAGACACCTTTGTTGGTGAAGATCCTGTAAGTGGAGTTGCCTACGGCGGCGAAGACATAGCCCTTTTGCCACTTATTTGCGCTTGGGGTTTGGGCCATGGCATGGGTTGAGAAGAGTACAAGGGGGAGTCCTGCGAGCAGAACTCGAGTGGTAAGAGACATTTTTTCTCCTTTTCCTCAGGAATGAATGAAAACCCTGCTGGTCAGGAGCTGTGGCATCTTGGGAGTGAGGCAGCAGGTAAAGCGAACGGATGGGTTGTATATCCGTTTTTTCCGAGGACTGCAAGGAGGGGCTTTCGTTTTTTTCTTTTGCAAGTTCCCAGCCTTCTTGGAAGGGCCCCATCGGAAGGCCCCATTAAAAGGCTCCATCGGAAGAACCCTTCGGAAGGTTCAGAGGGGGGCAGAGGGAGGGTGAGGTCGGCATCGCGTGGATGGGCTGTTCTTTCTTCATCCAGATCTTTTCTCCAGTGTGAGGAAGAGGTTATCGTTCGGGGTGAGGTGGATGATGAAGGAATCGGTGGATGCGTTGTTTGTCGGGATCTCGGAGTTGCTGCCCTTGACGGAGGGGCCGGAGCGTGGGGCGGTACGGGGCTCGGAGATGGCCAAGGTGGAGGTGGTTCGTGGGGGGGCGATCGCGGTCCGGGAGGGGCGGGTGGTGGCGACGGGGACCACGGAGGAGATCACCAAGGTCTATGAGGCGCCTTTGACCCGGGACCTAAAGGGGCTTGTGGTCCTCCCTGGTTTCGTGGACGCGCACACCCATCCGGTGTTCGGGGAAACGCGGGAGGGAGAGTTCCACCTTCGTTGCCGGGGGGCGGACTATGTGGAGATCGCCAGGAAGGGAGGTGGGATCCTCTCCTCGGTGCGTTCCCTTCGGGCGGTCCCGGAGGATGTCCTTGTCTCCAAGGTGCGGGAGAGGTTGCGGGGGTTCCTGGCCCTGGGAACTACGAGCATCGAGGGAAAGAGTGGTTATGGCCTGTCCACCGAGTCGGAACTCAAGAGCCTGCGGGCTCTGCGCGCGGCGGGCGAGCAGGCGGGTTTGACGGTGAGTCCTACGTTTTTGGGGGCCCATGAGGTGGCGCCCGAGTACCGCGAGGATCCCGAGGCCTATGTGGACCTGCTCTGCGAGGAGATGCTCGAGGCTGCGCGTCCCTTGGCGGACTCCTGTGACGCCTTTATCGAGGATCATGTCTTCCACCTGGCACAGGGGCGTCGGATCTTCGAGCGGGCGCGGGAGCTGGGCTACCGGCTCCGGGCACATGTGGATGAGCTGTCCCCCTTGGGGGGGACCGAACTGGCGGTGGAGCTGGGGGCCGCTTCGGCCGATCACCTCCTCTATCTTTCCGATGCAGGGCTCGAGGCCCTGGCGGCGAGTGACACGACGGCGGTCCTGCTTCCGGGGACCTCCTTTTTCCTGCGCAAGGAGCGCTATGCGCCCGGGCGGCGTCTGGTGGACGCCGGGGCCAAGGTGGCCCTCGCGACGGATTACAATCCCGGTAGTTGCTATACCCAGAGCCTCCCGATGATCGCGACCCTTGCCTGCCTGCACTTTGCCTTCAGTCCGGCGGAGTGCCTCCAGGCGATGACACGTAACGCGGCTGATTCTCTCGGGCTCGACGCGGAAAGGGGAACTCTGCATGCGGGGAAGGCGGCGGATTTTGCGGCCTTCCAGTTTCCCTCCTTCCAGGGGCTTGGGTACCGCTTTGGGGACAACCCCTGCGTCCTGACGGTCAAAGATGGGGTGATCGTCCATGAGGTGGCGCCTTGAGCGGGCAGCCCTTGTTGGAGTGCGTTCCGAATTTCTCCGAGGGGCGCCGGCCGGGGGTCGTCGAAGCCCTCGCCCATGCTGCGGGCAGCGTCCGCGGGGTCCAGCTTCTCGCGTACGAGTCGGACCCCGACCACAACCGCGGGGTCTTTACCCTGGCAGGTCCGCGTGGCCCCCTGGTCCACGCTCTTCGGGCCATGGCGGGGACGGCCCTGCGCTTGATCGATCTCAACTACCACGAGGGTGTCCATCCCCGCATCGGCGCCCTCGATGTCGCTCCCTTCGTCCCCCTGGGGGACAGTCCTATGTCGGAGGCGATCCTGGCCGCGGAGGAGTTGGCTGCCGTATTGAGCCGGGACTTGGGGCTGCCCTGCTACCTCTATGGCGAGGCAGCTCGTGTGCCTCTTCGCCGAAATCTCGCCGAGGTCCGCAACCTCGGTTTCGAGGCCCTTCGCGATCGCATCGCGGAGGAGGCCTCCCTCGCGCCCGACTTCGGCCCTCCCCGGGTCCATCCCACCGCGGGAGCGGTCGCTGTAGGGGCGCGGGACTTTTTGATCGCCTTCAACGTCCTCCTGGACACCCAGGATCTCCGTCCCGCCCGGGCCATCGCCCGTCAGATCCGCGAGCGGGATGGTGGGCTTCCGGCGGTCCGGGCCTTGGGGCTCCCCCTTCCTCGCCTTGCCTGCGTCCAGGTCTCGATGAACCTGGTGGATTATCGGAGGACCGGACTCTTCGAGGCCTTCCGGCGGGTCGAGGAGCTGGCCCGGGGAATGGGTGTCCCCCTTCGTGGGAGCGAGATGATCGGGATGCTGCCGCGGGCGGCCCTCAGGGGTGGCGCCTTGGAGGATCTGCGCTTTTTGGATTTCGATCCCCAGGCCCGGATCCTGGAGGAGCGCCTCGCCGGAGGCTGAACTAGCCCTGGGCCAGGAGGTCCAGGGCGAAGTCAGTGCTGGAGGGCCGGGTGGGGCAGTCGACTCCCTCCCAGTCTCCGAAGGGGTCCACGAGGGCCCCAGTGATCCCCGCGCGACGGGCGCCCAGGACGTCGATGGCGTAGAGGTCGCCGACGTAGAGGACCCGGTCGGGAGGGAGGTCCGCGCGCTCGAGGGCGAGTTCGAAAATCCCCGGATCAGGTTTTTCTATCCCGACCAGGGCCGAGTCGACGACAAAGTCGAAAAGGGGCAGCAGGCCCGCCCTCTTCAGCTTTTGCGCAACCGTCCCGTCCGCGTTGCTGACGATCCCCAGACGCCGCCCCGAGGCGCGGAAGGCTTCGAGCGCTTGCGGGAGACCTTGGGGGACGCGGCTCCAGAGGCGGTCCCAATTGTCCTCCGCTCGCAAGGCTCCGAGGAACTCCTTCATTTGCCCACCGCTCGGAGTCGCAAGGGTGGACTCCCCCTCTTTTTCTTCGATCTTGGCTGCTTTTTCGAGCAGGGCCTTGGCGTAGAATAGGAGCGTGTCGGGGGCTTCCGTCGAAGTCCCCTCCGAGAGATAGCGCGAGAGACGGGGCCGTGCCCAAGCCTCGGCGCGCATCAAGGTCTGGACTTGGTAGTTCCAGCCATATCGGGACAAAAGCCCCTTCAACCATTCGAAATCCATCAGGAGAACCGTGTTGCCGGCATCGAGCAAGAGTCCATCGCAGGGTCTGGGTAGGGGGGGTGCCGGAGTCATTGGTATCGGTCTCTCTTGGGCTCTATGGTTGTGCGTCGTCGTGATTGCGAGTGGCGGTGGGACCCTGGCCGCACCGAAGAACTCGACCCAGGATAAGTACAGGTACGTTCCGAGAAAACCCCGCTTTCCTCCCAGAAGCAGCCCTCTCGTGCCCTGCCAATGGTGCAAGGGTAAGGGCTGTCTCCCCTGCAAAAAGCATCGAAAGCGGCATGTCCAGGATTTTGTGGATGGGGTGCTCTGGTACTGCTCGGAAGCCGCCGCTTGCAAGACCTGCGGGGGAGCCCTCTTGGTGGACTGCAAACACTGCACGAACGAGGAGGCCGAGGCGGACCTCGCCAAGTACAAAAAGAATCTCCAGGACTGGCTGAAGCGCCGGCGGGCTCGGGTGGACGATTTGATCCAGCATTCCGTCCTCCATGCGGCCGGTCCCCATTTCGATTTCGTCTGCGATCTGAAACCGATGAAGGTCGGTAAGGTCCGCTTCAAGACCCACGACCTCCTGCATCTCTACCTGCGGCGCATGGAAGAGTTTCGCGAGCGGTACATCAAGGTCCTTCAACTCGGGCTGGGAGACATGGGGATCCGCACCGAGGTCTTTTTCTGGCGGGACGGGAGGGATCACTCCCTCGCCAGCCGCAAATTTTGTGGGATTTCCACCAAGGGTTCGGGCGTCAAGTTGATGGGGATCTATTCCATTTACTCCTTCCTCTACCAAAAGCGTTTCACTCCCAAGGACGCGGACGTGCACCGAACCCTAGTGCACAACCTCGCGCATATCTTCCTCTCCAACATCAAACCCGAGCTGTGGATCGGCCATCTCAAGGGGGGCTGGGTGGACGCGGGGATCGGGCACTATTTCGAGTTTCTCCTCGATGGAAAGTGTTCCACCTATTGCTATGAAGAGGTGGCCAGCAACAAGTCCTTCAAGTCCGGCAAGTGGCTGGTGCCTGTGCGCAAGATGGTGGCCATGAAAAAGACTCCCTCCTTTTCAGAGGTTTCTCAGAAAAACACGGATACCATCGGCGTCAAGGAGCACGCCGTGTGCTTCAGCTGGATCCATTACCTCTTCGAAGGAGACCTGGGAGGAAAAGACCCCGGGAAGAAGTTTGTCCGGATGGTTCGGATCCTGAAGCAAAAGAAGCCCACCCGGGATGCGCTCCGAGCTGTTTATGGGGTTTCCCCTCTTGGGTTTGAACGCAAATGGAAGGAATGGGTACTCAAGACATATCCGAGTCGTTGAGGATCGTGAGTCCCAGGCGCCCTCTTCCCTTGGGGGCCTGCCTGTTTGTTCTTGCCGCCCTCGCGGGTTCCTTGAGGGCGCAATCTCCCTTTGGGAGGGAGTTCGAGGAGGACTTTTTCGCCCGGAGGGAGTGCTGGGTGGAGCGGCTTTTCCGGGCTGCTCCTCCGTCTCGTCGCGAGAAGGCGGTCCCCTGGATCCTTTCTTCCATGAAGAAAAACGGGATCCAATCCCTGGCCAGCGATCGGGCCAAGGAGTTGGCCAAGGCCGCGGCTCTCCTCCAAGGTCTCGGAGGGGAGGATCGACGGTTCCTGGACCGGTTCAACCTCTACCTGCTCGCTCTGCCGGAGGTGGTGGATCCCGAGAAGAAAGGCGTGGATGTCCAGCGGATCCGGGCGATCAGCCGGCGCATGTATCCCCTGTTACGAAAAAGCCTCCCCCCGGTGGACCCCCAAGCCCCGGCCGAGGGGAGGACCAAGATCTTCCTCACCGCCAAGGGGGTCTTTTCCTGGGAAAAACCCAAGGAGATGAAGCTCCGCTTTGCGATCCAGGATGGGGGTTCCAAGACCCTTCTCCAGAGGGAGAGGGGGGACGCCCAGGACAGCGAAGGCTGGTTGCACAATGAACTCTACCTGTCCTTCGATGTCGCCGGTCTGGTTCCCGGGCCTTATCGTGCATCGGTCACCCTCCTCGGCGATCCAGCTCCCCGGGGAGTGGAATGGCCTCGAACGGAGTCGCGTTTTTGGCTCGCTCCCGGGTTCCACCAGCGGGCCTGGAAGTTTTTCGACGCTTCCAAGGCCCTGTTTCAGCGGCGGGGGCCGGAGCGCCCCCAGGCCCAGGACCTCGCCCGGCTCAAGGTCCTGGAGGGAGAGGTCTTTCGGGCGTTGTTCGGGGACGCCTATCGCTTTCGGTCCTGGCCCCTGAGGGCGCTGAGCGAGGGCGAAGCCCTCTGCCGCGCCCTGGAGAAGGGCGAGCCTGAGCCTGGGCTCCCCGAGGATTCTCCCAGCGGAGACCGGGTCTTCGGGGTGGCCCTCCCTACGGGTGCGGTCATTCCGGTTCGCGTGGCCTGGCACAACTGGTCTCCCCAATCCAAGGCCTTTGTCTTCTTCCCTCCCAAGGGCTGGGATGAGAACTTCCTCCAGGATGGTCTCGGGCTTTCCGCCCGCAAGGTCCTACCCAAGAGTGGAGGGGTCGCCGTGTTCCTGCACTTCCCTGCGGGCAAGGGTTACCTCCCTGCCATCCAGGAGCTGCTTCGCTCCCGCTTTGGGATCACGCCTCGTCGCACTTCGGTCGTGGGGATCCTGGATGGTTGCGTGCGCGCCCGCTTCGGGGCCTATCTGATGCAAGGTCCCCTGGATCGTCTGGTTCTCATCGGTCGGGATCTCCCGGACCCGGTCCAACTGGCGGAGAAGAGGTTGGAACGCTTCCTGGTTCTCCCCTGCTACGGCCGCCCGGAAAAAAAGGAAGAAGGGGGGATGAAACTCCAATTCCGCAAAGTCCTGGGGGGGTTCGACCCCACCGTGGTGGAGATCGACCGGTCGAGAGAGGGCCTGCGCTCCTTGACGGAGGCGCTGGAGCGCCTCGGCGCACTCGAATGACTAATGACGCAGGAGTTCCGGGAGGGAGAAGGTCAGCCCTTCGCCGGGATGGTCGAGCACCCGAGTCGTTTGGACTCCTCGCTCGGCGAGCGCTTGCATGACTTCCTCCACACTGACCTCGGGCGTGGAGGCCCCCGAGGTGATGCCGATGCGCCGCACTCCCTCGAACCATTCCTCTCGTAATTCCGCACTCGAGAGCAAGAGCTTGGAGGGGACGCCCAGGGATTCGCCCAGTTCGCGCAGGCGGTTGGAGTTGGAGCTGGTTTTATCCCCGATGACGAGGAGGAGATCGATGGAGGGGGCCAGGCGGCGGACAGCGTCTTGGCGGTTCTGGGTGGCGTAGCAGATGTCGTCCTTGTGAGGGAGGGCGAGCTTGGGGAAGCGTCGCCTCAGCACATCGATCACAGCCCGTGCCTCGTCCACCGAAAGGGTCGTCTGGGTCAGGACGGCGACCTTGTCGGGGTCGGGGACCTGGACCTCTTCGGCTTCTTCGGGGGACTCGATCACCAGGATGGAGTCGGGGGCCTCCCCGACGACTCCCTCGACTTCGACGTGGTTCCGGTGGCCGACGAGGAGGATGGTGGCCTGGTTCTGGGCGAAGTGTCGCGCCTCGAGGTGGACCTTGGTGACGAGGGGGCAGGTGGCGTCGATGACCTGGAGTTCTCGCTTTTTGGCGGTCTCCACCACGTGGGGGGGGACGCCGTGGGCCGAGAAGATGAGCCAGGAACCGGCTGGAACCAGGTCCAGGTCGTCGACGAAGACCGCTCCCTTGGCCTTGAGTTCCTCGACCACCACCGCGTTGTGGACGATCTCGTGTCGGACGTAGATGGGCGCCCCGAATTGGGCCAGGGCCTTCTCGACGATCTCGATGGCGCGTTCGACCCCCGCGCAGAACCCTCTGGGTTTGGCAAGATGCAATTCCATTCGGGGGATCATAGCCTGGAAGGCCGGGGATCGACCCCCCCGTCTCTACTTCTTTGCCCTGAGGGGAGCCAGCAGGGCTTCGACCGCGGGGTCCCCGGGGAGGTGGTCGGCGAGGACTTTGCCCTCTTCGAGCGTCTCTTCCCTGGTTCCCCCTCCGAAGCGGAGGTTGTAGAGGAGGACGAGCCGGGCGTTGGCGTCATAGGGGCGGCGCTTCAGGTAGGTCCTCAAAGCCGCGATGTGATCGTCGAAATCCTTGGGGAAGCCGTAGAAACCGTGCTTGTCGATCTCGCTTTCGGCGAGGCTGGGATGGAGGATGAGGCCTTGGCGGATCTGGATCGCCGCCCGGTCGTAGTCCCCCGTGGCGAAGAGAGCGTCGGCGAAGACGAAGCGCAGGCTCCCATCCTTGGGGAGGATGTCCACCGCCTTCTCATAGGCGTCCGAGGCCAGAGCGTAGCGGCGTGTCTTGAAGTAGAGGTCCCCCAGCTCCACAAAGCGCTTGGCCAGGGCCTCGGGGGTCGCGTCTCTCCATTTGTCCACGGAACTCTCTTCCTCTCGAACCCCCGAATCTTCACGAACGATCACGGTGCTTCCGGATCCATAGCGCGGTCCCCAGGCTCCCCATAACCATGGGTCGTAGTCACAGGATGGGGCGAGGAAGACGAATGCGTTGGACCAGCTATAGAGCCAGTAGGAGTGCCATCTCCTCCGTGCCCAGAAGGGGAGCCTCCCATACCAACTGCAAGCGAGGGGGGTGGACCAGTAGAAGTCGTAGTAGTAGGGGATGTTCCAATAGAGGGAGCCGTAGCGGTACCAGCAGTCGCTGAAGAACCCGTAGCCAAAGGCCAGGGAGAGCCCGAAACTGAAGCCCAGCCGCCTGCGGGAGCGCCTGCTGAAGTCATGGCGAGACCCACCGTTGAAATTTCTGCGCGCGTATTCGACCGTCTTGGGGGCGACGGGGGCTGGAGGCAGTGAGCGATAAGCAGAGCCGTTTCCCGTTCCCCCGGTCAGGCGACGCATGCTGGGATCGCCGGGCCCCTTCCTCCTGCGTTCCTTTCGTGGAGAGCTGGTCTTGGGGAAAACTTTGCGGGGGTGGGTTTCCCGGGGGAGGCTGCGCCTGCCACCGGATTTTGTCTTGGGAATCCCTGTCTTGGGAATCCCTGTCTTGGGAATCGCTGTCTTGGGAATCGCTGTCTTGGGAATCGCTGTCTTGGGGATGCTGGCCTTGGGGATCCTTGCCTCGGGAATCTTGTAGCGACCCAGGATGGGAGGGAGGGGGGAGGGACTGAGGATGGGTTGGTCGGCCTTGGGCTTGTGGCGCCAGGAGCTTCTCTTGCGGGAGAGGGGGGGAGCCGTCCTCGGGTCTTCGTGAAGGCGGATGCGGCTCCCGCTGCGCGGGGTGCTGACGCGGGGACTCGTGGGGCTGATGCTGGTCCTGCGCTTTCCGATCCGGAAATGTTCGATGGGTTGATCGCTGGGCCGCCTGCGGGGACTGGTCGAGGTCCTCCCGCCACCACGCCAGGGATTGCCGGGCCAGGAGGGCCGCCGGGTCGAAGGCCGCCGGGGTGGAGGATTGTAGGTCCTGGGGGTGGGGGTCCTTCTTGGGTAGGTCCTTGGTCTCCTGGGCTGGTAGGGGGTGGTCCGCCGAAGCGGATTGCTTCGCCGAGGGGGTTGGACCCTCGGGCGCACGTGGATCCTCGGGGTCCTGGGGGCGGGTCGGACGACACGGGGCGCGCGGTTCGGGGTCCTGGGACGCGGCGTAGCGGGCCGAACGCTCCGCGGAGCCTGCCGAACACTCCGGGTGGGAAGGGGCGTGATCGTCACCTGAGCCGAAGCCAGGGGCCCAAGGGCCAAGGGGAAAAGGGCGAGCAAGCTAAGGATGGGGAGAGATCTCATAAGGGCCTCCAGGAGCAAGAATCATACCGCAACCTGCCCGCTCTCCCCTGCCCCCCAGGGGAGACATGCCGGGAAAAAGTCTGCAGAAATCCCGCCTGGCCTATCTCAGCAGCAGCTCGCCTCTCAGGGTGAGGCTTTCCTTGGGTCCCGGAAAGGGGCCGCCCGGGCTCGGAAAAAAGGTGGGGATCCCCAAGAAGGTTCCTGCCCGCTCCACACCCATCTCCTTGGCCTGGGCTCTGAGCCGTCGCTCCAAACTCTTCATGGTCTGCTCGAAGGGGCCCCTTGCGTAGAGAACGAGGGCCACCCGGGCCCCTAGCGCTCGCATCTTGATCCCTTTGGGGGCCTTGGCGGTTTTTCCCTCGCTTGGGACGAATTGGATGCGGATCCTGCCGTCCACTCCATAGAGAGGCATGCCCGAGGGCTCCTGGCCCAGGGCGAAGAGCTTGCGCCCCAAGCGGTCCAGGAGTTTGGCGCGGCCCTCCCAGTCCTTGGGATCGGGGACGCAGATCTCGTAGCTCGGTGGGAGCCTTTTGAGAATGGGTTGGGCAAAATTTTCTTCCTCCCCTCCCTGGTGGACCAGGGCCTTGCCCTCGCTCTTGGTCTTGCGAGGGCGGAAGAATTCAGGCTTGTAGGAGTAACCAGCGGACCATGTCTGGACTTCCAGGAGAGGTCCGGCAAGGGAACGAAAGCTGGAGGGGAAGGCAAGCTTCCCCCGGAGGCGCCCTCCGCAGCGATACCGTCGCCCATGGACGACGAGCTGTCGGATCGGCTGGAGCCTGAGGTCGTTGCCCAACACTCTTCGGATGGGAATGCCCGGGCTCTTGGGATCTATGCGCAAAGTGGTCTGGAGGACATGGTCCTTGAGTTGGACGCCGGGCTGTTTCGGAAAGGGGAGAAGGTCCCAGCAGAACAACGCCGCCAAAAGCTCGAAGCGGGACAGGATGCGCTCACGGGCCTTTCCCTGGATCGCGACGAAGGGGCCTCCTCCCGGACCCATGAGGACTTCCTTGCCCTCCCAAAGGTAGATCGTGATGCCCCCTCCCGGTGGTCTCTCTTCGACGCGCAGGCGGTTGGGGTAGGCCATGGAGAAGGTGGAGGTAGAGAGCAGCCTGGCTTTTTCTTGGGCCGTCGCGGCCCGGGTCTCACGGAGCTGGACGCGGAGGGTTTGGAGATCCTTCCAGTCTTTGGTTTCTCCAAAATTCTTCAGCAGTTCGAGGGCGACCTGCACCCCCTGGTCGCCTTGCCGGAGCGGAGGCTGGGGGAGCGCGAGAACCGAAAAGAGCGCGAGGGCCAACATGCCTCTATTGTCCCCAAGAAACGAACTCTGGGAAGGGCTTAGAGGCCGAACTCCTTTTTCCAGGCAGCGAGATCGTATTCGCGGTCGACCGCGCCCCCGGCCAGGGCCTTGAGGGCCTTGCGGGCGGCGAGGCGGACGTTGGGGTTGCTCTCCCGTCCGCCGAGCAGATCGATCAGGAGCTTGGCAGCGTCCCGATTACCGGCCCGACCGATGGCGATGGCAGTCGCCTGGCGGATCAGAGGCTTGGGGTGACTCAGGTAGGGCACGAGGGCGGGTAGGGCGTCGGGGGAGCGGAGGAGGCCCAGGCCTCGGATGGAGTGGACGAGGACCACGAGGTCCTTGGAGATCGGGTCGCCTTTCAAATACTTCTCCCAGAGCTTGCGGAAGATCTCTTGTGGGGCGCCGTTCTCCTGGATGCGCATCAGGGCCCAGGATGCATTGCGCTGGAGGGTGGTGTCGGCTTCTCCGTCGAGGAGGATTCTGCCCAGCTCCTGGACCGGGGTCAGGGGGTTCCCCTGGACGCCGAGGGCGAAGGCCGCCGAGATCCTCACCTGGGGGTTCTTGTCCTTGAGACCGGCGACAAGCAGGGGGAGGACCCTCTTGTCGTTGACGAAACCGAGGGCGGCGGTGCTGATCGAGCGGTCCCGTATGCTCCCTTCCCGCTGCTGGCGGATCAACTCGTCCTCGATCTTGAGGGTCTGGGTCCGCAGGAAGCGGAGGAGGCCCTCGGCCTTGCGCTGGGCCTTGGGGTTCTCCTTGTGGGAGAAGTTGGAGGAGAACTCGAACATCGCCTGGTCCAGGAGGATGAGTTTGCGTCCCGTATCCTTGGATTTGGCGAGGAATTCCTCGCGCTTTTTCTGCTCGGCCAGGAAACGTTGCTCGATCTCAGGGTCCTTCTCCGGTTTGGGGCTGGAGCCGCAGGAGGCCCAGGCGAAGGGGAAGGAAGCGAGGAGGCTGAAAAGGAGGGGTCGTTTCATCATTGCTTGGACCATAGGGAGCGGATCATAAGCCGAGGTTGAAAAGACTGCGACGGATTCCCTTCTCCCTTCTTCCCGGAATGTCAGGGGGTAGACTTGGTTGTCTTTGCGGTTTTGTCTCATCCCCCGGCGGTTCCCCGATGCCTCTAAGTTTTCTTGAGACCCTGGATGGGGCCTCCCACGAGCAGATTCAGCTGATTCAGGACCCCTCGATCGGGTTCTCGGCCATCCTGGCCATTCACGACACCCGTTTGGGGCCGGCCTTCGGTGGGGTGCGGCGTTTTCCCTATCGCAATGGAACCGAGGCCTTGCGGGATGTGATGCGGCTCTCCCAGGCCATGACCAACAAATGCCTCCTGACCGGAGTGCAGGGAGGCGGGGGCAAGGTCGCCTTGATCGACCGGCCCGGCCTGGATCTGAGGCTTGTCTACCGACGGTTGGGGGAGTTCATCCAGAATCTGGGCGGGCGCTATTACTCGGGGCCCGACGTGGGGACGGGAGAGGAGGAACTGGCCGCCATGGCGGAGACCACCGAATTCGTCACCCTTCCGGGTCCCAGGGGGCCGGGGGACCTCTCCGCCGCGACGGCCAGGGGGGTCCTCGCGGGGATCCGGGCGGTTCTGCGGTTCTTGGCGCGTAAGGATGAGCGCTACCCCGCCGATCCCGGGGAATCCAGTTGGGAGGGGCTGCGCTTCGCGGTGCAAGGGTTTGGGGAGGTCGGTTACAAGGTCGCCCAGGGGATCCTCGCGCGGGGCGGAACGGTGGTCGGGGCCGAGGTCCAGCGGGAGCGGCTGGAGAAAGCCATCGATACCCTGGGAATCGACTTCACCGATCCGGGGGAAATCTTCGATGTGCCCTGCGATGTCTTCGTGCCCTGTGCCCTGGGAGGGATCCTCCACGACCTGACCGTCGAGAGATTGAAGTGCCGGGCTGTGGCGGGCTCGGCCAACAACATCCTCGCGGGACCCGAGCATGGCCTGCAGCTTGCCGGGCGTGAGATCCTCGTGGCGCCGGATTTCGTGATCAACAGCGGGGCGTTGATCCTCGGGGCCAATTTCCACCTGACGGGAAACCGGGACCAGGCGGCGGCCATTGACAAAATCGAGGAGCGGCTCTTTCGGCTCTTCGAGGAGGCCGAGAGGGAGGGCAAGACCCCCACGATGTTCGCGGACGAGGCGGCGGAGGCGAGGCTCCACTCCCTGCCCAAGCGGGTTTTCTTTCCCTGAGCCGCGGGCCCTGCCATGATGGGGGTATGGGAATTCCAGAAGGATTTCGTACGCATGTAGGGGTCCATCGGCTTCGGGTGCGCTACGCCGATACGGACCAGATGGGGGTGGCCTACCATGGGGCCTACATCCCCTGGATCGAGGAGGGCCGCACCGAGTGGATGCGGGAACAGGGCAGGAGCTACCGTTCCATGGAGGAGGAGGGGCTGGCCCTCGCCGTGACTTCGGTGGAGATCCAATACCATGTCTCCGCCCGCTACGACGATTGGATCGAGATCGAGACCCGGCTCGAAAAGCTGGGAAAGGCCTCGATTTCCTTGGCCTACCGCCTGTTTCGGGTGGATCCCGAGGGGAAAAGAGGTCCCCTTTTGGCCAGCGCCAGGACCCGTTTGGCCCTTCTGGGGCCTCGTGGTCGACCGGTCCGGGTCGAAAAAGAATTCTTCTCATCCGGAAACTGAGGGTCGAAAGCCCATTCCTTGTGAGGGTCCCCTCGTTATGATCCTCCGCTTCGCATGAGCCACGAAACGCAAAGACGCCCATTCCACGCCCTCTTCGCCGGTCTCCTGTTTCCAGGGGGGGCCCAGCTCCTCATGGGGAGGGCGAAGGCAGGATGGATCGGTTTTGGAGTGGTCAGCCTGATGACCCTGGTCGGCTGGATCCTCCTGGGGGAGAGGCTCTTCGCTTTTACGGAAAACCCCTTCAGCGGGAACCTGGCTGTCTTGCACTTCCTCCCCGTTCATATGCTTCCGGAGGCCGGTAACCTGGGTGAGATGACCCTGCTCTGGCTGGTCAAGGGGAATGGAGGTGGGGTGCCGAGGGATCCCGAGGTGCTCCGGGTGCTCAAGATGCCTCTGCCCTATGAGCATCTAGGCCTTGCTCTGACGGGAATGGCCGGAGTGCTCAACGCCTTGCTCGCCGCCGAGGGGCTCTGGCTCCTGGCAGGGAGCCGCCTGCTCAAGGGCGTGGGGGAGGGACGGCGTCTCTGGGCCCTGCTGCTGGGATGGTTGATTCCCGGCTGGGGGCACTATGTCCTAGGGCGCAAGCGCTCCGCGTTCTTTGTCTTCGCCGGCTTGATGGGGCTCTTCGCCATGGGGCTGTTTTTCTCGGAGCTTCGTGGAGTGGACCGACCACTGCACTATTGGTGGTGGGCCGGGCAAACCGGTTTGGGGATCCCTACCTTCCTCGCATCGGTCCTCCTGGGGCCTTTGGAGGTGCAACGGGACAACCCTCATTTCGAACTCGGGATGACGTTGATCTCCATCGCGGGCCTTTTAAACTTCGCCATCCTCGCAGATCTCTTTACTCTTCGGGAGAGGGACGCGTTGGGGCTCCGTGACCAACTGGCTCGATCTCGCCAACCCGAACCTGGGGGGGAGGAATGATCTTCCGTATCATTGTCGCCCTTTTGACGTTGTTTCTGGGCTGCCTCGCCTTTCTTGGAGGAAGAAAGGGAGAAGGGCCTTTCTTGAAAACTCTGCTCACAAAGATGCTTGTGTTCTTTGCCTGGCTTGTCCTGGGTTTCTTTGTGATGTTGGGGACGGAATACCTCTTCTTGGATGGGTAATGGGATGAGTGATCAGGTTCGAGTTTGGATGCGTGGTTTGGGAGTATCGATCCCCGACCGATGCCTGACCAACGAAGCTCTCGAAAAGGGCATGCCCTGGTTGCGGACGAGCGCCCAATGGATCTCCGAGCACACGGGGATCTTGCAACGTCATGTGGCCGACTCCGACAAGTGGGCGACGGATCTGGGCTACGAGGCCGCGAAGGAGGCTTTGGAGCTTTCGGGGATGGAGCCGGAAGACATCGAAATGGTGCTCTTCGCGACCAATACCAACCCCCAGATCTATCCCGCGGGGGCTTCTCGAATCCAGGGGGCTTTTGGCAAGGACGAGAGGGGTCGACTTCGGATGTACCGGGCCGGCGCCTTGGATCTCCAGATGGGTTGCGCGAGCTGGCTCGGAGCGATGGGCATGGCGATGGGGATGATCCGGGGAGGGACCTTTTCGAACATCCTCGTGGTGGGCGCGGACGTGGCCACCCGCATGGTGGATTGGTCGGATCGGGACGCCATCCTGCTCGGGGATGCCGGGACCGCCTGCGTCCTCTCCAAGGATCCAAGGCCGAGCGGGGTTTCCGTCTTTCCGCAGATGGAACTCCTCTCCTTTTTCTCTCGGACGGATCCCCTGACGGCGGATGCGATCTACCAGAAAGGTCCCCTCAATCCCGAGAACGATCCCTTCAACTTCCTGGGAAGGGACATCGGAGTGGACCTCGAACCTCTCGAAGCCCGCAAGGCTCTCTATCCCCCCGAGTTCTTTGGAGGACCCGAGGAGAATCGGATGCAGTTCTTCAAGATGGACGGGCGCAAGGTCTACCGCTTTGTCCGTGGGACCGTACCCCGCGAGGGATACTTGGAGGTCCTTCGCTCAGCCGGGCTTGTCGAGGACGCTCCCGAGGAATTGGGTCTGGACTCGATCCAGGGCTTGGACGAAGTCAAGGACAAGGAGCGTCGCATGGCCATCGCCTCCTACCTCGCCTCCAAGGTCGACTGCTTCGTTCCCCACAGCGCCAACCTCTCCCTCAACCAGGAACTTGCCGAAGGGATGAAGATCCCCTTCGAACGGATGTACATCACTTTGCACAAGTACGGCAACACCTCGGCCGCCTCCGTGGGGCTCTCCCTCTACGAAGGCCTGCGCCAAAAGGGCCGTTACCAGACCCTGACCAAGCGTGACGGCCAGGGCAAGATCAAGGTTCCCTCCCGCGAGATCACTGTCAAAAAATTGGAGCCGGGCATGAACTGCCTCCTCCTCAGCTTTGGGGCCGGCAACTCCTGGAACTCCCTGATGGCCCGCGTTCACGAGTAGCGCGTGCGGGCGTAGAGGGAGCCTTCGAGACGACGGACGAGGCCCTTGGCCTTGAGGATCTCGAGGGAGGCGAGGACCCGTTGGATCTCGGATCGGGTCGCTGTGGAGAGGGCGTCCGGGGGAGTGGGGCCTTGCCGGAGCTGCTCGAGGACTTGCAAGTCCAGGTCGCTTAGACCCTCCCTGGAGAACGCGGGGGTTTGGGGCTCCAACTCGAGATCCTGGAGGAGGCCGGCGGGGTGGTCCGCGAGGAAGGCCCCCTCCCGAATCAGTTTGTGGCAGCCGCGGGAACTTGGGCTGCCAAAGGGTCCCGGGATGGCCCAGACCGGTTTCCCGCGCGTGGCCGCCCACTCCGCCGTGATCAAAGTCCCCGAGCGCAGGGTGGCCTCGACCACGAGGACCCCTCGGCCGAGGAAGGCGAGGATTCGGTTGCGTCGTGGAAAGGAGTTTTTGAAGGCCTGCTGCCCCGGCGGGAACTCGCTGAGAAGGAGCCCCCCCGCGCGGAGAATCCCGCGGGCCAGCTCCTTGTTCTCGGGCGGATAGAGCTGGTCAAGGCTGGAGCCAAGGACCGCGATGGTGGGGCTACCGTTTTTCAAAGCCGCCCGGTGTCCGATGGAGTCGATTCCCCGGGCGAGCCCCGAGACGATGTGGCATCCACCCAGCGCGAGGGCCTCGGAGAACTGGGTCCCTGCCTGGATTCCATAGGGGCTGGGGTGCCGGGTCCCGACCACGGTGAACAGGGCAGCGTCCAGGGCCGAAGGCGTTCCCAGGAACCAGAGCACGGGCGGGGCATCCGCCTGCTCTTCCAACTCCCGGGGCCAATCGGGGTGGCCCGGCCAGAGGAGTCCCATCCCCAATCGCTCGGTTTCCCGGAGCATGGCGAGGGCCATGTCCCGGCCCCGGTTCCTGTCCAAAAGGCGCCTGCGGGCCGCCTTTGGCAGCCCTTTTTCCTCCAGCTCCCTCGCGCTCAGTCCAAACCATTTCTCAATTTCCCCATCTCTGTCCAGGAGGGGGTGAGGGCAGTCGGGCGACAAGGAGGTCGAAAAACCCAGGCACCAGGCGAGGCGTAAGTACGGCAAAGCGGGATCGAATCGCATCTCAAAGAACAGAGACGTTTCGATCCCGCTAGGGGCGGAAAATTCCAAAAAGAAGGAAAGGTTCCTGGAAGAACTACGGGCCCCTATTTCCCGTCGTCCTCACCGACTCCCTGGACCTCTTCTTCCTCCTTTTTCTCCTCCTCGGGTTCTTCCCTGGGGAGGGGGTGGGACTCGAAGGCCAACTTGCCATCCTCGACCGTGACCGAGAGCTTGGCGCCCTCGTCGAAGTGGCCCCGGAGGACCTCCTCGGCCAGGGGATCCTCGAGGTGCTGCTCGATGGCCCTGCGGAGGGGCCGCGCTCCGTGCTCCACGTGGAAGCCCTTCTCGACCAGGTAGGTCATGGCCTCGTCGTTCAGCTCGATCTCGATCTTGCGTTCGCCGAGGCGTTCCTGCACCTTTTTCAGCTCGATCTTGACGATGTGGTCGAGGTCCTCGCGTTGGAGCTGGTTGAAGACGATGATGTCGTCGAGGCGGTTGAGGAACTCGGGGCGGAAGTGCCGTTCGACCTCCACCAGCACCATCTCCCGCATCTTCTCATAGCTGTGCTCGGAGTCCCGTTTCTGGAAGCCCAGACCGGAGGAGTTCTTGATCAGGTTGGCTCCGATGTTGGAGGTCATGATCAAGATGACGTTGCGGAAGTCGATCTGACGCCCGAAGGAGTCGGTCAGGCGACCCTCCTCCATGACCTGGAGCAGCATGTTGAAGATGTCCGGGTGGGCCTTCTCGATCTCGTCGAGGAGGACGACGGAGTAGGGCCTGCGCCGGACCTTCTCGGTCAGGTGTCCACCCTCTTCGTAGCCCACGTAGCCCGGAGGCGCGCCGACCAGGCGGGAGGCGTTGTGCTTCTCCATGTATTCGGACATGTCGATCTGGATGATCGCGTCCTCGTCTCCGAACATGAACTTGGCCAGGGATTTCGAAAGGTGGGTCTTCCCGACGCCGGAGGGGCCGAGGAAGAGGAAGGAGCCCATGGGCCGGTTCGGATCCTTGAGGCCGGAGCGGGAGCGCCGCACCGCCTTGGCGATCGCGGTGACCGCCCGGTCCTGGTTGATGACCTCGCGCTGGATCTCCCCCTCCATCTGGAGGAGGCGTTCGGCCTCGGCCTTCTCCAACCGGTTGAGAGGGATCTGCGTCATCTTGGAGACGGTCTCGGCGATCACGTCCTTGTCGACGATGCCTCCCGTCTCGCAGCTGGCTTCGCGCTCCCTCCACTCCTTCTGGATCTGCTCCTTCTTTTTGCGGAGATGGTAGGCCTTGTCCCTGAGGGCGGCCGCCCGTTCGAAGTCCTGGTTGGCGACGGACTCCTCCTTTTCTTTTTCCAGATCGTGGATCTCTTTTTCCAGCTCCTGGATATCGGGCGGTTGGGTCATGTTGCGGATACGCATCCTTGCCCCGGCCTCGTCGATGACGTCGATGGCCTTGTCGGGGAGGAAACGCCCCTGGATGTAGCGCGTGCTCAGCTCCACGGCGGTCTCGAGGGCGTCGTCGGTGTACTGGACCCTGTGGTGGGCCTCGTACTTGTCCCGGAGTCCGCTCAGGATCTGGACGGCCTGCTCCTTGGTCGGGGGTTCGACCATGACGGTCTGGAAGCGCCGCTCCAGGGCTCCGTCCTTCTCGATGTATTTGCGGTATTCGTCCAGGGTGGTGGCCCCGATGCACTGGATCTCGCCGCGGGAGAGGGCGGGCTTGAGGACGTTGCTGGCGTCGATGGCGCCTTCGGCCCCGCCCGCGCCCACCAGGGTGTGCAGCTCGTCGATGAAGAGGATGACATCCCGCGCGCGCCGCACCTCGGTCATGACCGCCTTGATGCGCTCCTCGAACTGGCCGCGGTACTTGGTCCCGGCGACCATCATGGCCAGGTCGAGGACGACCAGGCGCTTGCCGCGGAGGATCTCGGGGACGTTGCCACGGACGATGTCCTGGGCAAGGCCCTCGACGATGGCCGTCTTGCCGACGCCGGCCTCGCCGAGGAGGACCGGGTTGTTCTTGGTGCGGCGGCAGAGGATCTGGATGACGCGCTCGATCTCGAGGTGGCGCCCGATCACGGGGTCCAGCTTGGTTTCCTTGGCCAGCTCGGTCAGGTCGCGGCCGAAGGTGTCGAGGGCGGGGGTCTTGGACTTGCCGGCCGGGGCGGTCCCGCCGATGTCGCTGCTGTCGGCTTCGTCGCTGTCGGCCGCGTCGGCTCCGAGGAACTCCAGGACCTGGGAGCGGACGTCCTCCAGCTTGATCCTCAGATTGAGGAGGACCTGGGCCGCGATCCCCTCGTTCTCCTTGATCAGGCCGAGGAGGAGATGTTCGGTGCCGATGTAGCTATGACCGAGCTGACTCGCCTCTTCCATGGCGAGTTCGAGGACCTTCTTCGCCCGGGGGGTGAAGGGGAGGTTGCTCATGGTCGCCATCGTGGGGCCGGACTTGACGATCTTTTCGACCTCGGTCCGGATTTTGTCCAGATCAACCCCCAACTTCTGGAGGACATTGGCGGCGACCCCGTTCCCCTCTTGGACGAGGCCGAGGAGGATGTGCTCGGTACCGATGTACTCGTGGTTGAATTTCTGGGCTTCTTGCCGCGCCAGGCTCATCACCTTCTTGGCGCGGTCGGTGAATCGATCAAACATGCAGTCCTCCGGGGATTCCCCTCTAGGGGTTTCGTTGTGGGGTAGAACGGGCAGGGAAAACGTCGATGCAGGTCAGCGCATCGCTCGATTTTCCGGGCCGCCGACCCGCTTTCGCTGTCAAGTCTATAGATCGGCCAACGGCAATTCTCAATTGACCCATCCTCCAAGATGATGGGAAAATGCCCGTCGGGTCAAGGAAATAGCCTCATCCTTTGGCCAGAATCTCGCGCACCAGGGCTGCTCGGGCGAAATCCCGCTCTCCCGGGTCGAGTTCCTGACCCGCGTTTTCCATCAGGTGGCCAGGCTGGGTCAGGAGGAAGAGCCGGTTCCAGGTCGCGCGGGAGGGGAGGCCCGGGAGGTCGTAAAACCTCCCCAGGCGGAGCATGGAGAGAAGGTCGAGGGCCTCGCTCGAGCTGAGGATGTGGGCGCTGGAGAGGACGCCGAGGGCGCGGTAGACCCGGTCCTTGAGGAAGTTTGCGTTCTCCCCCAGGTCCGCCCGGAGCTTGCGTTCCCAGCGGATCATGGTGTGCACCGCGTTTTCCAGGCTCTGGATGAGTTCCCCTTCGCTGGCTCCCAGGGTTCGCTGGTTGGAAATCTGGAAAAGGTCGCCGGAGGCCTGGCTTCCTTCACCGTAAGGGCCGCGGACGGTCATTCCCATTTCCTGCATGGAGTTGGTCGCCTTTTGGATCTCCTTCTGGGTGAGGGCCAGGGCAGGAAGGTGCAACATGACCGAGACCCGCATCCCCGTCCCGGTGTTGGTGGGGCAGGTGGTCAAGAAGCCGAACTTGTGGGAAAAGGAGAGGGGAAGGCAGTCCGCGATCCGGTCGTCGATCTGGTTGGCGGTGTCGAAAGCCTGGCCGAGGGCCAGGCCGGAGCGGAAAACCTGCAATCTCAGGTGATCCTCCTCTCCAATCATCAGGCTGACCGTCGCGATGGGGTCGTGCAGGACCGCGCTGGGGAGGTTCTTTCCCTTGAGTTCCCTGCTGATGAGGCGGCGCTCGACGAGGACCTGGCGGGCGATGGGGCTCAGGGTTTGGAGGTCCACCCACTCCCAGCCTTCTTCCTTGGCGAGGGGGGCGAGGCGGTTTTGGCAGAGCTCGACCAGGCCTTGGGCTTCCTTGGGTTCCAGTTTGGGGGAGAAGGAGAAGCCCTCGATGTTCCGGGCCAGGCGGACGCGGGTGCTGATGACGACATCCGAGTCCTCGCCCTCGGCTCCGAGCCAGGCGTTCTGTGCTTCCCAGGCTTCCATCAGACTTCTCGCTGGACCTTGGTGGAGGGGTCCTTCTCTTGGAGCTTGCGGATCTGGTTGCGGTAGAGGGCGGCGTCCTCGTAGCGCTCCTCGGCGACAGCCTTGTTGAGGCGGTCCTGGAGGCGTTTCAACTCCAGGGGAGGGATGGGCTCGCCCTTGGGGCGGCCGGGGATCTTCCCCATGTGGCGGTTGTCCTCGTGGATGCGTTCCAGGTAGGCGGGGAGGAAGTCCAGGAAGGTGTCGTAGCAGCGGGCGCAGCCGAAGCGGCGGACCTCGAAGAAGGTCTCCTTGGTCATTCCGCAGCCGGGGCAGGCGTCCTCTTCCTGTTCCTCGGCCAGGGGCCTGGGATGGGGGACGACGCTCTGGGCGTCGAAACTCTCGCCAAGCTTTTCGAGGAGCCCCTCCTTGGGGGGCTGCTTGGTGGAGAGGGCCGAGCAGGACTCGCAGAGATGCCACTGGACCCACTCGCTGCCCACCCGTTCCAGGCGGTGGATCACCGCTTCCTTCTGGTTGCAAATCTGGCACTTGTTCTGGTTCACGTCGCTCACTGCTCTGCCCGGTTCTTCTTATCGTACCTTGGCAGAAGATTTTGTAGGTTGCGCGTTTCTTTTCGACGTTTTTCTTTCCACCAGTTCAGCGCGTCCTGGCAGCGGGCTTCGAAATTGGGGTACTGGTCGTGGGAGGAGAAGGCCGGGCTGAAGAGGAGGAGGTCCCCAGGGCGGGCATGGGCGAAGGCCCGGTCCAGGGCCTCGCGGAGGCGGTCCTGGAAGGTGGTTGGGGTATGGAGGGGGCCCGCGACTCGGATGGCCTCCTTGAGGGCCTTGGCGGCGTCCCCGAAAAAGTGCGCGGAGGCGCAGAGGGGGAGGCAGTCCTCGAGGTGGGGGCGGAGGCTCTTGTCCTTGAGCTTGCCCCCGGCGATCCAGTGGATCCCCGCTCCCTCGGGGAGTTCTTCCCGCAGGCAGCGCAGGGCGGAGAGGCTGGTCTCCGCCACCGTCGAGACCCCGTTGTCGATGAGGGACACCCTTTGATGGCTGCCGAGGTCCTGGAGTCGGTGGGGGAGGCCGGCGAAGGTCTCCAGGCTGGGGCGGGCGGTTCGGGGGTCGAAGCCGAGGGCCAGGAGCAGAGCGAGGACCAGGCCGAGGTTGGCCTTCTGGAAGCGGCCCCGGCAGGGCCAGCCTCGGGGGAGGAAGACCCGGCCATCCAGGAGCAGCTCCCCGTCCGGGTCCAGGCCGAGCCTTCCGGTGACAGAGGGGACGGGTCGCAGCCCCGGCTCCTCGGAACGCCAGGTCCAGGCGGTTCCTGGCGCCGAACTCGGAGTGAAGGCGGGAACCGGCCGCAGCCCCCGCTCCTCGGCCAGGGCCGCCGCCCGCCGGCCGACCGGGCAGCGCGGGTCGAAAACCATGGGTGTCCCCTTTCGCAAGGCGCCCAGGCTGCGGAGCTTGGCCTGGTGGTAGGCCTCGAGGTCGCCGTGCCAGCCGAGGTGGTCGCGGCTGATGGGGGTGAGGATGAGGCCGTCGAGGCGCGGAGCCTGGTCTTCGAGCGGGAGGCGGGCGCATTGGAAGGAGGAAAGTTCGAGGACGATGTTGCGTGCCCCGTCCAGGGGGGCGGGGTCCAGGAGGAGGCTGGTCCCGATGTTGCCCCCGAGGAGGGCGGGGCCGTCGAGCGCGGCAAGGGCCTGGTGGAGGAGGGTGGCGGTGCTGCTCTTGCCGTTGGTGCCCGTGACCGCCAGGACGCGGGGAGGGCCCTCGGCCGGGAGGCGCTCCAGGAGCAGGTTGATCTCCTGGCTTCTTTGGGGAGAAAGGGGGTGCTCCACTTGCCGGCTCCCGCAAGGAGGATGGGTGTCCCCCACTTGCTGGTCTCCCCCCTGCTGGCTTCCGTGAGGATGGGTGTCCCTCAATCGCTGGCATTCGCGAAGAAGATGGGTGTCCTCCACTTCCCCGACTTGTTTGTTCCTGCGAGGAGGGTGGGTGTCCTCCCCTTGCTGGCTTCCGCGAGGAGAAAGGGTGTCCCCTACCTCCAAGGGATGGTCCTTCAAATACTTGAGGAGGGGATGGTGGGGGGGGATGGCGGGGTTGAGGATGAGGAGGTCGCAGCCCTCGAGGGAAGCGGGAGTTTCAGGGAGGAGGGGGCGGGGGCGCCTTCCCCCGCGGCGCTCCAGTTCCGTCAGGCTCTCCTCCAGGCTCTCGGGCGAGGCCCCGTCCATGATGGCGACCTCGTAGCCTCGCCGCTCCAGCTCGAGGACCGCCCCCAAGCCTCCTCCAAACCTCCCGAGGCCCCAGACGACCGCCCGCCGGGCCATTCCGCCTAGCGCCTCAGGGCGCTTTGCTCCGCCCGCTGGATCAGCGCCTCTTCGTCCTTCCGTTCGTCGCCGGCCTTTCCCAGGGCACTCGGGGGAATCTCCACCGGCTTGAGCACAAGACGGGCCTTGGGGCTGGGCTGGATCCCCAGCAGTCGGTGCACTCCCTCGAAGACCAGGTCGAAGGGAAAGAAGGTCCGGGGCGCAGGCAAGGGAACCGAAACCAGGTGGTGGGCCGGGAGGTAGGCCTTGGCCCCCTGGGGGGGGAGGCTGGCGTAGACATCGATCATGCCATAGTAAGGCGTGGGAAATCGGTAGGGTGTCCGCGCCATCGGCAGCCCGTCGATGTGGACCAGGGCCTGATCCGGCTCGCTCTCCAGCTCGACCTCCACCGCCCCGCATCCCCCAAGCCAGAGACAGAGCAGGCTCCCCAGGGCCCGTCGAAGAATCGGCCGAGAAGCTGATCGAAGAGCCGATCGAAGAGAAAGTCTAATGCGCA
Source organism: Planctomycetota bacterium (assembly GCA_011321845.1). Lineage (GTDB taxonomy): Bacteria > Planctomycetota > UBA1135 > UBA1135 > HyVt-539. Next base: position 4,374 of record DROQ01000246.1, on the reverse strand, counting down.
TCGCCCCATCCCTTCTCCCCGGAGGAGCCCTCCAGAGAGAAAAAGTGGCGGAGAGAGGGGGATTCGAACCCCCGGAGGGGACAAATCCCCTCAACGGCTTAGCAAGCCGTCGCATTCGGCCACTCTGCCATCTCTCCGCGATCGGGCGGGAACCCTAACCCCTTTCCCCCCCCACGGCAACAGAAAGTAGAAAACCCCAGTAGGGAACACCTCCAGATGTTTCCAGTAGAAAACGTCCGTAGGGAACACCTCCAGGTGTTTCCAGTAGAAAACGTCGGTAGGGAACACCTCCAGGTGTTTCAAGTAGAAAACCCCTCCAGGGGTTTTATGTAGAAAACCCCTCCAGGGGTTTTGTGTAGGAAACGCCTCCAGGCGTTTCATGCAGCCCCCCCCATCCCCCCAATCCCACTCCCCCCAATCTCGAAACTCACTTCCCCCCGACCTCGCCCCTCCCGATCTCGGAGAGGGGAATCGGGGGAAAGCCATCTACCCCCTCCGGAGCGAAGCTGGGAACCTTGAAGCGAGGACCCCTCCCGGATCTCTCCTCCAGGATCCCGGGGCGCCCCTTCTTGACGAGGTTGCCCCGGACCTCCACCGTCTTGGGGTCGGCGATGGTCCCGAGCCTGGTCCCGAAAAACAGGTTGCCGAGGACCTTGCTCCCGACGGGTTTCCCCATGCGGTCGCTCAAGTAGCGCTGGAGACTGGGATACCGGCTCTTCCAGGGCTCCCTGTCGATGGGAACCGCCCGCAGCCTTCGGTGCAGAGTGGAGGTCCGGGGATCCTTGAGTTTCCCCGCCATCCACTTCACCCCTCGCTGGTCGAAGCGGATCCCCAGCTTGGAGTCGATGAAAAGGTTGTAGGCGACGATGTTGTCCCGGCCCCCGCCCACCAGCATCCCGCTGTTGCAGCGAAAAAAGACGTTGCCTTCGACCCGGATCCCGCTGGCCATGTCATCGAGGTAGACCCCGTTTTGCCAGCGGCGGCTCGTCCCCGGCAGGTCGTGGATGAAGTTCCACCGGATCAGGGTCCCATGCAGGGTCCAGTCGCGCCCCGTGTAGATCGCTCCGCAATCCCCCGTCTCCAGGAGGACGTGGTGGATCTCGTTCTTCTCGATGCGGTGCTCGTTGCCGTCGAAGATGAGGGCGGAGTGGGGTCCGTGATGGAGGAGGTTGTTGCGGACGATCTGCCCCACGTCGTGGAGGCGGATGGCTGGCTGGTAGCTGCGGAAGAGCCGCCCGAAACGCCGGATCTCGCAGCCGATGACGGCGTTGGCCCCGGGGCGCAGGGTGGCCCGGTCGCCGCCCGCCAGCTCGATCCCCGAGGCCCCGATGTTTTCGAGCAGGCAGTCCTGGACCAGGTTCTCCTCCCCTTGGATCTTGATGCCGGAAAGTCCCGTGTTTTGGATGAGGCAGGAGAGGACCCGGTTTCTCCTGCCGCCTTCGATGCAGAGAGCGTCGCCTCGGACCGCTTCCAGCCTGAGGCCTTCGATGTGGATGTCCCGCCCTCCGCGGATACGGATCAGGGGTTCGGCCAGGAGGCTCAGGAGAAGGGGGCCTTTGGACTCGGTCCTGGGGAGGAAGAAGAGCTTTTGCCCTTCGGGGTCGATGTAGAACTCGCCCGGACGGTCCAGCTCGGAGAGGAGGTTGACGAGGTAAAAGGCGCCCCCCTTGCGGAGCCCGTAGCGGTGGGGCAGTCCCAGGTGGATCGTGCCCGCCTCGGGGTCGATGCGGGCGATGGGGAGCAACTCGTCCGCCCAGTCCCAGTGCCAGAAACCAAAAGCCCAGGCCTGTCGCTCCTTGGCCCATTGGGCGAGCCGAGGGTGGGCGAAGGCGAAGACCCCGCCCCGGGGCGGCCCGGTCTCGCGCCGGGAGGCGGGGGTGTCCCTCATCCGGTTGCGGGGGACGCTGCCCGGATCCAGGACCCTCCGGAAATGGACAAAGCCTTGGTCGGGCCAGCGGGCGCGGCGCATGGGACCCAGGGGGTCCAACAGCTCGGCGGCGACCGGGCGGGCCGGGCGCCCCATCCCGCGAGGGCGCAGCGTGAGCGCTCCCCGGGTGCTGGGAGAGAGCCTTGCCTTGGAGAGGTCGATCACCGAGAGCCCGCGCTCCTTGTGGATCCAAGAGAGCGGGAGGGGGATGGCTCCCAGGAGCCTCGCCCCCTTACCCTGGAGGATGCTGGGCCCTTGTTTTGTTCCGCTGCAGTCCCGATCCAGGACGAGACCCCCCGATAGGAAGTAATCCCCGGGAGCCAGGCGGATGCGGATGGTCCGGTCCAAGCCTCCCCGGCGAAGTTCGCGGAGCCTCTGGATCGCCGCTTGGAGCGCGAGGGGGTCCTTGGCCGTCCCCTGGGCCCTTTCCGTTCCCGTGGGGGAGACGAAGAGGTCCACTCCCCCGCCCTGCAGCAGCAGGCAGGTCATCAAGCTGAAGAGCATGGGGGGATGTTAGCAGCCTGTTGCACTTGGAGCCTTAGCCGTTTAGCGGACTTGGGCCACCCAGGCCTGGCTCGTCTTTTCCTCCCCCGCGGTTCCCCTTTTTTCTTCTCGGCTCGGACTCCGTCTCAAAGAAAGCTGTCGTGTCTGCATAGACCCGCAGGGATTCTCCCTTTCTCCGCCCGCCTCGGACTCCTCCAAGGGCTCTGGCCTCAGGCGTCCTCGGCGAAGTCGGCCAAAACCCTTGGAGGAGTCCGAGTTTCGTCCGAACCTTTTTTCGTGGGCTTCCTCAAAACCTCCCATTCCCCCAGGGTCAGGCCTCCTTTTTCCGGATCCTCAGAGCGGCAGGCTGTTCGCCCAAGCTGTCTGGGATTTGGCCTCTTTCGGGTCGATGGGATGGGTCGACTTTCTTGGTTTCCCAGCTCCATCGGGGAGCGTGAAAAAGGAGCGTGAAAAAACTGGCGGAGGGAGGGGGATTCGAACCCCCGTTGCCTTGCGACAAACCGGATTTCAAATCCGGCGCATTCGGCCACTCTGCCATCCCTCCAGGAGCGCCAAGGCATAGCTGAGAGGCCAAGGCGATGCAACCTTACCCTGCCCCGCCCCTCTTCGATCCGGATCCGCCCTCGAAGAGGCAGCGCTGTCCAAGATCAGCCGACCTTCTTCCTTGAAACTCCTTCCATTCTTTGTGGAACGCACTTCGCAGCCCAAAAAGGATCCCCCCCAATTCGGTCCCCCCTTGTTCGCTGTCCAAGATTTGGGGTTTCAGGATATTCGTATGGGTGCTTGGGGGAAGATCTCTTGGACAGGCCTATCCAAATCGGGGCGGTGAGCAAGGGGAGATGCAGGCTTGGACCGCCCTTTCGATCCGGGGCCCCTTGGATCCGCTACTCCGCCTGGTTGACCTTGTCCAGGACATGCTCCAGGGCGAACATGGGCGCCTTCTTCTGGACCGCCAGGGCGATGGCGTCCGAGGGCCTCGCGTCGATGACCTGCGTCCCCCCGTCGGGGAGCCGGAGGTGCAGGGCCGCGAAGAAGGTGTGATCGCGCAGGTCGGTGATGACAATTTGTTCCAGGCGGACATCCAAGGCGTCCAGGATGGAGCCCATCAGGTCGTGGGTCATCGGGCGGGGCGCCGCTGAGCCCAGGAGCTTCCGCTCGATCTCGAAGGCTTCCAGGATCCCGATCGCAATGGGGATTTTGCGTTCCCCCCCGATCTCCTGGAGGAGGATGAGCTGTTGGGGAGACCGTTCCCGGATCTCGACCTTGGAGAGTTCGACGGGGATTTCAGCGAGCATGCATGCTTTATAGTCCCAAGAAGAGGCTTGAGAAGGGTGGGTTTCTGTTATCTTTCTTTGCCGAATTTTGCAAAGAGGCCAAACGCGATGAACCAAGAGCCCAACCCCATCCTGACCTGGAACGACCGTGGTGGAAAGCTGGAGACGACGCACCGGGGCCGTTTCGTAGTCCTCGAGGAGGGAGAGCGCGTGGTGAGCCTCGGGGCTGTGGACGAGCCGACCTTTCCCCGGAGCAACTGGAAGATGCTCCAGCTCCTGCCCCTCTTCTCCTCCCCCGAATTCGAGAGCCTCGGCCTGGAGCCCAGGGAGAGGGCCATCCTCGTCGCAAGCCACGGCGGGGACGAGCGCCACGTGGAGGCCGTCGCCGGCGTTCTGCACAAAGCAGGTCTCTCCCTGGATGACCTGGGCTGCGGCATCCACCCCCCCCTCGACCGCAAGGCGGCCGACCGCCTCGTCGCCCGGGGCGAGGAGCCCAGCCGACGCCACCACAACTGCTCGGGCAAGCACAGCGGCTTTCTCCTGCGCGCCAAGCAGCTCGGCGCCCCCCTCGCGAACTACCTCGATCCCGACCATCCTGTCCAGGTCGAAGTCCGCCAATGCATCGCCGACATCCTCGGACGCGACCCCAAGACCCTCGAACCCGCCATC
>DROQ01000245.1 GCA_011321845.1 Planctomycetota bacterium | reverse complement strand
CTCTCCCGCAGCAGCCTCTTCACCTTGCCCGTCTTGGGATCGGCCAAGTTGAGATCCAGCCAGGTCTGCTCCCGGTCCTGGACCATGAAGATCAGGCTCTCCCCCGAAGGCGTCCAACCCACCCGCACGATCAAGATCTCATCCTTAGGGCTGTAGCCCGAGAGATCCACCTCCCGCACCTTCCCCGTCGCCGCGTCCGCCACCCGCAGCCCGATCGTCGGGTTCCCCCTCCCCGCCTTGGGATACTTGATCTTTTCGATCCGGAGCGTCTGCGGCAGATAGTCCACGATCGCAAAGCTGTCCACCGGCTTCTCATCGATGCGCACAAAAGCCAGCTTCCCTCCCCGGGGCGCCCACCAGGCCCCTCGGAAATTCCCCCGCCCATAGACCTCCTCCTGGTAAACCCAGTCCAGTTCCCCGTTGAAGATGTCCTCCGAGCCGTCCTGCGTCAGCCGCCGCCGCTTACCGTCCCGGACCCCCAACACGAACAGGTCCTTTTTCTGGATGAAGGACACCCATTCCCCGTCCGGGGACAACTCGAAGTGGCGCACCCCACCCAAGCCGCCTGCCACCTTGCGCGTCTTGATTTTGGGACCGGTGACCCAGAGCTGATCCCCGATGAGAGCCACCTCGACGCGGGCGTCCCGATTCTTGCGCAGCCCCGGGTTCCCCTCCGGCGCCCTCGGCAGGGTGCTGAAGCGCCGCCGCCCCCCCAGCATCCTCGGAGTGACTCTGCCCCCCAAGGCCTTGGAGAGCGCCGCGAAAGGGTCGAAGCCCCGCGCCCGCTGGCTTGTCGCCCTTTCCCCCGCCTTCTTAGCAGCCCTCTCCTTCCAAGTCCGGGGCTCATAGAGCTTCCCCCTCCAGCGCACCAGGCGTCCATCCCGGCTCCAGCTCGCCCCCATTCTCCCCCGGCCAAAGCGCCGAAACCTCTGCCCCACGAGGGCGGTTGTCAGCGAAAGCGAGAGGGCGAAGACAAGGAGGAGTCTCTTCTGCAATTGGCTGTCCTTTGGATCCAAGCCGCGGCGAAGGAGGAATCATAGCGGAGAACCTCCGACCGATTCCCTGCATGATTCCCGATTCCCCCTTGGAGTGGGATCCCTCCTTCCTATCTCTTGGGCCCAGCAGAAAGCTTTAGTGCCCGGCCTTAGAACGCTCCTCGGCTCCCACAGGGCCCCCCCCTTTCTCCCTTTCTCCGCGCGGCTCGGGATCCACCAAGGGCTCCGGCCTCAGGCGCCTTCGGCGAAGTCGGCCAAAGCCCTTGGTGGAGCCCGAGGTCAACCTGAACCTTTCTTGGGTCTTTGGGATCTTGTGTGGGCAAGTCTGATCGAATGCTCATCCCTTCCTGAGGGGTATGGGATTCATTCTTTCTTTCCTCTACCCAACCAAGCCCTTCCTATAGACCGGTGCTTGGTTCGTTTGGGATTGGCTGGTGACTAACCCTTCTTTCTCTAAAAACCCGAGCTCCTTGTTGTGTCACGGTAGTTGTCGCTTCATTCGCTTCCAGGAAGCAAGGCCCCCTGCCGATGTGGAACTCCCCCTCTTGACACCTACCGCACTGGCAGCGAGCAGCAGATGTGGAACGACCCTTGTTCAGGCGCAATGCGCGCGTTGCATGAAGCGGAACCCGTTTAAGCGCAGCCTAAAGGAAATTCGGGCTCTCTACAGAAAAGCCAGGGATCGTTACGCACTTGCGAAGAATCGGACCGCCCTCGCCAAGGGAGTGCCCCTCTCTCAATCGGGGACGACCTCGGCCAACAGCTCCACGAGCAGCAGTGGAGAGATGGTCCTGATTGCCTACTATGGCTACGACCCGAATAACAGGAGAACCTATCGCCTGCTTTATGGGACCACGACCTGGTGGTCCTACGACGGTTGGCGGATCGCCGAGGAGATGGATGGGGGAACATCGAATTTCCCCGCCCAGAGGGTCCATCTGGATGGAATCGGGATCGATGAGCACCTGGCGACCTGGGCGGCAGGAACCGGTTGGACCTGGAGAAGCTATCTCCAGAATCATCAAAGTTCGACCATGAGGCTCTTGGACGGAAACGGAGCCCTTTTGCAGGGCTTTGAGTATGACGCCTATGGGAACCCTTATGCCTATGACAGTGCGGGAGCAGCGATTTCCACCTCAGCGATCGATGGGGCGGGGATCTATGGATATACGGGGAGGCGTTTGGATGCGGAGACGGGGTTTTATTACTTCAGGAACCGTTATTTGAACGTGGGGTTGGGCCGGTTTTTGACGCTGGACCCATCAGGTTTATGGAAAGATAAAGGAGATCTAGACAATGGTTATTCGGTTTTTAGTGGGAATGGTTTACTTTTTATTGATTCCACGGGAAACAAAATTAAGGAGATCGATTTAACAGTTTCTCTAATGGACGAATCTTGGTTTAACGCTGATGATGTCATGTTTGAAGCGAATTTCCATGCGACTGTATCTTGCACAAAAAATGGTATGGTTGTTTTTGAGAGGGCTTGGCCCTGTGGGAAAAGTTAATAAAGGTAGAGGCGATTTTAGGCCACGAGACGGAAGCATGGTAAAGGTGATAAACGGAGCTGCGAATGGGAGTGGACCAGCGGGAATCTTTATTGATTTCTCTGGGTTTTCAAAGAATGGGGCCATTAGTATGACCAAAGCCATGGGGATTGGAGCTACTCTAGGCTTTGCCGCGGAATGGTTTACACTTGGACTAGATGCTGGAGCAACAACCCTCTTAGGTACTATTGGCGGCGGTTTGGTTGTGGGGGTTGACTGGCTCTGTGGTGATGAATGGCTGTTTATTTTTTTCCCGTGGAAAGTTGTCTGAAAAAAACAAGGATGGTAAATATGAACCTTCAATTAACAGGGTAAGCATTCCGGGCGTTCCTGATTGGAGGCTTCCAGTATCAGATAGTCCTGACTTTTATGGGAAGGCCTCTTCAAACCACAAAGCTTGCATGACTTTTTCCGGGAAGATGATGAGGAACCTATGGTAAAAATTGTCTTTTGGGGAGGGCTTAGTAAAGCCATGTTGTACGGTTTGGGAATTGGAAGCCTTTGTGGATTACATTGTTGGTGGATAATTTGGAATGGGAGCGGTAGGAAAATATCTTTTTTTAAAAGAAGAGCTTTATTCGAAAGCGTGTTTGGCGAGCTACCTTCAAGGCGTCCTTCTCAACTTTCAATCCTTGCATTGTTTACTATGCTTCTTGTTTCGCTCCTCATACCCATTTTGGAAGATACAGAAATCGAAATCCCTGCGGTTGCTTTTTGGCTAGGGGCATTTGTTTGGCAGGGATTACGTTTTTTGAAAGGCTCCTGGACGGTTTGAGTGGGATTAGGCACCTTTCAGTGTTTCTACAACTTGGCCTAGGTCCAGGATGGAAGTCCTGGGGCTTTGACTCGGAGGCCTTGATGCTGACGCTCAACGAGCCTTCCAGCCTTCTCGACCTCCTGTTTCGGGGCTCCGAATCCAAGGGAAACCCCAGGGCAGGAGGGGGAGGATGGGCAGAGCCAGGGTTCCCCAAAACGACCAGTTGGCCGCTGAGAGAGGGTTTTCCTTTTTCCTGAGCTGTAGGTGCTTGGGACCTTGGTCAGAGAAATGTGGCATTTGCCTTGGATTCCAAGATGGTTTTTTTGGGATCCTTGCGAACCCCCGTCCGGTCTTTATCTCTCCCGCCGCTCGAACAACAAGAAGTCGTCCTTCTCCCCACGTTGCAGAGTCTTGCGCAGGAAGTAATCCCGCTTCAGCCCAGGGCTCTCGAAAAAGGCCTGAAAGGCCCCGAACCCCTCGAAACGATCTCCCTTCTTCTTCCCGATCAAAACGAGGAGCCTCGGTTTCCTGGCGAAGATATAGGGCGGGTCGGTTTTGACATGAAGCTCCCCCTCCAGTCTTCCCACATGGGGATCCGTCAGGCCGAGGTAATCCAGGAAACGGTACTCGGGGCAGTGGAAGGGGATGACCCCGGCCTCGGAGATGGCGATCAGGCTGCCCTTGGGGACATGGGTCCGGATCCAGTGGACAACATTCAGCAAAGGACCCCCTGGCAGGTCACATCGAACGCGGTAGGCCATGGACCGGATCCAGGGGATCTGGCGGAGGGCGTAGGCCTTCTGCACGAAAACCGCCGAGCCGAGCAAAAAGAGAAGGGCCAAGGGAGCGATCCAGGTCGTCACTCTCCCCTTTCCCGCGAGGATCCATCCGCAGAGCATCAACCATCCGAAGGGAAGGATAGGGATGAGAAAGCGAAACCCCGCCATCCAGTCCCCGCCGAAATAGAGAATGAAGCCCAGCGAGCCCAAGAGCCCGAGGAGGAGGAAGGCCCGCAGCTCGACGCGGGTCGAGGAGCGCCGGAAGAAGAAAAGGCCGGCTGTGCCCAAGACGAGGGCAAGGGGTAAAGAGATCCATGCCCCTGG
>DROQ01000244.1 GCA_011321845.1 Planctomycetota bacterium | reverse complement strand
GGGTTTTTTCAAGGAAGCCCCCCTCCACTTCAACAGCCGTTATAGGGGGCCTTCTTTTATCCCCTATCTGGGATGGCGGGCCCAACTCATGGATCTGGACCAGGATGGGGACCTGGACCTTTTTGTCGGGGAAATCCTTTGGGAATGGAAGATTGATGTCCACTTCAACCTCAGGCTTCATCTTCTGATGGACCCCCGGGATTGGAAGCGTGGGCAAGAGCGTACCTTGACCTGCTACCGCAGTCCGGGGGCAGGGATGTTTCTGGTCTATGGATCTTTCAAGCAGGCCCATATCCCTCTTCCGGGGATCGGGCTTTGGGCCATCGATCCCTTCCAGATGTTTCCCCTGGGGAGGTTGTTTGTGCGACCGGGGGAGGGGAAGTCCAGCATGAAGCTCAGGATGCCCAACGACTCCTGGCTCAAGGACAAGGAGCTGTTCATACAAGCCTTGTTCCTGGATGCGAAGAATGGAGTCAAGCGTCCCTTCCTCCGGACGAATCGCGTCCGGAATCGGATCAAGTAGGTAAGCAGAAGGAGCTGGGGGGGGCCGGCTTGCTCCCTCAGCCCCCCTTGTTCACCATCCAGCGGGAGAACTCGCGGAGGAAGCTGCGGAAGCCTTCGAGGTGCTCCGGGGGGAAGCCATACTTTTCTTCTGCTCCCTCGAGGGTTTCGAGGAAGAGCTGGAGCCAGACCTGCCTCGCCTTCTCGTCGATCTCGAAGGGGAAGTGGCGTTGGCGCATGCGGGGAGGGCCGTAGGTCTGGGAGAATAGTGGGGGGCCGCCCAGGAGCTGGATGAAGAAGGTCGCCGACTTGCGGGAGGCCAGCTCCATGTCCTCGGGGAAGAGGTGCCGGACTTCGCTCTTCTCGAGTTTTTTGTAGAAGTCGCTCAGCATGCGATAGATCCCTGCTTCTCCGGTTCCGGCGAAGATCTCGGGCGAAGGGCGCTCCACGCGCGGCATCCCCTCGGGCGGGGTGAAGATGGGGCTCTTGCGTTCCATGGCCCTGGTTTTACCCAGGTTCATGGGGGGAGGGCTCTTTTTTTTCAGCCTCCGCTTCCCTTCTTGCTCTTCGGTTTTTGGAGCGGGATCTCGATCTTGAAGTCGCGGCGGAGGAAGGTGCAGAGGCCGGACTTCTTTTCGCAGACGAAGTAGAGGGCGTAGCCCCGGAGGAAGAGGGGGGAGGCGCTCTCTTTGGGGAGGGCCAGCTCGAAGTCGATGCTGCGCTCCTCTGCGGTGGAGGCCTGCTTGGGGAGGGGATGGGTCCAGAGGCGATGGGCGACTCGAAGGCCCTTGTGGGGGGCGAGCCAGACCTGGAGGGGGCCGGCGCCGTTGTCCCAGGTCGTGCCCCGGGCGAGGCTGGGGCGGAAGATCAGGTGGACGGCCAGGTTGGCCCCGAGGCGGGCGGGACGCGGGGCGAGGACGGCTTCGAAGGCGACGCTGTCCTTGTCGTCGCTGGGGACCCCGGCCTTGGGGTCGGGCTCCTTCTCGGGGGCGCTGGCGGCGGGGAGGTCTCCGCGCAGGGGAGCGGCCAGCTCGGAGCCCTTGGGCTCGACGCGCAGGGGGGGAGGGGTCTCTCCGCGGGCCTTCATCTCCCGGCGGGCCTGGGCCACCCAGGAGTAGAAGGGATAGGGTTTGCTCAGCCGGGGACCATACTGCTGGAGGCGCCTGCGAAAGATGTAGTTGGCGGGCGAGAGGGCGATGGCCTGGGTCCAGGCGTCGATCGCGTTTTGGAAGTCCGCCTCCTCCCGCTCCGCGCTGTCGAAGCGCGCCCGATACGCGCAGCCCAGCCGGAAGAAGGGCACCCCATCGCTGGGCCGCGCGGCGCAGTCCCTGGCGAAGGCCTTCACCGCCTCGGTCCAGCGTCCGGCCAGGTAGGCCCTTACCCCCGCGCCCTCCTCCACCCTGCGGAGGGCCGGCCGGCTCGCCGCGTTTTCGGCCCCGTTTTTCGCCACGCTTTTCCGCGGGAGGAACTCTTCGCGCAGCCAGTCCATGCTGGGCCGCGTCCGCACCACGACTCCCTTCTCATCGAGGGCCCACATCATCGGGATGGCGTGCACCGAGGCCCGGTTGAGCGCGTCCACCAGGATGGGGAAGCGCATCTGTTTCCAGGCCATGAACAGCCGGCAGCGCTCCGGATGCTGCTCCTGGATCAGCCCCACGAGCTGGAGATCGCCGCTCTTCTGGACCTCGAGCAGTTTGCGGTACCACACGGGCACCTTGCGCCGGCAGCCCGCTCACCAGGAGGCGAACTGGATGAGCAGGACCTTGTGTCCGCGCCAGGCGGCGAGGGTCCTGGTCTCGCCCTTTTTCCCTCCGAGCAGCGGGAAGCGCAGCAGCGGAAAAGCCTCTCCCTGCCTGGGAGGGATGCTCTGCCCCTGGAGGGGAGACGGGAGGAGAAAAGAGAATAAGCCCAGTGCCACGAGGCGGACCATGCGCCTAAAGGACGGCTCGCTGGGCTTATTCATTTGAATTCCAAGGGCTCGAGTGCATGCCGAAACTCGAGCTAGAGAATGAGCTTGCGCCCATCGCTGAAGATCAGTTTGAGGCTGTTGGCGCTCGCGTCCACGATGCCCCACTGCGTGTAGAGGGTCGCGCTGACCTTGGGGAGGGGGATCGGGATGAAGGCCTGCCCCAGCCCCGCCTTGGGTCCCGCCGTGACCGTCGGCAGGATGAAGAGGTTGTTCTGGCGGAGGAAGCAGCCCGGCGCCCCCGCCGAGCCCAGGTCCACCGCGAGCGGCGCCGTGCCGACGAGAAGGAGGGCCGGGAGCCCGTTGGTGGCCGAGCCGACCCCGAAGCTGAAGTTGCTGACGCCCTGCTTGGCGACGCCGAAGCCGCCGCTGGTCGGGGTGAACTGGGTGTTCCCGGAGCAGCCCGCTCCGTACGGGGCGTAGCCCTTGGCTCCCGCGGGGACATAGGCGAGCCCGTTCACGCTGTTGCTGGTGACCGTCGGGTTGGAGCCGACCTTGTCCACCGCCCGCTGGAAGGCGTGGCCCTTGCCGACGGGCACCACGATGTCGAGCGCCCCGTCCCGGCTGCCGATGCCCCAGTCCCCGGTGTCCGGGTTCCAGGCGAAGGAGTTGGAATAGTTGTATTTGAGAACCGTGGAGCGGGAGGGGTCGTTGCCGGCCACAAAATGCCCGGTGACCTTTTTGGTGATGAGGTTGTAGGTGACGAGGTCCCCATAGAGCCCGCAGACCGCGAGGGTCAGGGTGCCTCCGACCACCCCCGCATACAGGTTCACGGGGTAGAGGTAGGTGTTGAGGACTTTGCTCCGAGGGAGCTTGGCGAAGGTCGTCAGCTTCTTCGTGCTGATGTTATAGCTGAGGATGACCGGGTTGACCCCCCAGGTGGCCACATAGATCTTGCCTGCGAAGCCCGCGACCCCGTTCGCCAGGTTGCCGCTGGGCCAGAGCGAGGAGGTCCCGAGGTTCATGAGGGTGGTGGGGCTGCCGCCTGCGGCGGGCACGCTCTGGAGGACGCCCCCCTTGTTGCTGCTGTCCTGGGTCGTGAAGTAGAGCTTGGATCCGACGGGGACGATCTGGGCCAGGTTGCCGCCGGCCAGGGCGGAAGTGTTCAGCTTGGTGGCGCTGACCTTGTTCCCCGCGATCGTCACCTTGAAGATGTCGGCGGGGCCGCCGGTGCCCACGGTTCCCACATAGGCCTGGACGGGATTGATCAGGGTGATGCAGTTGACGTTCTTCTGCAGGGCGGTGGGGAGGGTCAGCGAGGTGGCCTTGCGGGTCGCGGGGTCGATGAGGTACATCTCGCCCTTTGCCGTAGAACCCGAACCGACCGCGACGGTGGCGATGTATTGGCCGGGTTTGACCTGGGCCCTCGCGCCGGGAACCGTGACGAGTCCCATGGCGAGGCAGAGAATGGGGGGAAGGATGGGCGAAACGAGGGAGCGGACATGCGTCATCGGGGGCCTCCGAGTTTGGAATGAGAAAGAAGTGAACCCAAGACGAGAGCGGATGGCGTGGAGAGAGGTGCCGGGCTCCACTTCCGTCCCAAGGATTCTCAGGGGGGAAGGTCGAGTTGTAAAGCGGCGTCGGCCTTAGTTTTGTTCATGCAGGCTGAAAGTTCCTGCAGGACCCCCTGCAGAACTCCCGGCCGGGCTTCCTGATGAGCCCTCTCCAGAACTCCCCGTGGAACTTCCTCCAGAACTTCCTCCAGGACTCTTCGTCACCCCGGTTCGCTGGGAGTTTGCAACGAGGTGTTGGAGTACGAGCCAGACACTCTCCGCATCGGTCTGGGGAGGCAAGGAACCCAGGAGTTCCTCGAAGCTTTTCGCGCCTTCCCCGAGAAGCCTGAGAATGTTTCTGCGCAGATCGAGCAGCTCGCCCGCCGCTTTCTTTCCCGCCTCGACGCCGGGCTGGTCGTAGGCGTTGATGTCGACCAGGCTCGCGTAGATCCCCACCGTCCGCTCGAAGAGGGCGACCAGCGCGCCCAGGGCGAAGGCGTCCAGCCGGGGAATGCAGAGGGTCAGGTTGGGGCGGCCGTTCTCGCTCAGCGCCCGCCGCGTCCCGAGTAAAAACCCGTCCAAATAATCTCCGCTCGTCGCCCCATCCTCGTCCACCGGGAGGGCGCTCGCAGGGTCGCCCCCGCTCCCGTCCTCCAGCACCCGCAAGAAGCAGACGAAGAAATTGTCCAGCCCATCGCGCAGCTGCTGCACGTAGGCGTGCTGGTCCGTCGAGCCCTTGTTGCCATAGACCGTGAGACCCTGGTGGACCACGCGGCCCTTGCGGTCCTCCCTCTTGCCCAGCGACTCCATGACCAGCTGCTGGAGGTAGCGTCCGAAGAGGCCGAGGCGGTCCCTGTACGGAAGGGCCACCATGGCCCGCGCGCCCCGCCCCTCGCTGCAGAGGTACCAGGCCGCCGCGAGCTGGGCCGCCAGGTTTTGGCGCAGCTCCTTCTTGCGCGTCCCCCGGTCCATGGCCGCCGCCCCTTCGAGGAAGCGCCCCATGTCGATCCCCATCAGCGCCCCCGGCACGAGCCCGACCGCCGAGCAGACGCTCGTCCGCCCTCCGACCCAGTCCCACATGGGAAAGCGCGCCAGCCAGCTTTCCTCTTCTGCCAAGGCATCCAGGGCCGAACCCTTCCCCGTGATCGCCACCGCCTGCCGCGCGAAGGGCAGCCCCGCCGCCTCGAACGCCGCCCGCGCCACCAGCATCCCGTTGCGCGTCTCCTTGGTCCCCCCCGACTTGGAGGTCACCAGCACCAGGCAAGACCGGAGCTCCTCCCCGAGCCCCCGCAGCGTCCGCCCGAACCCGTCCGGGTCCGTGTTGTCAAAGAACAGCGTCGGGAGCCCCGCCCCCGGCTCCCCCAGGGCGTCCTGCAGGAGCTGCGGCCCCAGCGCCGACCCCCCGATCCCGATCGCCAGCACCTTGGTGAACCGCCCCCCGCAGGCCGGAAACACCTCCCCCGCGCGCACCCGCCGCCCAAACTCCAGGCAGGCCTCCCGCGTCGCCGCGATCTCCTCCCCCAAACCCTCCGGCGCAAGCTCCGGCGCCCGCAGCCAATAATGCCCCACCATCCGCCCCTCGCTCGGATTCGCGATCGCCCCCGCCTCAAGAGCCTCCATCTCCTCCAGCGCCGCGCGCAGCGGAGCCTCCATGCTCGCCAGCCCCCGCCCCGCCGGACCCAGCTTGGAGAGGTCCAGCCCAAAGCCCGTCTCCCCGCAGGAAAACCAAGTCTTGGCCCAGTCCCCCAGGGCAGCTCCCTCCGGCAGGTCCAAGGCTCCCTCCCAAAGACCGAGCGTCCCCATACCCTGCTTCCCCAGACCGTGATTCTCCCGAGGCTGATCCCCCAGACCGTGCTTCCCCAAACCCTGTTTCCCCAGGTTCTGCGTTCTCAAATCCTGATCCTCCTGACCTGGATCCCTGTCTTCCGGCCTTCGCTCGCTCATTGCCTCTCCCATGCTCGAGAAGGGGAGTCTAATCCCTCAAAACACCACAAACACCACCAAACTACTGAACACGATCTGCACCAAAAAAACGAGGCCTCCTGTGAGCAGGGCGGCCTTCCCGTCCCGCAGGATGCTGTCGAAGGTGATCTTGAGCCCGATCCCTGCCATCGCGACGATGAGCAGGTAGTGGCTGGCCCGCTTGATCCCCGAGGTCATCCCAGCGGAGAGGAGGCCGAAGGTCGGCACCAGGGAAAACAGGATGAAGCCCAGGATGAAGAGCGGGACCTTGGGCTTCTTTCCCCCCTGGCCCTTCCCCGATTTCGCGAAGGCGAAGATCAGGACGAAGACCAGCGGGAAGAGCATCAGGATGCGCGTCATCTTGATGATCGTCGCCGTCTGTCCCGCCATCTCGTTGATCGAAAACCCGGCGGCAACCACCTGCCCGACCGCCTGCAGCGTGTTCCCCACCAGGAGCCCCGAGTCCAGGTCCGAGAAATGAAACAGGCTCCGCGCCACGAGCGGCAGCACAAAGATCCCCAGCGTCCCCAGCCCGTTCACGATCGCGACCGAGAGCCCAACCTCCTCCTCGTTCGCCCCGATGATCTGCTCCGTCGCCGCGATCGCCGAGCTGCCGCAGACCCCGTTCCCGATCCCGAGAAGCAGCGCGAATTTGTGGTCGAAGCCCAGCAGCTTGCCGATCCCCATGGCCGCCGTGATCGTCACCGCGACTCCCGCGACCACCAGGGCAAGAGACGAAAGCCCCAGCTCCTTCACGATCCCGAAGTCCAAGTTGACTCCCATGAGCGCGATCGCCACCGAGAGGAGCTGCTTCTCGCAAAATTGGATCCCCGATCCAAACCCCGGCCCCGGCCTG
>DROQ01000243.1 GCA_011321845.1 Planctomycetota bacterium | reverse complement strand
CGCACACTCCAAGGTAAAGGCAAATGGACCTTGAGAAGGATCATGATCGCCGCAACGGTCCTGGGGGTTCTTTCCACGGGCGGGCTGACGGTTCACAAAATGATCCAGGAGAAGAAAGGAAAGGAGAAACTCCAAGTTGCCAATGCCATGATGGACAAGGGGGACCTGGGGACGGCGGAAGCCATCGCGATGAAATTGGTTGAAGATTTCGAGGAAGGGCCCGTGGGTGGAAGAGCTCGGGACCTGATCAATCGCATCCGGTCCCGACGAGCTGCCGAACTCAGGACAAAAAAAGAGACAAGGCTGAAATTCTTTCACAAAGAGTTGAGTCATATTGCGGATCTCTTCGAGAAGGGAGCCATCGCCGATTCTCTTTTGGCCTACAAAAAACTCTTCAAAACCTTCGAGAAGGAACCAAGCTTCAAAAAACGCATCCAGGATTCGCTATCCGCCCGCTTTGGGGAGTTCAAGAATCTCCTCGCAAAAGAAGAAGAAAAGGCCAAGGGCAGAGAACTCCCGGATCTGAACAAATTTTATAATCTCGAAGAAAAGGAGAACGCCCTAAGACGCATTCAAAACAGCTTCCCCGAGAAGCGGGCGGAGAGTGTCCGAGACCTCAGGAAGGCCCTCGCCCGAATGCCTTCCCTCGCCAAGCTCAAGGGGTTTCCACCGGAACTCGGGCCCCTTCTCGGCAAGTGGCTCGAAGCGGAAAAGAGGGTAGGAAAGCTCAGATCCGCCCTTCGCAAAGAAATTGGGTTGGACCATAAAAAGCGCGAGCTGGACCGCCCCTTTCTCAAGGCCCAGGAAGCGGAAAAGGCCAAGAATTTCGAAGAGGCCCTCCGTCTTTATCGGAAATTGGCGAAGGAATATCATGGGGACCAAAGCCTCATGGCTTTTTTCCGCCGGCAAGCGAACAAATACGAACGAGTCACGACCGTTCTGGGCCAAATCGAGGAAGCCAGAAAGAAAGGGGAATTCTTTAAGGGAAAAGAACTCTTCGAAGAACTCCAATTCCAATTCCCTCAGCTCTCTCTCCAGGACCGCATCCTCCTCCCCTTTAAAATCGAGACTTTTCCTGTTTCGGCCACGGTTTTCGTGAAGGGGAAAAAAGTGGGAAAGACTCCCATCACCCTCTCCCTTCATCCAGGAGAAGAGTCCAAGGTCCTCCTACGTAGAGAAGGGTTTCGGGAAGAAGCCCCCTCATCCGAACTCTTGGCAAAAGGCAAGGCCCATTCCGTCCTCACCCTTCTTCCGCGTTGGAAAACCAGACTGAAAGGAGCCCTCACCGAAGCCCCCCTCCTTTGGAAGAAAACCCTTTATCTCTCGGACCATTCCGGAAGGCTCACCTTGTTGGACCCAAAAACAGGGAAAAAGCAAAAGGAACTTTTCTTTAAGGATCCAGCGGGAAATTTTAGCAGGCCGCGGCCCCTCGGAAACGGGATCCTTTTGATCTCCAGGGACGGCCCAGTGAGAAAGATCCGGTCGGATGGCAGCCTCCTTTGGGAAACCAAACTCAAGGGTCCCCTGCTACTGGGTGCGGGGATTTGGGCCAAGCGCCTCCTCCTTTTCTCAGAAGATGGAACAGAGACTTTTCTGGACCCCGAGAGCGGCGAGATCCTCTTTTCCCAGGATGGACGCCCTAAAAGGGTGCGCCCCTTCCAGAGTTCGTCAGGAGAAGTTGTGATCGTTGTGGATCGAGAAGGATGGGTACAAGCCCTCTCCTCCGATGGAAGCGAACTTTGGAGGACCAAGGTGGAGGAGGCAGGGTACGCCCGCCCCTTCGTCCATGGCAGCTGGGTGTTGGTTCCCTCCGATGATCTGGGACTCCATGGCCTCCAACTGCAAACAGGAGCCAAAAAATGGCGGGTGCGCCTCGGTGACGGTCTCCGTGGCCCTGTCTCCTTTGGATGCGATGACCTCCACGTTTACGTGGCCACCCGAAACCGCGAACTCTTCAAAATTGACCTGGAAAAGGGTAAGTCGATCCTCAGGGTTCCCATCCAGGGCCTCCCCAGCGGCCGTGTCCGCTCGATCGGAGGACTCCTCTTCGTCAGCCTCTCCCAAAGAGGCCCCCAGGTCTTTGAACCCAAAGCCCTCCGGCATATGGCATGGTTGGAGGGAAAAAGCGGGTCAGAAGCCCCCGTCGTTTTGGGCTTACCGGGACAAATCCTGGTGGGCCGTAGCTCCGGAGAGGTGGCATCCTTCCCCCTTTCCCAACTCCAGTGAACGATGGGGAGAGGAGTTGTGCCCATGCAGCCACAGGTTGTGGATGCGCAACGCACAAAGGGCCCCCAAAAAATCCTCCTTTTTTCCCGTAGGCGAGAGGAGGGAAGCGGACTAATACCCTGTCGAGCAAGGGAACGAAACCACGAATGGGCCTCGACGATTCGGTTTCAACCTTCTCAACGCTACTTCCTTCCTTCCCTTCCCAGGACCACCACGAGGCAGTTTCCTGCCACTTCATCCTTTTGTTTCTTTTGTGGGACCTTCCATGGATCCAATCCAGAAATGGCACGAACCTTGCTTCGGCGGGAATGAAACCTTTACCAATCAGAACAGCTCGGGTTCGCGTAGCGAATCAGTCACTTCACCCAGGGGGAACCCAATGATCCTGAAACACAGCCTCGTATTTGCCCTGTCCTTAAGCCTTTTCGCGCTGGGAAGCTGCAACCAGAAAAGCAATGCTCCAAGCCTCGGCAACCCGACCATCGATATCCCCGATGACGATGGAACCTTGTTCCAGGGTGGGACTGGCCAGCAAAAAGACCCGGGACAAAAAGACCAGGACAACAAGGGTGGCTCCAAGGACAAAGGGAATCAGGGCGGAAACAAGGGTGGAAACAATGGCGGGAACAAGGGCGGCGGAAACAAGGGGGGACCCGGAGCCGTCCCCGAACCCGCCACCCTCCTTCTCCTCGGATCCGGCCTCGCCGGAGCGGCGATCGCCCGGAGACGGAAACGGAAGGGCCTGGATCTCCAAGAAGGGGACGGTGAGGTTTAATCCCGCCCCCAATCCGAGGCTGGGATGCATCTCTAGGATCAATGCATCCCAGGGGTTTGCCCCTTTCGTCCCTGGAAACCTCCCAGGGACATAGGATTCCCCCTTAGGGGTCCGCCCCGTGAGCTCCCTGATAGGAACCTTAGGATTCTTTCGCCCATGGACGGGGCACAGGATAGAATCTTCGAAAATGCTTCGGACGATTCTTTCCTCCCTTGGCTTTGCGGGCTTCCTGGCCTGCTCTTCGACCACTGCTCCTTCTCCACCTCTTGAGCTGAGAGGGGAAACCGGAACACTCCTTTTCAGGATCGATTCGCTTGAAGCAAGCTCCCAAATTCGAGCGGCTCCAAACCTACTCCTCCTCATGGAGGATCCCACTCTCGACCTCGCCTTGCGTTCTCGAGCTGCTGGAGCCCTTGCCGCCTTTGGCTTTCCCATAGGTATAGACTTTTGCTTGGGAATGTTCACAGCAGGGCTCGAAGGGTTCGAGGAGCGCGACAAAAAACTCTCCATTCCTTTCACGGATCGAATGGCCTTCTCTCGGGAACTG
>DROQ01000242.1 GCA_011321845.1 Planctomycetota bacterium | reverse complement strand
GGGGGGTGGAGGATAGAGGATAGGGGGGTTGGAGGGGTTGGGGGAGAGAAGGGGGGCATGGAAAAGCCGGGGGCTTTTCCATGCCAAACGCCTGGAGGCGTTTGCTACTTAAAACGTCTGGAGACGTTTTCTACTTAAAACACCTGGAGGTGTTTTCTACATGAAACGTCTGGAGACGTTCCCTACTGGAAACGCGGGGGGCGTTTCCAGTGAGGGTTTAGGGTTAGGGTTTTAAGTGAGGGTTTAGGTGCCGAGGATGCCCATGCCGCCGTTGGAGACGATGAAGCCGGCGGCGTTGGCCTTGGTGTCGAAACCGAGGGCTTGTTGGAAGAAGGCGATGCCTTTGAGGGCCGGCAGGTTCGGGATGGGGAGGTTCATGGTCCCTTTGCCCTTGATCAGGGGGACGGGGGTGAAGAGGAAGGGATCCACGAGGAGGAGGCAGCCGGGGGCGCCGGCGACTTTGAGATCCAGGGGAAGGATGGGCGCGCCGTTGAAGCTGTTGTTGCTGACCGAAGTGATCATCAGCGCCAGCCGGGAGGTGGTGGGCATGCCGGCGAGGGAGACCCGGAAGAGGGTTCCCAGCTTGGGAAGGCTGGAGGAGAACGCGGCGATGCTGGGAGTGCCCGAAGGGCCTTTGCAGCCCGCGCCGAAGGTCCCATAAAAAGCCGTCGCGGCCTTGCTGTAATAGATGGTCCCGTTCCAGATCCTGGGGTCGAACTTGGATCCGGAGAAGCGCCCCGCCCTGGAGACCCCGGCCTTGAGGGTGAGGTCGGCGTTCTTGATGGTGGTCAGGCTTCCGGCTCCGCCCTTCCCGTTGGTGTAAGCCATCCCAGTCCCGTTGTAGTAGATGGCGATGCCATAGGAACCACCCGGGCTGAGGACGAAGTCGGTGATGTCGACAGGAGTCGGTTTGCCCCGCCCTTGGGAAACACCGTTACCCGTCGCCACTTTGGTCCAAGCGCTCGCCGTGCCATCCTTGCCGACAAAGGTCTTGGAGGTGATGTAGACGTCAATGGAGAACTTGGTGCTGGCCGTCGAGCTGGCATGCACATCCAGCTTGGTGATCTGGAGCGCCTTGCCGCTGGTGTTCTGTAGCTGGAAGAAGTTTCCCCATCCGCTTCCTCCTCCGTTTCCTCCGGCGAAGGTCGTGGTCAGGGATTGGGCGGAAAGAGAGGTTCCGAGGAAAAAGACGAAAGCGAGGCAGGAAGCTGCCTTGAAGGAACGTTTCATGGTTCAACCTTGTGAAAAAAGAGAAAACCCCATGGTTTCCCTAATGAAATCAGGGGGAAAGAGGGAATGTGGAAAAAGAGGTAGAGTAGCCCGGAGAGCATCCGGATTTCCGCATAATCTATCTGGAAAGAATTTGACCGTCAATCACGGAGCGGGGACGGCCCCCCTCAAAGAAATTTTCCGTCGATCCTGGAGAAAAGGCAGGCCCCTCCCAACGGCACCAAGGGCCCGACAGCAGCAGGGGGTTGCAGGCCATCAGGCCAACATGAAAAGCGTCTCGCTCATCTGCCGCATCAGCCAAACATGATTCCGAGGGCAGAAGGGGGATGCAGGCCATCAGGCCAGCATGACAAGCGTCTCGCTCATCTGCCGCATCAGCCAAACATCATTCCGAGGGCAGAAAGGGGTTGCGGGCCATCAGGCCAACATGAAGGAGGAATGGCGGATCAGCGAAGGGAGAGGCTTCGGGCGGCGTGGATGGCCAGGTCGTGGATCCCCTCGGGGAAGACTCCGAGCAGAAGGGTGGCGGCGGCCAGGACCAGGATCAGGGCGGACAGGGAGACTCCTGTCGGTGCCTTGTAGAGGGCTTCCTTTTCGGGAGCGAGGAAGAGGGCCTTGGCAATGCGGAAATAGTAGAACAGGGAGAGGACCGTGTTCAAGGCGGCGACGATGGCGAGCCAGAGGAAACCCCCGTCAATGGTCACGCGGAAGATGTACCACTTAGCAAAGAATCCCGCCGTCGGAGGAATGCCGGTGAGAGAGAGGAGGAAGACGATCATGGCCCCGGCCACCCAGGGGCTCTTCCAGCCCAGGCCGCGGATTTGGCGGAGGTCCTCGTTCTGGGTCCGGTTGGACAAGAAGACCAGCACGGCGAAGGCTCCGAGATTCATGAGCATGTAGGCTGCGAGATAGAAGAGCACCGCGGCGTAGCTCCGCCCCATGAAGAGGTTCTCCCGCACGCCCCCGAGCTGAGGATCGTGGAGGAAATGGTAGACGGCCACCGCCCCCATCATGATGTAGCCGGCGTGGGCGATGGAGGAGTATCCGAGGAGGCGCTTGAGGTTTTGCTGCCGGAGGGCGGCGAAGTTGCCCAGGGTCATGGTGAGCGCGGCCACGATGGCCAGGAGCTGCACCAGGCCGGGCGTCCAGACCACATCCCCGGTCAGGGCGAAGAGGAGCCGCAAAAAGATCCCGAAGGAGACCGCCTTGCTCGCCACGGTCAAGAAGGCCGTGGTCGGGGTGGGCGCGCCTTCGTAGACATCGGGCGCCCAGAAGTGGAAGGGGACGAGGGAGAGCTTGTAAGCGAAACCGCCGACACCGGCCAGCAGGCCCAGGGCCATCAGGACCCCCTCGGGGGAGTGCTTGGGCACATTCGCCACGAACTCTCCGATCCCGCCCAGCCCCCAGGAACCCGAGAAACCGTAGAGCAGGGAGAAGCCGAAGAGCATGATCCCCGAAGCCACCGATCCATAGACCAGGTACTTGATGCTCGCCTCGGTGGACCTGCGCTCGTTCTTGAGCATTCCGGCCTGGAGATAGGAGGAGAGGGAGAGAGTCTCGAGGGCGAGGAAGAGGAACAGGACATGCTGCGTCGCGACGAGCAGCAGACCGCCGAGGGTCGCCCCCAGGAGGCAGCAGAGGTATTCGGGGACTCCCTGCCTCCCCGCACCCTGCTTCATCGGACGGAAGGAGATGACCAGGATGAGGGCGGCCGCCAGAGAGAGCAGTGCAAGGCCCTTGAGGAAGAAACCAAAGCCGTCCACCCGGACCAGCCCTCCCCAGATCGTCATGGCCAGCCCGCTTCCCTTCATCAGGATGAAACCTTGCTGCAACCATCGCCAGAGGGCGACTCCCGTCCCGATCAGGGCAGTGACTCCCAGGACCCAGGCCCGGGAGGACGAGCCCCTGAGGTCCGCAAGGGTGAAGAGCAGATAGATCGCCACCAGCCCCAGGAACTCGGGGAGCACCCAGGCCCCGAAACCTCCGGCCCCGGCGAGCAGCCCCCAGCACGCGAGGAAGGCGATGAGGGGAGCGAGCAACCAGGTCGAGCTGCGACCCCGACCGATCTTCCAGAGGTCGATCAGGAGCACGGCGAGGATCGCCCCCGTGAGGTCGATCTCCGGCCCCAGCCAGAAGAGTTTGTCGAGCATCGGGATCTGAGCAGTGAGCATCAGAAGCCTCCAGGATCAGGCAAGGCCGAGGAGATGACGGAGCCCTTCGATGGTCGGTTCGAAGAGGTTCAACATCAGGGCAGGGACGATGCCGAAGACGAGCAGCAAAATCGCGAAGGGAGCCTGGCAGAAGATCTCCCGGGCGCTCAGGTCCTTGAAGCTCTTTTCCGAATCCCGGAGCGGCCCCAAGAAGACTCGCTGAAGAGTCCAGAGGATGTAGCCCGCGCCGAGGACGACCCCGAGAACGCTGACGATGGCGAGCCACTTGGTCACCGAGGACTCGAAGGCTCCGATCAGCACAAGGACTTCGGAGACGAAGTTGGCAAGGCCCGGAAGCCCCAAGCCCGCGAAGAGACCGACGGTCGCCAGCCCCCCATAGACCGGCATCTTGAGCGCGAGCCCTCCAAAGCGATTCAAGTCCCTGTGATGCGCGCGGTCATAGACCACCCCCACGATGAGGAAGAGCATGGCGCTGGAGAGCCCATGCGTGAACATCTGCGCGGCCGCTCCCTGCATGCCCTTGTTCGTCAGGGCCGCGAAACCCAGGAGCACAAAGCCCATGTGCGAGACCGAGGAATAGGCCACGAGTTTTTTGAAGTCCGTCTGAGCCATGGCCACGAAGGCGCCATACACGATGCTGACCGCCCCGATCAATCCGATGGCGAACTGCACCGACTCCGCACCGATCACCGAAGGCCCCAGGGGGAAGTTGATCCTCAGGATGCCGTAGCCCCCCAACTTCAGCAGGATGCCGGCGAGGATCACCGAGATGGGCGTGGGTGCCTCGACGTGCGCGTCGGGGAGCCAGGTGTGCAGCGGGACGATGGGGATCTTGACGGCGAAGGCGACAAAGAGGAACCAGAACAGCCAGTATTTGAAGGGGATGCCAAAGAGGGCGAAGCCATCCTCCAACCCTCCCGCCTGGGCGATCTCGGAGAGTTTGAGCAGGTCGAAGGTCCCGGTCTTGAGGTAGACCGCGATCATGGCCACGAGCATCAACAGAGAGCCCGCCAAGGTATAGAGGAAGAACTTGATCGCCGCGTATTCCTTGCGTGGACCTCCCCAGATCCCGATCAGGAAATACATGGGCAGCAGCATCAGCTCCCAGAACACATAGAAGAGGAAGAAGTCCATCGCCACGAAGGCGCCGTTGACCCCGACCTCGAGCAGCATCAGGAGGGCGAAGTAGCCCTTGACGCCCTTGTTGATCGTCCAGGAGGAAAAGACCGCGATGAAAAAGAGCAGCGCGCTCAAAAAGAGGATGGGCGTGGAGAGCCCGTCTACTCCCACGTAGTACTCGATGTGAAAGGCGGGGATCCAGCTGTGCCTCTCCACGAACTGCATTCCGGCCGCGGTCGGCCCGGCCTTGGCCGCGTCGAGCGAAAACCACAGGACGATCGAGAGGACCAGGGGGATGAAGGTCGCGGCGGCAGCCACCGTCTTGATCACCTCCGCCTTCGCCTTGGGAATGCAGAGAATGGCGATCATTCCAAAGAGGGGCGCAAAGGTGATCAGACTCAGCAGCGAACTGCCGGTCTTCACATCCTGAAACAGGGAGGCAAGCATTTGCATTCCGTTTTCTCCGGGGCCTAGCCTTAGAGTTTTCTAGCGGGATGAACCCAGGAATCGAGAGTTTGGATCCTTCCGGAAATCACCTGAATGATTCGCAATCATGAATCATCCTGCCTAGAGGAAGAAAAAGTAGACAATGAACCCGAGAAGCCCGCTCCCCACCATGAAGTTCATATAGTTGGGGAGAGAACCGGTCTGGAACAATCGAGAGATCGCTCCAAGGACCTGGGTCACAAAAGCGAGGAAATTCACGAAGCCATCGACGATGTTCTTGTCGAACCAGCCGCTCTTGAAGGAGAGGGAGGTGGTCGCCCGGCCCACGCCGTTGACGAAGCCATCGATCACGAACTTGTCGAAGGCCGCGCAGAAGACGTTCCACTGGTAGACCAGCGGGCGGACGATGAACTTGAGGTAGAACTCGTCGAAGTAGTATTTGTTGTAGATCGTGGTGTAGACGGGGCCGAGGGCCTGGACCACCTTGGCGGGGTTCAGCACCTTCCAGAAGTAGAAGAGGAAGGCGAGGAGGATGCCCGAGAAGGCCACGATCAGGCTGGTGACCAGGGGAGCGAGGCCGTGGGCCTCCGCTTCGGGCGAGCCCGCGACCAGGATCTTGCCCGCTTCGGGGTCGAAGCCGGGATTCTTGATCAGAGAGTCGAACCAGATGTGATGCCCGAGCAGATCCCCGTTGAAGATCCAGGGAGAAGCGCCAAAGATGGCCATCGCCGAGAGCACGACCAGGGGGAAGGTGATCGAGAAGGGGGACTCGTGCGCGTTCCTCGCCTTGTCCGACTGCGGCTCCCCATGGAAGGTCATGAAGATCAGGCGGAACATGTAGAAGGCCGTCATCAGAGCCGCGAGGGGAATCAGGATCCGGGGCAGCATCCAGAGAAAGCCGTGCACGTCCCCGAGCACGGCCTCGTACCCGGGCTGGGGATGCATCGTGGCGGCCACGATCGCGTCCTTGCTGTAGAACCCCGAGAAGAAAGGGAAACCCGCGATCGCAAGCGTCGAGATCAGCATCGCGAGATAGGTGATGGGCATCTTCTTGCGGAGGCCGCCCATCTGACGCATGTCCTGCTCGTGGTGCATGCCATGGATCACCGAGCCCGAGCAAAGGAAGAGACAGGCTTTGAACCAGGCGTGCGTCATCAGATGCATCATGCCCGCGCCCAGGGCCCCGCAACCCAGGGCGGTCATCATGAAGCCGAGCTGACTCACCGTCGAATAGGCGAGGACCTTTTTGATGTCGAACTGGGTGATCCCGATCGTCGCCGCGACAAAGGCAGTCAGGGCCCCCACCAGGGCGATCACAAGGAGGGCGTCCGGCAGGAAGAGGAAGAAAGGAAAGAGCCGCCCGACGAGGTAGACGCCCGCCGCCACCATGGTCGCCGCGTGGATCAAGGCCGAGACCGGGGTCGGACCCTCCATCGCGTCGGGAAGCCAGATATGCAGAGGAAGCTGCGCCGACTTGCCCACAGGCCCCATGAAGACCAGGAGCCCGGCGAGGGTCATCCAACCCGGCGCGACCCCGCCGTTGGCATGCACCTCCGCGGCCGCCTTGTCGAAGATCTCCAGGAAATCGAAGGTCTTGAAGTGGGACCAGATCAGCATCATGCCCAGGAGCATCCCCAGGTCCCCGACCCTGGTTGTCAAGAAAGCCTTTTTACAAGCGTCCGCGGCCGAGGTCTTCTCGAACCAGAACCCGATCAGCAGGTAGGAAGAAAGCCCCACCAACTCCCAGAACAACAGGAGGAACAAAAAGTTGGAGGTGAGGACCAGCCCCAGCATCGAGAAGGAGAAGATCCCCAGGTAGGCGAAGAAGCGGCTGTAGCGGCTGTCCCCCTTCATGTAACCGATGCTGAAGACATGCACCAGGAAGGAGACGAGCGTCACGACAAGCAGCATGACCGCGGTCAGGTTGTCGAAGAGGAAGGCGAAGACGAAGTTGCCCTCCTTGCCTCCTCCCAGCCAGTTCCAGGAGAGCCCCCGCATCCCCACATCGGGATGCCCCGAGTGCATCAGCAGTTTGGGGTCGAACTGGGTCATCGTCCCCACGAAGAGGAGAATGGCCAGGACCAGGGAACCGAAGATGGCCAAAGTCGGGACGAAATCTCCCTGTCGAGGAAGCCGTTTTCCGACAAAGATCTGGATGCCGAAGCCGAGGAGAGGGAGCAGTAGCAGCGCCACCATCATCCCGATCTCGCCGTCTCCAAAGCTACCCCAGTCGATCTGCATCAGGGATCCCTCCTATTCCCTCAAGAGGTCCGGATCCTCGGGCCGGACACTACGGAACTCGTCGAAGACGCGGAGCACGATCGCCAGTGCGATCGCGGCCTCGGCCGCGGCCAGAACAATGATGAAGGCCCCCATGATCGTCCCGTCGATGAGCGCCTCCTTGCCCCGGAAGGCGGAAAAGGCCACGAAGTTCAGGCTCGCCGCGTTGAGGATCAGCTCCACCCCCATGAGGATGTAGATGAGATTGCGCCGCGTCAGGACGATGACCAGCCCGAAGAAAAAGAGGACGACCGAGATCGCCAGGAACCAGGGGAGGGGGATGGGGGGAGGATTCGTCGCGGCCTGGGCGGCGGAATCGAGCACGCCAGTGGGCATCCCAGCAGCCCTCCCATGGAGCATTCCAGTGAGGATCCCAGCGAACATCCCCGAATGGAGACCTCCCCTGAGCATCCCCAGCTCGAGAACTCCCGTGAGCAGTGCCATCATTCTTCCACCTCCACCTTGCGGCGCGCGAGGAAGACCGCCCCCACGAGGGCGACCAGCAGGAGGACCGAGGCCACCTCGAAGGGGAGGAGGAAGCGGTCCGACTCGAGGAAGGAGCGCCCCACCGAATCGATGAGGCCCGGCTCACCCTCCTTGGTCCCGGCCAGGGGCAAGTTCTTCCAGTGGGCCGAGAGCTGGAACACGGAGCGAAGGAGACCGATCAGGGCCAGCACGGCGATCCCCCCCACAACCGCGATCCTCTTCTTGCTGCGCTCCTCCAGGTCCGGCGGTGTCAACATGACCCCGAAGAGGTAGAGGACCACCACTCCCCCGACGTAGACCACGACCTGGGTCACCGCGAGGAAATCCGAACCCAGCAACAGGTAGAACCCCGCGACCCCCAGCAGGGAGATCATCAACCCGAAGGCGGCGTGCACCACGTAGCGGCTCCAGAGGGTAAGCAGCGCCCCGCAGATCGTCGCGACGCAGAGCACAAGGAACACGAGAAAGGTTCCCGTCATTTCCCCCCTCCCTTGGGCTTCTTCTTGCCCTTGCCGCCGGTTTTTTTCTTGGAGGCGCCCTTCTTGCTTTTCCCCTGGGGTTTTCCCTTGGGCTTTCCTTGGGGTGTCCCCTCGTCTTTCTCCCTGGCCATCTCCCCTGCTCCGGTTTTCCCGACGACCTTCTCATCAACTCCGGGTTTCCCGGCGGCCTTCTCCCCAGCTTCGGGTTTCCCGGCGGCGGGTTCAGCGGCAGCTTTGTCAGGGGCAGCTTTGTCAGCAGAGGATGAGTCTTTGGAGGCTTTGTCAGGGGAGGCCTTCTCAGCGGGGGATTTGTCAGCGGTTTTTTCAGCAGAGGATGGGTCAGCGGAAACTTGATCCGATGCAGCTTGATCCGATACAGGCTTTGACGGAGCGGGCATCGCCTTGGTCTCGGCTTTTTCTTCGGCCGCTTTCAGCTCAGAAGCCTTCGTTTCGGAGGTTTTATCTTTCGTTGATTGTGCTTCGGGCGCTTTCGGTTCCGCCGTTTTGTTTTCGGCAGCTTTGACCTCAGCCGCCTTGGCTTCGGCGGCCTTCGCTTCTGCTGCCTTCTTTGCCGCGGCGGCCTTCTTCTTCGCAGCCATTTCGGCGGCCTTGCGTTTCTTTTCTTCCTCGGCTTCCTTGATGCGCTGGTGGTCCACGTCGCGCAGGCCCTTCCAGGTCGTCAGGTCCACGACCAGTTCGGAGCGCTCGTAGCGAACGAAGCCGAACTCCTTGCCCTCGTGGATGCAGTCCTCCGGACAGGGAGAACAGCACAGCTCGCAGAACATGCACTTGTTGTAATCCAGACTGAACTCGAACCACTCGTTGACGCTGCCCGGATGGCGCAGGAAACGGATCTCGATGCAGTCCACGGGGCAGGCCTTCTCGCAGGCCCGGCAGGCGATGCATTTATCCTGCTCGAGGAAATGCATCCCGCGGTAGCGCGTCGCCACGGGGACCACGTCCTCCGGATACTGGTAGGTCACCGGCTTTTTGAAGAGGTGCCGGAAGGTGATCCCCATCCCCACCATGGTCGACCAGACGGCGTCCTTGATGTTTCCCAACCAGGCCATGGCTCCATCGCGCTTCATGTGGACAGCTCCCACCAACAGGTCCCGATCAGGCAGACAAAGGCGATCGGCGTCAGATACTTGTAGCAGAGGCTCATGACCTGGTCGATGCGGATGCGCGGGAGGGTCCAGCGGATCCAGATCATGACGAAGACGAGGACGAAGGCCTTGAACAACATCGAGAGGACGGCCAGCAGCTCCGCCCCGAAGGAGCCCGTCATCGCGCTCCCGGGAACGAAGGGGAGGTTCCAGCCCCCGAGATACATCGCGATCAGGATCACCGAGATCACGAACATGGAGGCGTATTCCTCGAGGAAGAAGAAGGAAAAGCGCAGCCCCGAATACTCCGTGTGAAAGCCGCTGACCAGCTCGCTCTCCGCCTCGGGCAGATCGAAGGGCGCCCGCTTGGTGTTGGCCAGCGCGGCGATGAAGAAGATCAGGGCCGCCGGCAGGGCGAAGAGGGGATTGTGGAAGATCAACCAATTCCCCACATTCAAAAACCCCCCCGCCTGCGCCAGGCTCATCTCCCGCAAGCTCAGGGTCCCATAGCTCACGACCGCGAGCAGGATGCAGAGCCCGAAGGGGATCTCGTAGCTGACCATCTGGGCAGCCTCGCGCATCGCGCCGAAGAGCGACCACTTATTGTTCGAGGCCCAGCCGGCCATGATGACCCCGATGACCTCGAGGGAGAGCAGGGCCGTAATCAGATAGACCCCCAGGGGCGTGTCCACCACGACCGCCGAGTCGCTCAGCGGGATCAGCGCGAAGGCGGAGAGCATCCCCGCGAGCACGATGCCGGGCGCCACCATGAAGAGCAGTTTGTCGGCCTTGGCCGGGATGATGTCCTCCTTGAACATCAGCTTGATGCCGTCGGCCAGAGCCTGGATCAGGCCGAAGGGACCGACACGGTTGGGGCCCCAGCGCTGTTGCATGCGACCCGAGACCCGCCGCTCCGCCCAGGTGAAGAGGATGGGCAGGGCAGAAGCGATGCCGAAAAGGATGGCGAAACCCAGAAGCGCCGCGACCAGGTAACCCCAGAAGCCATAGGCGGCGAGGCCCTTGAGGATGCCGGTCGCGCCGGTCCCTGCTCCCTCGCCCGCGCCAGCTCCGGAGGCCTGGACCGCCAAAACCGTCCACACCGAGGCAATGCTCATCGATCCACCTCCCCGAGCACGATGTCGATCGAGCCGATGATCGCCACCGCGTCCGCGATCATGGTTCCGGGTAACAGCTCCTCCAAAACGCTGAGGTTGCAAAAAGAGGGACCCCGCACCTTGAGCCGATAGGGATGATCCGTGCCGTCCGAGATCAGGTAGTGCCCCAGCTCGCCCCGCGGATTCTCCACCCCGACGTAGGCCTCGGTCGCGGGCACGCGCAGCGTCTTCTTGCGGTTGCCCTTGATCTCGCCGGGGGTCGTGTCCTTCTCGCAGCGCTCGATGCACTGCCGCAGGATCCGCACCGACTGGAGCATCTCGATCATGCGCACGTAATAACGATCCCAGCAGTCCCCCTGCGTCCCCACCTCGCCGATCCCCACCGGCACATCGAAGGACACCTGGTCGTAGAACAGGTAGGGCTGGGCCTCGCGCAGGTCATAGCGCACCCCCGAGCCCCGCAGACAAGGCCCGGTCAGCCCATAGTCCAGCGCCATCCCGGAAGGAATCACCCCGACATCCTTGGTCCGCTCGATGAAGATCTTGTTGCGAGTCAGGAGCTTGTCGTATTCCACCCACTTTTTCTCGAAAACGTCGCAGAAGCGTTTCAGCTCGTCGAGCCAACCGGGGGGGACATCGTTGGCGATCCCTCCCGGAAAGACATAGCTGTAGGTCAGCCGCGCCCCGCAGAGCTTTTCGAAGAGGGACATCATCCACTCCCGCTCGCGGAACCCGTAGAGGAAGGGCGTAAAGGCCCCGATGTCCATCCCGTAGGTCCCGAAGGCGATCAGGTGGGAGCCGATGCGGTTCAGCTCGGCCACCATCATCCGGATCCAGGTCGCGCGCGGGGCGACCTCCAGCTCGGCGGCCTTCTCCACGACCAGGGCGTAGCCGAGGTTGTTGTTCATGGCCGCCAAGTAGTCGTAGCGGTCGGTGTAGGGAACGAACTGGTCGTAGTTGACGTTTTCGGCGATCTTCTCGGCGCAGCGGTGGATGTAGCCCATGTGGGGCGTGGCCTTGGTCAGGACTTCCCCGTCGGCGCGGATCACGACGCGCAGGACTCCATGCGTCGAGGGGTGCTGCGGGCCCATGTTGATCTCCATGTCCTGTGTCCGGACATCGAGGACGAACTCCCGCTCGCCCCCTCCCGCCATGTGCTCCTGGATCCTTCCGCCCGTCGTCATCACCCTACTCCGCGCTGATCCCCTTGAACTCCTTCGGGAAGACGTAGTCCTTCCGAAGCGGATGCCCCACCCAGTCGTCGTCGCAGAGGATGCGCCTCAGGTCCGGATGCCCCTCGAAACGAAACCCCATGAGATCCCAGGCCTCGCGCTCGTGCCAGTTCGCGGCGGGATAGACCCCGGAAATCGTCGGCAGGACAGGCTCCCCCCCGTCCTTGGGAAGGCGGACCTTGAGGACGATCCGCTCGTTGAGCACGGTGCTGAGAAAGTGGTAGACCGCCTCGAAGTGCCCAGGCCCCCAGTCCTCGCCCTCCTTGGGCTTGGCGTTCTTTTTCTTGCCATAGGTCGGCAGGTAGTCCACCGCGGTGATGCTGATCAGGAGATCGAAACCCAGGCGCGGCCCCTCGCGCAGCGCGCGGCAGGCTTCCACCAGTTTATCCCGCTCGATCACGAGGTAGGGATCCCTGGCGGGCTCGGTCACAGCCTCCACCACCGCGCCGGGGACCGCCTCCTCGAGCGCCTCTCGGATCTCCTCCAAGCTCATTCCGCTCCTCCCACGACCACAGTCTCCTGCTTCTTGCGCAGCACCCGCTCCCGGTCGATCTTGGCCTGCAAGGCCATGATCCCGTCGATCAGCGCCTCGGGCCGCGGAGGGCAACCGGGCACGTAGACGTCCACCGGGATCACCCGGTCGATGCCCTTGACCACGTGGTAGCCGAAGTGGTAGTAGGGCCCGCCCCCCGTCGCGCAAGCCCCCATGGCGATCACATACTTGGGTTCGGGCATCTGGTCATAGAGCCGCTGGATCAGCTCCGCCATCTTGAAGGTCACCGTCCCCGCCACGATCATCAGGTCGGACTGCCGCGGCGTCGCCCGGAAGGCCCCCGCCCCAAAGCGGTCCAGGTCGTAGTGGGCGCAACCCACCGCCATCATCTCGATCGCGCAGCAGGCCAGGCCGAAGGTCATCGGCCAGACCGAGGAGCGCCGCGCCCAGTTGACCAGGCGATCCACCGAGGTCGTCAGCACGTTCTCGGGAAGGCTGTGTTCGAGTGCGCCCATCAGACCTCCTCAGGCCCCTGTTCCTGGCCAGGCGCTTCGCCGAACTCGGCCTGGACCTCCTCCGGGAGCCTGGCCTCCGCCCCCTTCTGCGCCGACAGGCTCTTGACCCAGTCCAGGTCGCCCTTGGCCCAGACATAGACCAGCCCGAGAAAGAGGATGCCCACGAACACCCCGCCCTCGATGAAGGCGATCATGCCCATCTTCTTGTAGACGTAGGCCCAGGGCACCAGGAAGGCGATCTCGAGATCGAAAAGCAGGAAAATCAGCGCGATCGTGTAGAAGCGCATGTCGAAGCGCACCCAGGAGGAGCCGTGGGAAACTTCTCCGCACTCGTAGGTGGCGAGCTTCTCCTCGCTCGGCTTTTTGGGGCGCACGAGGGCCAGGATGACCATGTTCGCGACGACGAACAGGATCCCCAGGACAACAAAGGCCGCGATATTGAAGTAGTCGAAATACACCCTTCACCAACCCTCAGCTCTGCTCCAGGGGAAGGCCGAAGCAGCCTCCCATAGCAAACGACCCCGAGAGGCTAGCCGGACTGCCTCCCCATGCAAAGCTCTGGGACAATTTGGCCCGGCAAATCCCCGGGACCCGGCCTCGGCGAAAAAAAACGAAAAACTCTGGACCCTGTAGTAAGGTACGGATCTTAAAACATGAACAGCAGCCGGGACCCCATCCCGAACAGGAGCCGTCATGAGAGGAATGACCATCGGAAAGCTGGCCAAGGAGGCCCAGGTCGGAATCGAGACCATCCGTTTCTACGAGCGGGAGGGCCTCCTGGAACCACCCCTCCGCCGCCCCTCGGGCTACCGCCAGTATTCCGAGGGCGTCATCGACCGCCTCCGCTTCATCAAGCGTGGCAAGGAGCTGGGCTTCTCCCTCAAAGAGATCAAGGAACTGCTGTCCCTCCGCGCAACCCCTGGCAGCACCTGCGACCAGGTCAAGAGCCAGGCCCAGGCCAAGCTGGAAGCCATCGAAGCCAAGATCCGGGACCTGCAACGCATGAAGCGGGCCCTCAAAAAACTCACCACCGCCTGCCGCGGCGAAGGCTCGGTAAGCGAATGCCCCATTCTCGAAGCCATGGAAAACAAAACCAGAAAAAGGAGAACATCATGAGCAAAACAAGGAAAGTCGAGATTTTCAGCGCCGGTTGCCCCCTCTGCGAGGAGACCATCCAACTCGTCAAGTCCCTCGCCTGCCCTTCCTGCGAAGTGCAGATCCTCGACATGAATGCCCCCGAAGCCGCCGCCCGGGCCAAAGACCTGGGGATCCAAACCATCCCGGCCGTCGCCATCGATGGCAAGCTCGCCGCCTGCTGCTCCGGAGGAAAAGGCCCCAACGAAGCCGATCTGCGCGCCGCGGGCTTGGGGACGGCTCTTTGAGTTCAATCCCCCCATTTTTCGGGGGGACCAGCCACTCCTCAATGGAGATCTGGATCCGGGCTGGGGGGACCGCCAGCTTGGGCATGGAGAATGGCCAGCTTGGGTTTGGGCCCGTCTCCCTCCCAGGCCGCTCGCTAAAGAGATAGGGCGTAGGGATAGATCCGGGGAAGCTGCTTGACCTTCTTGTTTGCGCCCGAGAGGAACTTCTCGTTGAGCCCCTTGCCTGGATCATGCTCTTGACGCTCTCCTAGCTGAGACGGAGAGCGAGGATCTCGAGGACGTTTTTCGAGGGGGCCCGGGCGTCCAAGATGAAGGCAGAGACTCCTTCTTTCAAAAAAATCGAGTCCTCCCTTGTTTTTTTCCGACCCCCGGACGATTCCGGCTTGTTCCTCGGCATAACCCGGAAACCCCACCCCCCAAGGAAGGTGAAACATGAAAGTGAAAAAACACGGATTCCATATCGGCATGGAGCAGGTAGGCGAGCACATCTTCTTCAGGATCAAGGCCGTCGGCAAACTGACCCACGAGGATTATGGGATCATTACCCCCATGATCGATTCGGCTCTGCAGGGGCTCACCCATCCCAAGGTCGACGTCCTCTTCGATGGAACGGAGTGGGAGGGCTGGGAGCCGAGGGCCGCCTGGGACGACTTCAAATTAGGGCTCAAGCACGGCAACAAGTTCGAGAAGATCGCCATCTACGGCAACAAAAAATGGCAGGAATTCGCCGCCAGGGTGGGATCCTGGTTCACCTCCGGGGAGGTCAAGTTCTTCGACAATTACGAGGACGCCCTCAGCTGGCTCCAAGAGGAGAAGGCCCAGGCCTCCTAACCCCCAAAGCCTGTTCCCCACAGGCCTGTCCAAGATCGCTTTTTCCAAATCTACCAAACCTAAGTCTGAAAACCCAAAACCTTGGAAGTGGACAAGCGGAACCTGATTTTCAAAGGTGGGGTTTTGGGTTTAGGATGCAGGTTTCGGTGGGAAAGGAAGGGGTTTCGGAGAGAGAGTCGGATTACCTTGGACAGCACTGCCTTTTCCCGCTGCGTCTCCCTTTAGTAGCCCCGCTTTTCGGGGGGGATCAGCCGCTCCTTTTTGGAGAGCTGGATCAAGGCTTTGGGGGCGGTCAGCTTGGGTTTGGGCGCGTCTCCCTCCCAGGCCGCCTGGTAGAGATACAGAGCGTAGGGGTAGATCCGGGGAAGCTGCTTGACCTTCTTGTTCGCTCCGGGGAGGAGCTTTTCGTTGAGTCCCTTGGTCTGGATCATGCTCTTGACGCTCTCGTGGCTGAGACGACAGGCCAGGATCTCGAGGACGGTTTTCGAGGCGGCCGGAGCGTCGAAGGAGAGCTTGCGCGTTTCGCCCGGACCGATGCGGTTGTCCCCGATCTTTTTCGCGGGGTTCCACTTCCAGGTCTGGCCGATGCGCTCCTTGGCTTCACGGATGAGCTGGCCTTGAAGATCGTAGGAGCGAAGCCGCACAAGGACGAAGCGCTCCGGGTCGCCGGTGGGAACCGAGTGGCCCCCGTGCTCGTTGCTTAGGCGGACCACCACCCGGTTCCCCCTGCGCTGGACCCGGACGCTGAGGCCGCTCCTCCAACCGCTGCCGAGCACTCCGTCCAGGAGGGAGAACTCCTTGGGAATGCCCGCCCCCGGCCAGGTGTGGCGATGGACCTCGCGAACGGGCAAATCCGGGTGGCTCTCCATGAGGCGCCGCCTGGTCGTCGGCATGTGGCAGTCCGCGCAGCTCGTGGCCTCGCCGCCGCCCTCCTCCAGCTCCTTGCGCGTCGTGAACCAGCAGAGGAGGTTGGGGGTCACGCGGTCCCCCTGGGGATCGTGGCAGCGGAGACAGACCGCGCGCAGCCGCTCCGGATCCTTGCGGACCGGATGCGGGGAGAGCTTGCTGCCCCGAGGTCCCTGGATGTAACTCTTGCCGTCCTTGCCGACCCGGAGATGGCAGGTCGCGCAGGTGATGGCCTCGCTGCGGAGCGCCGGAGAAAAGTTGGGATTGGGCCAAGTAACCGGCCGGAGAATGTCCCCCTTTTTGAGCCCAAGCGTGCGCCTCTCCCGCTGATCCTCGAGCGGAATATGACAGTTGAGACAGAGCCATTTGGGCGAGTCCGCCTTGGCCAGCTCAGCCTGAAACTGCAAATCCGAC
This sequence comes from Planctomycetota bacterium, assembly GCA_011321845.1. GTDB lineage: Bacteria > Planctomycetota > UBA1135 > UBA1135 > HyVt-539. The sequence goes on along the minus strand of DROQ01000242.1, from coordinate 2,233 downwards.
AGCGCGTGCGCATGCGTCGAAGCCTTCCACTCCGCGTAGATCTTGGTGTGACAAACCCCACAGTCCTTGGCCCGAATCCCCACCAGGTTGTCCGGAACCGGCATATGCGGAAGAACAAAGGCCCAGGGCTGCAAAACCGGATCGAAGGCCTCGTCCAAGGGCGTGTCCCCCGGCCCCAGAAGGATCTTGGGCGGAAGACTGCCCTCGTTTTTCTTCCCCTGCCCTCCCTGAGGATTCACCCCAAAAAACGCCCCCGAAAGGGCCGCCAACGGAATCAAAAGATAGAAGAGTAGCTTCACAGGCCGCAATACGTTAGCGCAAGCCCCGCGTTCCGCAACGGCGAGAAGGTCGATGCTTCCTAAGTGCTGGAGGATGGGGGTAATGGAACAATAAACACATCCGAGCTTTCGCCGCGACCGGAGAGCCAGAATCCCGGGGTTCTTTGAACGCCCCGTTTCCCATCCCAACCTGGTTCCAAGTCCTTCCTCTACAGGAAACCAAGTTTCCCCGAAGGGTTTTTGGACCCTACAATCCCTTTGAAGGAAGAATAGGGGACCAGCATCCTCTCTATCCCTAACAAATCTTGCCGACACCCTCCGGAGCCTGGACTAGCCTTTCCAAGCATTGGAAAAGGCCGACCTGGGGTTACCTCTATTCCCCATCAATCTTCTTAACCTCCTTTCCCTGCTTGATCAATTGGATTCGAGGGGTTCCCTCCTTAGAAACCCCCATCGTGATGAGCGAAGGCTTGTGAGAAAGCATTTTGATGGCTGCAAACCCAGCGCCTTCTCCTTTTTGATCCAACATGGCAACCCCCCTTAGGTCCCCTCGAATGGATTCAAAGCCGATATCCCCATTTTTATTTACGAACAAATGAAACCTCTTCTTTCCCGGCTCCTCATTCTCCATCATCCCCTCAATGACAGCATGGTCTTGGCTTTTCTCCAAGATCATTTGCCCGGATGGGTCTTTTAGATAGAGACCACAAAGCCTTCGCTGAGGTTCATTGGAAAGAATGAGGGATCGTTCGACCCCTCCTTTTGCATCCCCTTGATACAAACCGATAACGGCTTTTTTTGGTTTCAAATCTACCCTTTGGTTGATCACTAAGGACCCAGCATTGTCATAGACATTTAAAAAATTACTCCCTTTATCCAGCTCCATCCTAACCCCATTTTTCGTCTCCCCCTTAATTAGGCGTTGAAGTGTAAGAACACACTTCTTTGGGGAAACACCAGCCCCCACCTGGTAAACACCATTCTTTAAAACAATCAAAGGGTCTTTGGTGGGCGAGAACCCTAAAAAAACCACATTGCCTTTTTCCTGGTTTTTCAAATAAATCCCTTGCCCCAGCTCTCCACTTCCAATTGTAAGTTGGCATCCGGCCTGAAGCTGAAACACCCTATTATCCTGTAAAAAACGAGATCCCTCCGTAAAAAGGAAGCCCCCAACAAAGAAAAAAAGAATGGGAACCGAAAAACGCCTTCCTGTCATTTTTTCACTCCTTTAAAATCTAATTACAAATCCGAACCTGACCCCAAAATCATTTTCTGACCCCACCCCCCGCACCACCTCGCAAGATAAAAAAAACATGATTTCCCATATCTCCAAAATGGGGGGGTTTCAATTCCAAAAATCCGCTTATACACACCATCACCGATTCCCTTAAAAGGTTCCTCAGGAGGTTGGGGAACTAAGATGGGATCTTTTTTTGGAATAGCCGTCTTATTTTGGTTTTTTTGCCATTCCTTGACCCCCGCTACAATCCCCTTCAATATTTTTTTTCAACCCCTATCGCTCTTTTCCCCACTTGTTCTAATCCATTTAGGAATTTCTTAAGTATGCCGGGATCTCCCTTGGATTCCTGAAATTGCTTAAAACTTGAATCCTTTCTTTGATTTTGGCTATTTATTTTATTGGGTCCCCCTCCTTGTTGCCCCATTTGACCAAAAGGATCATCTAACAAAATAGGATTTGACTTAACAAACCCCATTCCATTCCCCCAATTCCCCGCATCCCCCCAGACCCCAATCGGATCCAACGTCAAAAACCTTCCCAAATGCGGATCATAGTAACGGTTCCTGAAGTACATCAGCCCCGTCTCCGCATCATGCCGCCTTCCCTGGAAACCATAGACCACCCCATAGGCGCTCCCCCCCAGGGCATTCCCCGTCCCGTCGTACACACTCTGCTTCCCGAAGGGATCGTATTCGTACTGCTCCACGATCGCCCC
>DROQ01000241.1 GCA_011321845.1 Planctomycetota bacterium | reverse complement strand
CTCAACTCCTCGGGAGCAGGAGAAAAGATCCATAAATTCCGTGAGGAAAGGCTCCGAGAGGCGGAGAAGCGGCTGGACGAGGTAGAGATGATCATGCCGGGTCTCGCGATTACCCGGGAGATGCGGGGCTTCGCCGATTGGGTCCGAGAGGACTTTGAGGGGGCTGAGCGCTGGTATCGTGAGACCCTCAAAGTCTGCGGGGATGATGAAGCCCTGAAAGCGAAGACACGGATGAATCTGGCAGAGATCCTCATCATCCGGAAAAAAGCCAAAGAAGCCCTTCAAATCCTGGAAGCCGTCGGAGAGAGCCGGAGGGACACGCGCTGGTATCTGGTGAACTCCCGTGCGCACAATCAACTCGGACAGATTGAAGCGCGTGAGGCTTCATGGAAAACCGCCTTCGAGAAAGCGGGAAAGGACATCGAGAAGAAAAAATATTGTGGGGATGTGGTTGCCGAATGGGACCGTGACAAGGCCCTTTCCAGTTACGAGTCCATCTCCAAGAAAGACGTTTACACTTTTTATCGGATTTCTTCGCTCAAGATCTCGGGTGGGGAGCCCGATAGTGCTGGGGACGCGCTTCGGCGTGCCGCTTCATTGAACAAAAGGGTCCTGGCTTGTCTGATTCGTAGAGACAGGGCTTTTTGGGATAAGTGGGACAAAGAAGGCATGTGGAAAGGAATCCTGCAGGGGGGGGCTGAGGGGAATGCCAAGGCCGATCCAAAGGCAAACCCAGGCAGGTAGACCTTCCGGTTACAAGAAGGATGGAGAGGTTTCCGTTTCGGGTGATAAAAACTCAAGGAGCTCGCAACATGAGTAAAAAACAATCTGGTTTCACACTGATCGAACTGATGATCGTTGTCGCGATCATCGCAATTATTGCATCAATCGCCATTCCCAACCTGATGGGTGCGCGGATCAACGCGAATGAATCCGCCGCGATCGCCACTCTCAAGAACCTGAGCTCCTCGCAGGCTCAGCTCCAGGCTTCGGGCACGATCGATGGCAACACCAACGGCGCCGGCGAGTATGGTTACTTCCAGGAGCTGTCGGGTGTCCGCGGAGTCAAGACCGGCTCGACGACGACGGTCTCGGCCAGCTCGACTCGCCTTTCGCCCGCTTTGCTCTCCGGGGCCTTCGGTAAACTGGACTCCGGCGGACGCGTTCTCCGCTCCGGTTACTACTTCCAGATGTACCTGCCCGGTGCCGGCGCTTCCTGGCTGGCCGAAGCCGCCACGACCGCTTCCTACCCCGCGGTCGACGCCTCCCTTTCCGAGGTCCTCTGGGCTTGCTACGCCTGGCCGTCCTCCTACGGGAACAGCGGTAAGCGCGCCTTCTTCATCAACCAGGCTGGAGATATCCTGCAGAACAACAACGTGACCAAGCGTTACAGCGGCACCACCAACCCCCCCGCGGGGACGGCTGCCCTGCTCTCGGGTAAGACCTCCATGTCCCACTCCGTCGCCATCAACACCACGGGCGCGGACGGCACGACCTGGACCGTCGTCAACTGATCCTCAGGATCGGCAAAGGGCTTTGAAGCCCTCGGAAAAAACCCGGCATTTGCCGGGTTTTTTTTTGATCCCAGGAAAGGTTTCTCCTCCGATCCCGGCAAAGAGCCCAATCAAGCCTTGCCAAGGCCCATTTGCCCTCTTGGCTTCTCAATATTGTCTCCAGGCTTGCCGATGAATGGGCATGGGCCAGAAAACCGAAATCAAGCAGCCAGAGCAGCTCCTCCCCAATGGCATCGCCCCCAAGGACCGCCGCCCGGCAAAGGTCTCGAAGGAGCCCACAAAGAAGCATACAAAAACCCTCGTCTCCATTGTGCTCCCGGTTTTCAATGAAGCCGGAAACCTCGGGAATTTGCTCGAGGAACTCTTCGGTGTTCTTGAGACCTGTCAGGACCATGAGTTCGAGGTTCTTGTGATCGATGATGGCTCGACCGATGGCTCGGGAAACCTGGCCAGAGAGATGGGGGCCAAGGTTTTCAGGCATCCCACGAACATCGGAAACGGCGCTGCAATCAAGAGAGGGATTCGCTCCTCCAAGGGGGAGTGGATTCTTCTCATGGACGGAGATGGGCAGCATCCTCCCCACGAGATCCCCAGAATGCTGGAGTGGGCCAAGGAGTATGACATGGTCGTGGGGTCGCGGGATGGGAGTGGGGGGGCCTTCCACAGGAACCTGGCCAATCGGATCTATAACGGTCTGGCGAGCTATGTGACGCACAGGAGGATCCCGGATCTCACCAGTGGGTTCCGGCTCGTTCGGGCGGACGCGCTCCGTTCCTTTGTCCATCTTCTTCCCAACACGTTCAGCTATCCCACTACGATTACACTTGCCATGTTCCGGGCGGGGTTCGCGGTCAAATACATTCCCTTTCGTGTTCGTAGGCGTGGAGGAAAGTCCAAGATCCATCTCTTCGCCGATGGGTCCCGCTTTTTCTTGATCATTCTCAAAGTGGCGACCTTTTTCGCGCCACTTCGTGTTTTCCTCCCCCTTTCAGCCCTGGTGGCCGGGCTGGGAGTCGCGTGGTACCTGATCACCTGGTGGACGACCCATCGGTTCACCAACATGGCGGTATTGCTCCTGGTCCAGTCTTCGGTCCTGTTCTCTCTGGGTTTGATCTCCGAACAGATCGCTCAAATGCGATTCGACAGGCCCTTCCCTTTTTCTTCCCATGAAGGGGACGAAGGGAAGGGGGCGGGAGAGAAGGGAGGAGGGGGATGAAACCTCGGATCCTCCTCTTCGGGAGCTATGACGAAGGCCCTGGTTATCCACGCAAGGAGGTACTGGTTCTCGCCCTGGAGCGTCTTGGGTTCCAAGTAGAGCCTTTACGAGTGGAGGTCCTGCCTCCGAGCGGGGAGCGAAAAAAAGCTCTCACTGACCCCTTCGCCCTTTTGCGCTGGGGCGGGCGCATCCTGGGTGGGAAGCGGGCTTTGGACAGAGCCCTGAGGAGAGCCCTGGCCAAGGGTCCCTATGTCGCGGTCCTCGTGGGGCACCCCGGTCACTTCGCCATCCCCTTGGTTCGCAAACGTTTCGACGGTCCCATCCTCCTGGACTTCTTCTTTTCTTTGCAGGACACCATCATCGGAGATCGTGGCATCTTCCACCGGGGAGGGTGGATGGATCGTGTCCTCACTCGTTTGGATCGGCGTGCCTGTGAAGCTGCCGACTTGATCCTTGTGGACACCCCGGAGAATCGGGAGTTCTGTTCCCAGCTTACAGGGGTCTCCAAGGAGAGGATTGCTTTCGTTCCCATCGCCCTGCCCCATCCGCCGGAGAACAAGCTCCCTTTGCCCCGGATCCAGGATGGGACCATCGACCTCCTCTACCTCGGGACGGGAGTTCCCCTGCATGGAACCGAAACACTGCTCTCCGCGGTTTCCCGCTGTAATCACGCCAGGCTCACCTTTGTGGGGGGCACCGAGGAAACCAGGCTCCAGGCGATGGCTCTTGGACCCAAGCGCATCCTCAGCGTTCACTCCTGGCTCGACCCAGAAGAGGTACTGAGAGTCATGGAGCGGGTCCAAGTCGTCGCAGGGGTCTTCGGGACCAGTGAAAAGGCAGGGAGGGTGATTCCCTACAAACTCGTCCATGGATTTGCGGCGGGGCGGGTTGTCTTGACCGGGGACACCTCGGCGGTGAACACTCTCTGCGAGCCAGGAGGAGACTGCATGACTGTCCCGGTCGGTGATCCCAGCTCTTTGGCCAGGGCCCTGGACAACCTCAGGGAGACCCCTCAATTGCTCCAGAGGATCGGAGATGCTGCCCGGCGCCGTTACGAGCGGAGCTTCTCCGTCGATGCTGTCGCCGAAAGGCTTCGCTACGCCTTGGAGAGGTTTTCCTCTCTTGAGGCGGGAATGGAAGCGGGAGAGGGAATGGACTCGGGCGTCAGCGCGACATGCGAAGGGGAAGGTGCCGGGGCTGTTTTGGGAAGCGGGGAACTGGCGAGTCCATAAGCCTTGAGCGTCGAGGCGAACAGGGCCGCCTGGCTCCGCTCCTCCAGAATCTTGCGCCCACCCTCGATCAGTCTGCGGCGGAGGTTGCCGTTGCGGTGCAGCTTTTCGATGGCGAGGGCGAGCCTCCCTGGTCTTCCATTGGGAACCTGGAGTCCGCTCTGTTCATGAATGACAATTTCCCGACACCCCCCTTCGGTTCCCGAAATCACCGGGATCCCGGCGGCGAAAGCCTCGAGGTAGACCAGCCCGAGTGCTTCGGTCTGGGAAGGTAGGACGAAGAGATCGCTCCCTGCCATCATCGCTCGGACTTCCTGGGGAGAGACTCTCCCGTGGAAGTGGACCCGGTTTTCGAGTCCGAGATCCCTTGCCATGCGTTTGAATCCCCTGAGGCACTTATCCTGTCCGGCGACGTGGAGAACCGGATCCGGGACCCTGCCTCGGAGGATTTGCAAGGCCAGGAGGACCTGGTCGAGCCCCTTGCGCCAGAAGTTGCCTCCGGCGAAAAAGATGGCGGGTTTGCCTTGGAGCACCTTGGCCTCCGGAATGGGAATGCTCCGATCGAGAGTCAAGGGGATGGTCTGAAAAAGGGAACCATCGAGCCCGTAGGCGTCTCGAAGCGCTTTGGTCGTTGCTTCGGAATTGGAGAGGCAGAGGTCGAGTTGGGGGTAGGTCCTCCTCTCCAGGGAGCGGAGGTAGGAATACCAGAGCCAGCGGCGCAGGGGATCTCCGCAGGCACCGTAATAGGCCCTGGGAGTCCTGGGAGCTTTGGCGGCGTAATCGTCGTGGATGGTCCCGATCCATCGGCAGCCCTCTCGCCTCAGCTTGTGTTTCAGGGGGGCGAAGGCTTCGCGGGCATCCAGGAAGTGGAGCAGCTCGGGGTTGAGCGGAGCCCGGGTGAGAAAACGAGCGAAACGTCTGGAGAGGGTGAGGAAGGCCCCGGGGCTGGGATCGAAGAGAGGTTTGGACCCCAGGGAATGGAAATGGAGGTCTGGAAAGTTGTGCGGGTCGCATTCGTCTTCCCAGGTCGCCACGTGGATCTCATTGGGCAGCTTGGAGAGCCCGCGACAGAGAATGCGTGCGTAGGTGCCGACACCCGAGCGGACATTTCGGAGTTGTTGCGTGAGAAGAAGGATTCGTGGGGATGCCATTGTGTTGTGGTTATCGACAGTCCTGGGGCCGGGGCTTGAGCCCCAAAGATCGACTACATCGAGCTTTCCCTGTTGGTCGATGAAAGGAGGGTGATTCGGACCCGTACAGCCTTTGGCCTGCTGTTCCTCCTGGTGGGAGCCTTCCACGTGACCGCTTTGTTTGGGCCGCTCCTCTACGACGACCAGCACGCCATCGCGATGAACCCGGCGATTCGCGAGATCGCCAACCTCCCCCAGTTCTTCGTCAACCCCGATCTCTTCTCGGCCCACGCGGGTCGAATGTATCGCCCTCTGGTCCTCGCGACTCTTTCCCTCGACCACTTCCTTGGGAGGGGGGACGCTTTTTACTTCCATCTCGGGAACTTGGTCCAGCATCTCCTGGTCAGCGCCCTTTTCCTGCAGCTTTTGCTGGTCCTCATCAGGAGGCAGGGATTCGAGAGTAGGCGCAGCACCCTCCTCGCCCTGTTGGCAAGCCTGGCCTTCGGTCTGCACCCCTTTCATAGCGAGACGCTCTGCCTCGTCTCCTCCCGTTCGGAGATCATCGCTGCGCTCGGTCTTCTCCTTGCAGCCATCGCCTGGTTCGGCGGTCGAACTCCGTCGGTTCGAGCGCTTGGTCTCCTGGCCGGGACTCTGATTGCCTGCCTGGGTAGGGAAACCGGAGTGCTTGTCCCCGGGGTCGTCCTGATGATCGCCTTCCTGCTCCCTCGCCCCGAGCAGAGGGAGGAGGGGTTCCTGGCTGGGTTTCCAGGCACAGGGGAATGGCTCCTGGCGGCGCCCTCCTTCCTCCTGGTGCTGTTCTATCTACAACTCCGCAAGTCCCTCTTCCACCTGACCACCGTCCCCTGGCAAGTGATGAAGGTGCAGGGGGATCCCTTGGCGGGTGGGACCCGCAGCCTCGTGGACCAGATCCAGGAGATGGCGGTGGCCCTCCCCCGGGCTTTCTTCCTCTGGGTCCTTCCTCTCGATCTCAACGTGGACCATCCCACTTTCTTCGGCCTCGGTTGGGACCATCCCTTGGTGCTCGCCGGGATCCTTTGGATCCTGGGGATCCCCCTCCTCGTGTTCCTCCACAAGGGTAAACACCCCTTTCGCGCTGTGGCCATTCTCGGCGCCCTGGCCTTCGCCATGCCCTGGGTCCTTGTTCCCCTCAATGTCCCCTTCGCCGAACACCGCATGTATGTCCCCAGCCTCTTTCTCGCCATCGGGGTCCTGGGGATCTTCCTCTGGCTGGACCAGCGCCCAAGGGAGGTCCTCCGCCGCCTGGGAATCGGGGTCGCATTCGTCGCCCTGCTCGCCTTGGGCTTCCGATCCACCCTGCGCCACTTCGACTGGTGGAGCGGCAAGCGACTCTGGTCCTCCGCCGCCGCGCAAAACCCCAAGTCCTTCCGCGCCTGGAGCGGCCTGGGCGAGATCGCCCTCCGCGAGAAACGCAACCTGGAGGCCATCCGCTACCTGGAACATGGAAGGAGGGTCTACAGCCGCTACCAACCCCTCCTCCAGAACTTCTTCGAGGCGCACGTGCGCAACCTGGAAAGCCGGCGAGTTCCAAGAGAAACCCGCCGCGTCCTGCGCCTGGTCGGCCGTTACGTCGACGAGCGCTGGAAGGACCCCTTTGCCCGGCTCCTGATCGCCCGGGCCTATCGGGGGGCCTTCTTGACGACGGGGGCGCAGGGAGACCTGGACCAGGGGCGTGCCTGGGCTCTCTCCTGCCTCGCCATGGTCGCTCCCAAAATGTTGGTCTATCGGACCGCCGCCGAGATCCTCAGGACGGGCGGCCGCCTCGACGAAGCCCTCGCCCTCCTGGAAGCCTCGATCGCCCGGGGCCTGGTGAACCAGGACCTGCTCCAGCACAAGGGGGAACTGCTCGTCCAAGGAGGCCGGCTCAAGGAGGCTCTCGCGGTCGCTCGGGAGATCCAGAAGAAGAACCCCCTGGACCCCAGGGCCCTGGTGGTCGAACTTCGCGTCTACGCCGCGGAGGATCGAGTCCGGGACTGGATCAAGGTGGCCAGGATCCTGCAAAGATCCGGCTACCGCCTGGACAGCCTGCCCAAGCCCCCTTCGCTTCCGGGTCGCTGAGGCAACTGCTTCGTGCACGAGCAGGTTGTGGGGCGTTGCAAGTCCACTGAACCCGGTCCTGTCCATCCCGTGGGGTTTCTCTCTTTCTCCGCTCGGCTCGGAATCCACCAAGGCCTTTGGCCTCAGGCGCCTTCGGCGAAGTCGGCCAAAGGCCTTGGTGGATTCCGATTAGGGCTGAAACCTTCCTCGGGCTGCCCCCAGCCTCAACCACCCCACCCCCATTACGATATGGCTCGTTCGTTTCGCAGAAAGAATGAAGAAGCCGGGCCGAAGCCATTGGAATTTTTTTAAAATGGACATGAAGCTCAAGCTTTTCCATTTGGGAACATTCGGTGCGGCCAGAACCGAGTTCTAGGCAAATCCCATTTTTGATAACAGCAAGCATTGCGATGGCCCGGACGCCCCCGAAAAACCTTTTCGACGGGAGCGCAAAGAAAAACGATTGAATGGGAGAGTTCGAGGGGGCGAACCTGCTTGTCAAGATGGCGATTGTTCAATGCTAACCCTCTAACCATTTCATCTGAATTGGTGACCCCGGGGTCGATCACACAGAAAAACCTATGCGTTGGGCGGATAGCAGAGAAGGTCACACTGATCAACTACTTATAGTAGTACCGCAAAACCCACATAGGAGGAAGAACTAGGGCCCATGAGGCGACAACTAACACAACACGATACTCTGCCGCCCTCTCCAAAGGGCGGCTTTCCGCCAGCATTGCCGTCAAAAAACCAACGAAGGGCAATAGAGGGATGTAGTCATCCAGTCCTACCCGCTCAATGAACTGGGGTAACCCCTCTAAAAAAGTTCCTGTGTGCATCAAGTTGGTTAGAATGAGAAGGCAGCCAAT
>DROQ01000240.1 GCA_011321845.1 Planctomycetota bacterium | reverse complement strand
TCATCGTGACGGGGGCAGGGCACGCTTCCAGATCTCTCAGCAAATGGTTCTCGAAAACCGTCCACATCGAAGCGAGTGGTTTTTTGAGAGTCCCGATCGGAGACGCCTTCGAGAGAATTGAGGGGGCGGAGGAGTCCATGGTGGCCGTCTACAACCAGATGGTTGGAGATATCCCCGGACATCTTCTCCTGGGATTTCCCGAGGAGGCGGCCTTTTCCCTGGTGGACCAGATGTTGTCCCTGGCGCCCGGGACTACCAAGGAACTTGATCCCATGGGAGCTTCGGTGATCCAGGAGACAGGCAACATTGTCTCCAGCAGCTTTATCGGGAACCTCGCAAACTCCTTTGATTGTCAAATCCTTCCCAGTGTTCCCTACATTCAACACGATCTTGGGGGAGCGATTCTGGAGGGCTTGTTGGTGGATCAGTACGAGACCTCGAACGAAGCTTTGATTCTCCCTTCTCGCTTCCTTTTCGAGGATAGAGAGGTCTCCTGGTTTCTCTATGTGATGCCGACTCGGGAAGGGTTTGAAGCAATGGACCTCTTGATGGGATGAGGGAATGAGCGAATTGGAAATCCGAGATCGCCCCAAAGGGGTGGTGCAAAACGTGGGAATTGGGGGCCTTGTAGTATCCTCTGCCCCCGGCGGGCTCAGGGCTGTCCTGGGTTCCTGCGTTGGGTTTACTCTCTGGGACCCCGAGGTTCGGGTGGGAGGACTGGTCCACTGCCTTTTACCTTCGAGTGGAGGAGAGGACCATGCGGCACCTCCCGGAAAATATATCGAATCGGGGCTTCCCTCCCTTGTAGACGCCCTCCTCGAAAAAGGGGCGAAACGACACCGGCTCGAGATCAAGATCTTTGGGGGATCGACCATGTTCAAGGACTTGGCATCGGGTCCCGTGGGGGGCTTGGGGGTTCGTAATATCCAATCCGCCAAGGAGGCGGCCCAGGAGGCGGGTTTCAAGGTAAAAGGCATGTGCCTGGGTGGCGAAAAGGGACGGATGATCTTGTTGGACCTGGAGACAGGGGTGGTGACGGTTCGCATTATCGGGGAATCCCCCCGGGAAATTTGAGATTTGGTGATTGGGAGGAATCCTTTATGGGGCTCAAAATTTTAATCGTAGACGATGCGCCCTTCATGCGTTTTTTGCTCCGGCAGATCCTTGAGGAGGCGGGGCATCAAATCGTGGGAGAAGCGGAGAACGGGAAGGAGGCGCTCGAGATGTACGAAAAACTCCAACCGGACCTGGTCACCTTGGATGTCGTGATGCCGGAGATGACCGGGATCGAAGCCCTCAAGAAGATTCGGGCCAGGAGTCCCAAGGCCCGTTGCGTGATGGTAACTGCCATCGACCAGCGGGACCACCTCCTGGAGGCGATGCAGGCGGGTGCTCTGGACTATGTGGTGAAACCCTTTGAAAAAGAGCGTGTCCTGAAGGCCCTCTCCCGTTCAGGTTGCTGAGGAGAATCCATGGCAAGGGATCCGATTCGGGTATTGATTGTCGATGACTCGGCCTTGATGCGGGCCACCATAAAAAAACTCCTGGAACAGGATCCTGAGGTATTAGTGGTCGATACAGCCCATAACGGTCCCATCGCCCTGAAGAAGATCCAGAAAGTGGTTCCTGATGTCGTAACCCTGGATGTCGAGATGCCCGGAATGGATGGAATGATTCTCTTAGACGCTGTGATGAGTCGTCATCCTCTGCCTGTGATCATGGTCTCCACCTTGACCCAGGAAGGTGCTCCGAAAACCGTAGAAGCTTTGGCAAAGGGGGCGGTGGATTGCCTGGGGAAACCAACGGGCGAAGAGGGAGAGACTCTCCAGGAAATGGGGGACTGCCTTGTCGCCAAGGTCAAGGCTGCCGCCACGGCAAAAGTGGGGCGGCGAAAACCGGCGGCGCTCCAAGGAGGGATCCATTCCGAGGCGGATTTCGAGGGTTCGCAAGGGGATCCTGGCCAGATCATCGCGGTAGGAGCAAGCATGGGGGGGCCGGCGACCCTGTTGGATTTGTTCGCCAAGCTCCCCGTCCGAACGCCTCCGATTCTGATCACCCAGCACATGCCCAAGGGTTTCACCAAGTCCTTTGCGGAGCGTTTGGATTCGGTCGCGGCCATCCCTGTTCACGAGGCGGTTCATGGGGAACCCGTGGTGCCTTGCCGGGCGTATCTTGCCCCGGGAGATATGCATATGGCTCTCGTGGAAAGGGAGGGGAAATACCGCGTGGATCTCCGGGGGGGAGCATCGGTCTGTGGTCATAAACCCTCTGTTGAGGTCCTGTTTCGCTCGGTGGCCAAGGCGGCCGGGGATAAGAGTGTTGGCATCCTCATGACCGGGATGGGGCATGATGGGGCCGAAGGGCTGGGGGCGATCAAGGATGCGGGGGGGAGAGCCTTTGCCCAAAACGAAGAGAGCTCGGTCGTCTACGGGATGCCGTCCGCCGCCAAACGCCTGGGAACCCTGGAGGCGGAGCTGGACCTTCCCGGTATCCTCTCCTGGCTTTCCGGTTCTCCTCTTCCGGTCTAAATCACGCGAAGGAATTTTGCTCGCCCTTGATTGCGGGGGGCAAAGCTTGATCATGGGGGCATGCCCTCCCTCCTCTCCCTTCTCGTTGATCCAGGGGCTCCCCCCTATCTCGAGATGTTCCTTTTCCTCGGGGCCACGGTCCTCATGCTGGTCCTCGTGGTCTTGGCCGCAAGGAAGGGGAAACGGAGGCTTCATCTCGGCCTTGCCCTTGGGACTCTCCCCGTCTTGTACGGAGCGATCCATTACGCCGGAGCGATGGATGCCTATTGGAATTTTCCCAAGGTACCCCTGCGGATCCATTTGAGTTTCGCGATCACGGCTACGGTCCTGGTTTTCGTTGTTGCTCTGTCGGGCTTCATGCATTTCATGGGTTGGGTACCCAAAAAATTCCACTCTCGACTCGCTTGGATCTTTTTGGGTTTTGTCCTCCTGGCGAGTTTGACGGGGGGATGGATTTTTCTCGTGGGGGAACCCAAGTAGGGGCGGGGCTTCAGGCCCAAGCCTGTTCCGACCGAAAAAAAGAGGGTGAAACCCTCTGCGTTCGATCACGAATCCTCTTCCAAGGGCCACAAAGATCCCAAAGGTGCCCAGCGGGGCATCCTGCTCTCGCTGTTGGCCGGGGATCTGCTCCGGGCCGGAATCCTCCTCCTGATTTTCCAGGTCTTTGCCCTCCAACTCTCGGTGGTGCGGGGTTCCTCGATGCTCCCCAACATCCATGATGGGGATCGACTGCTGGTGGACAAGTACAGCTATTCCCTTTCGGACATCGAACGGTTCGATGTGGTTATCCTGTCCTGTCCCGTGAACGAGGGGGTGGACTATGTAAAGCGGGTGGTGGGGCTTCCGGGGGATCGCATTGTTCTCGATCGTGGCAAGCTG
>DROQ01000239.1 GCA_011321845.1 Planctomycetota bacterium | reverse complement strand
GATCCATCTACGAAACGTCGACTCCCACCTGGCCAGAGCTTGACTCGGCGGTTTCCTGTCCTCCACGAGGGAAAGCCATTGGTTTTCGATCCCAGCACGTGGCGCTTACGTGTCCATGGGCTTGTAGACAAGGCCCTGGAGTTGGGTTGGGAAGAGTTCTCTCGCCTTCCTAAGAAAACGACCCTAAGTGATTTCCACTGCGTCACTTCCTGGTCGCGTTTGGACAACGAATGGATGGGGGTCCCCTTAGCAAGCTTGGCGGAAATGGTGGGGGTGAGGACGGACGCTGCCTTTGTCCGTTTTGCCGACCACCAGGGATATGACACGAGCATCCCAATAGAGGTTGCCTTGGAGGAGGATGTCCTGCTTGCGACCCATCATGATGGAGAACCTCTGAGTCCAGAACATGGCGGTCCCCTAAGGGTTGTGGTTCCCAGGCTCTATGCTTGGAAAGCTTGTAAGTGGGTGGTGGAGATCGAATGGATGGCTGAAGATCGTCTTGGGTACTGGGAGCAACGGGGTTACCACAATGAGGCCGATCCTTGGAAGGAGCAGCGTTTTTCCTAGGCCCGGAACGGCATCCATGTCCATCGGTTTTCTCTCAAGAGTTCAAGCTTGCTCCTGATGCCACCAGCTGTTTGCAGCTTCTGCTCCAACTCTCTTTCTCCACCCTAAAACAGAAGTGGAGATCAAACTCCACCGCGAATTCAATGCTCCCAAAACCCTTGGGGGATTCCGGGTCGTACCGAGAAAGAGAGAGCCTGGAGGGAAGTGGGGGGAATGGGTAAGGCTCTGCATGCAAAAGCCGCCTGCGTATTAGGCTGCCTGAGTTGCCAGTCGTTTCCTGCTAAAAAACCAAAGCGTGGCAGGAATCAGGCAGAGGGTTGCGGCAAGGAAAATGGTTGTCCGCAGCGAGAGTCCTACTTTATCCAGGAGCAAGGAGTAAACAATCTGACTCGTGGCGGAACTCAGCATTACGAGCCCCAGCTCTGCAGCAAAGGTCCGTCCACGGACATGTTCAGGAACGATTCGCTGAAGGAGGACCGTGGAGATGACCCATAGGGTGGACCCTCCCAGATGGGCGAGGAAAACGAAGGTCCCCGCCATCCATGGGGTGGGGGAAAGAGCAACCACAAGGTAGAGGAGTGGTGCAGCGAAGAAGGCGAAGGTCAAGGTTTTTTGGAGTTGGTCGGGGTTGTCTCCCGCATACCAGCGTGCAATAAAGGGGCCAATCCCCGTTCCCAACCCTCTGCACATCCAAAGAAACCCGACTCCAAGGTCTGCGCTCCCTTGGATGCGAAAAGCCTTTTCCGTGCCTAGGAGAGTGAGGAAAAGGGAAATCGCCCCCATCGATCCCCAGCCAAATTTTACGAGGATGATTCGTCGGACATCCTGGTGGTTCCGAATGAAACGGAGACCCTCCCGGATATCGTTCCATCCTAGTAGAGAGAGGATTCCTTTTGCTTTTGCGTGGAGACGCTTGGGGGCACGGGTGAGGTTGAAGGGGAGTCCCGCGAGGATGCCGGCCGAAAGCAGGTAGGTGATCGCGTCAATCATGATCGCTGCTCGCCAGCCAACGAGGGCTAGAACCAATGCTCCCATGGCTGAACCGAGAGTGAACATCAATGACCAAGTCGCTGAGCTGAGGGCGTTGGCTTCGAGAAGATCGTCCATTCCCACTAGAGTGGGGGTCAGAGCCTGTCTTGCGGGTTCGGCGAATGCCGCAAGGGAGATTTGCATCGCGGTTAAAGCATAGATGGGGAGAAGGTTCCCTTTGCTGGTAAGAAGAAAGCCCAGGACGGTAAGCGCTGCCAACAGATCGCAAGTGATCAAGATCTTTTTTCGATGGGCTCGATCTGCAACCACTCCTGCTAAGGGGCCTAGGAGGAATACCGGAAGCTGTTTGAGGACGAAGACGACTGCAAGGGCGAGGGCGGGAGCTCTTTCCCCATTCCCAAGGAGATGGATGATGGCAAGGGCATTGAACCAGTCTCCAAAAAGACTGATTGTGCGGGCGAGATAGAGCCTGCGCCAATGGGGGTTCCTCCGAAAGACCCCCAACAAGCCCCCAGAATTATCTCTTGGGGTAGGTGTCAAAACCCCTTGCCTTTCTTTACATCCTCTCTTTCAAGCCAGTCGATTTTTGCTTCGGCACGCTCCAATCTGTCCTTGAGAACCTTGCATCGATCGTCCAGTGCCTTGACCTTGCGGTGGAAAATCGTTCCAAGCCAGAGAAAGGCGATGGCGAGCGAAAGGAGGTGGATTTCAGGGTCATTCCATGTGGGGAGTAGTTTTTGGGCTTGGCGGCTCAAAAAGATACTCCCAATGAATAGAAGGCCGAAGACGAGGTGAAGCTGGTTGAGATTCTTTTCGTCCTTCTGTTGCATTTTGGAATTCATCTCAATCGGGGGATTGGAAGAGCCCATGATGAACCTCTGGCCTTTTATCGAATGGTTCGAGGCCACCCGATCAAATGGATCCATCAAAACCGGGGTTAAATCCCTTCTAGCTTTGCGATGATGGTTTCGTGTTCTGGGAAACCTGAATTGTCAGCATTCTTATCCCATATTTTTTTCCCGTCAGCGATGACAATAAAGTCTCCCCCCCTTCCTGGGATCATTTCGATCGAAGCGTCGGGGAAGGCTTTTTTTATGGCGGCTTCCAGACCGGAAGCCTTGGGGAGGTAGTTTCAGACCATGCAGTATTCGATTGAGATCTTCATGGCAGGGGAGTTTACCCAGAGGCCTTTCCGAGGGAAGAGACTGGAGCAAGCAAAAGCATCTAAGGAAAGAGTCCTTATTCCGAGAGCAGGAGACACTCTGTCAATCTCTTTCCAGGGCTGCTCCAAGCTATGATCCGTCCCTGCCTTAAGCAGTTACAGGGCGTTCTTCCAAACCCCTTTCCAACGGGAAACCTCAGGGCGGGATTCTCCCCTACTTTCGAAAAACGCTGACCCCGGAGCCATCGCGAGCCTGGTGGATCGGGAGGATTCGTTCGGTCGAGAGAAGTCTCAGACCCAGCTGGTCTGCCATATCCCGGGCCAGGAGTTCATTTTCTTCTGGTTCCAGGCTGCAGGTGGAGTAGACGAGCGTCCCACCTGGCCTCAGGTACCCAGCCGCTTGCGCAAGGAGTCTGCGTTGCGTTTCCACAAACCCATCCAGCTTGTCGGGAGCGAAATGCCAGCGTGCCTCTGCCCTCCGGTGGAGAACACCAGTATTCGAGCAGGGGGCGTCTACCAGTACACGATCCATGAGCTTTTTCTGGCAAAGGGCTTGGAGTTCCTGGACGCTCCCCAGCAACCTCAGGCTGCCCAGGCCGAGCCTTTTGCGCTCGCTGAGAATCCCCTGGAGGCGATTCTGGTTCGTGTCAAAGCAAAATACCTCTACCTGATCCTTGCTTGCCTCTGCGATCGCGGTCGCTTTGGTCCCTGGGGCAGCGCAGAGGTCGAGGATGCGCTCTCCGGGTTGGGGACCCAATACGTCCACGATTTCGACATGGGAACAGTCTTGAATCGTGAACAGCCCCCCTTTGAACTCTTTGGTTTCGAGGATTGCGCCATGGCTTGGGTCGGGGAGGACCAAGGTCCCGGGGTGGATCCCTTTTTCACAAGAAAACCCTTGGGAGGAAAGAGCTTCGCAAAGGCTGTCGGTATCGGTCCGCAATCTTTGGACCCGGAGGCATAGATGAGCCGGCTGTAGAAAGATCTCGAAGAGCTTTTCGGCCTCCTCCGGACCGAGTTCCTCCATTTTTTTTTGTACGAAGGAATCGGGAAGTGAATATCGGACCGCGATCCCCGCCTCCTGGAGCCATTCCTTGGCGACCGGTCTTGCCGCAATCTTTCGCAACAGGGCGTTGGCGAAAGAGGCGCCCCCCTTTCCTGCAGCTTCTCCTGCAAGAGTCACTGCCTCATGGACGGTGGCGTGAGGCTTGGATCCCTTCTCGAAGAGCAGCTCATAGGCCCCGAGCAAAAGGGCTGCTCGAAGGGCATTTGGCCGGGGGCGCTTTCCCCCTGCTAACTCCCGGAGGATGTGCTCCAGACTAGCCCAACGTTTCACGCAACCTTCGGCGAGTCGTTTTGCCTGTGCCCGATCCCGTGGCTCCAAGCGTTTTGGTGGAAAGGGTTTCGATGGAGACCCAAGTCTCGCATCTCCGGGGCCGATGGTCAGCCATGAGCTGAGGGCCTGCCAGGCAGCCCTACGCCCAGGGCTCGCCTTGGAACTACGATTTGGGGAACTCATCAATCGTGCTCGCTTCTCAACCGAAGCGAGCGTCAATGGGAAAGCGATGCCCGCGGACAAATTCTCCAGCTGTCATCTTGCGTCCATTCTCAGGCTTGAGCCCACGAATGCGGTAGATACCATCCCCCGTGCAAACACGGATTCCCTCTTCTCCGGCGGTAAGGACCCGGCCCGGTTCATCCAGGCCGAAATTGTCCTCCTCCACCCTTCCCTCGAGAATGATGAGCTTGCGAGGGCCGAAGCGGGTTCGGGGCGCAGGCTTGGGAGTGAAGGCCCGAACCAGGTTGTGGATTTCCTGTGCCGGACGCTTCCAGTCGATGAACCCATCCTCCTTGACCAGTTTGGGGGCGTAGGTCGCCTTGGACTCATCCTGTTCTACGAAGGTCTCCTTTCCCTCTTTGATAAGCTGGAGCGCCTCAAGGAGCGCTTCTCCGCCGAGGCCTGCCAATCGGGTGAACAGTTCCCCCGCCGTCTCGTTTTTCCCGATCTCAGTCTCTTTTTTGAGGAGGATCGGGCCAGCATCCAGTTTTTTTACGATTTTCATGATCGTGACGCCGGAGCTGGGATCTCCATGGAGGATGGCTTGTTGAACGGGGGCGGCCCCTCGATAGAGCGGGAGAAGAGAGGCGTGCACGTTCAGGCAGTATTTACTGGGAATATCGAGGAATTCTTGGCTTAGGATCCTTCCGTAACTCACCACGACGAAGATGTCCGGCTTCAGGGACCGGAGTTTTTCCATGAACTCGGGGTCGAGGACATCAAGGGGTTGCTCGCAGGGGATCTCGAGGGTCTCCGAGACGAGGCGGATTTTTTGGGGGTAGATCTTACGCCCCCGGCCCCGCGGAGAATCCGGTTTGCTGACGACGAGGGAGGGGCGAAACTCGCTTTCTGCGAGTGCGTTGAGCGATGGGACAGGAAAGTCGTCCGTTCCAAAGAAAATAAGATTCACTGTTGTTGTTCCAAAATTACCGTCAACTTGCGCCCAGGGACTCGAATGGGATCCAGAGGATCGGGGTCCATTCCCAACGTGACTTGGCGAGGGCGGACCGCTAGCATAGCGCTCCCCATCGGCGGATGGGAGCAAGTCTTTTTCTGCGCGGAGTGTCGTTGGCTCCAGGAATACTTCATCGGGATGAGGGGTGTTCTCCGCGCTGGCTTGCTAGGCAATCATTCTAGGGAGAAACAAATGAAGCAGGTCTTCTGTTCCGCAGTAGCTGCGGCAATGTTCGCCTCTTCCCTCTTCGCCTTCCAGAAGGGCGGGTCCGGGGGGTTGATGTCCGATTTGAATGAGAATTTGAAGATCGGGGGGCAACTCGACTTCCAATTCCATGATGCTCAGGCGGAACGACGCCTCGGTGTGAACGGAGCGACTCAGTTCCGAATCCGGCGCTTCCGGCTCAATGTTGGCGTGGAAATGATCGAGGACTTTTTCTTCCGTTCCACCCTTACCATGGATCCGGTAGTTCGGGACCAGGACGAAGGTTCGGTTGATATCGATGAGGCCTATTTCCGGTTCGGGAACTTGGGGAGAAACCTCTTCAACATGGAGGACCCCTCCCACACCTATTTGAAGGTGGGGAATTTTTATCGCTGGGAGCGAGGTTTTTTCGATCGGCGCCATGAGATTTATTCTCTTGCGGGAACGGCTTTCTATCGCGATGAAATAACGGGACTTCAGTTGGGCGGCGACTTTGAGGAGGGCTTTTTCTATCGCTTTACATTCAGTAATGGGTCTGCTCTGGCGACCAGGGACTCAGGGGACAACTTGACCGGAGGGTCTCCTTTTATCCACGACAATGAGCAGCGGGGAGACGCGAACAACTCCAAGGAGGTCTCGATTGGCCTGGGAATGCGGGGTCGGATAGAAGCTCCCGATCTGGGATACAAGATTGGGCTCGCTGCACGGTTTGGGAGGCTTTCCGCAGCCGACAAAAGCTATTTGAGCTCGAATGTCTCCGCTTTCAATGGAACCGGGAAGCAGCGTCGTTTTGGAATCCTCGCAGGGCTCGATTATGACGATCCCAGCTTTGCCCTTGGTTTGGACGCGGAACTCTGGTTCAGCGATGACGGAAATGGCCAGCGGGATATCTTTAGCGTGGGACCCTGGGTCAAGCTCAAGCTGGATGGAGTCTATTATCAGCAGCGTAAATTTTTCACTGGAGTGGGCTTGGCTTACCGGGCCAGTTACGCGCATCTCAAGGATGGATTCGCCAATGCCGCTTCCTCCGCTTCTGCGGCTGCGCGAGCCTTGGTTGATGACCGCCTCCAGCATACCCTCACCCTTTGGACGGACATTACTCAAAACGTGAACATGAGCATCGAGGTGAACACCGTTGAAGAAAGCCAGTTCGATGTCGCGAACACCGAATGGCTGGTTCAGTGGAGTGTCCGTTTCTGATCCATGAAAAAAGCAGAGGTTTCTCTCTGTGAGCGGTCCGCACAAACTCTGGAACCTCCTAGTGGAGGCGCCAAAAGGGCTTGTGGCGGGCCGCCGCTCTGTACCGGCTTTTGGTCTTCCCTTTGAGGTTTTATGGATCCCCAGCCGTGGGAGCCGGGAAGGGGTTCCAGGGGGAGATCGACCGAATTTTGCGAAAAGCAGGGGGTTGAGGATCCGCGAGGAGGAAGCCCTCTGGGCAGGTCGGGAAGCGATCCTGACACCCAATCTCTACCCCTTTGCAACTCGCCATGGGCTGCTCTGGCCCCGTGAGGGGCATCCCCGTGAGTGGCCCATGCCTTTCCTCCAGGAGGCCTTCGCGCTGCTCGAGGAGAATGGAGGAACCCTGCTGGGGAACAGCGTGGGGGCTTCGGCTTCCATTCCCCTCTGTCACTTACACCTGTTCCCGGAGAAAAGTCCCGTTTGGCCGAGGGTCGAGTGGGAGGAGTTGGGAGTGGTCCAAGTCGGAGGTGAAGTCCTACATGCAGCCACCCCAAGTCGGGCCTTCCCTCTGCTGCTCGTGCGGATCTCCGGGGGGAACTCCCATTCGCGGGCTGCCCTGTGCCGAGCGCTCCTGGACCGCAGGATGACCCCAGCGGTCAATTTGGGTGCCACATGCAGCGAGGTCTATCTATTCCCCCGGAGGGTCGAAGTGCCGGAGCCTTATTACGATCACGCACTCGGGGGAATGGAGCTTTTTGGGCGCTTTGTTTATCCCGAAGAGCATGGCTTTCTCGGGGCGGGAAAGGGAGACCTGGAGTGCGCTCTCAAGGGGGCTCTTGTCCCCATGCGAGAGGAGGAGCGGCGGGCGCTCCGTACGGTTCTTAGGGAGATTGGGGAGAGGAAGCTTTGATCAAATACATAGGATCCAAACGAAAGCTCCTGGATGGGATTACCCAAGTTGTCCAGGCTTGCCCTGGAGTCCGCACAGTCCTCGACCTCTTTTCGGGGACTTCTCGAGTAGGAATGGCTCTCAAGAGGGAGGGATACGCGGTCTACGCCAACGATTACCTTAGCTTCGCGCATTGCCTCGCCACCTGCTACCTCCAGGCGGACAAGGAGGATTGGTGGGAGAAGGGGGCGGCCCTGGTGGAAGAGCTGCGAGGGGTGCCTCCGAGGGATGGATATTTCACCGAAACCTTTTGCCGGAAAAGTCGCTTTTTACAGCCCAAAAACGGGGCCAGGGTGGACGGGATTCGTGAGCGCATCGAGGAGATGGGGTTGGAGCCGGAGCTTCGTGCGATTGCGCTAACCTCCCTGATGGAGGCGGCTGACCGCGTAGACTCGACCATAGGGGTGCACATGGCCTATCTCAAGAAGTGGGCACCGCGCGCCAAGAACGACCTGGAGCTGAGGATGCCCGAGCTGATTGAGCGATCCCCCTTTGGGCCCTGTCGAGCCTATTGTCTGGACGCTGTGGAGGGAGCTGGAATTCCCGTGGATCTTGCGTATTTGGATCCCCCCTACAACCAGCACAGTTACTTAGGAAACTACCACATCTGGGAATCTCTTGTCCGTTGGGACAAACCCCCCGTATACGGGGTGGCTTGCAAGAGGGAGGACTGCCGAAGCCGGAAGAGCCTGTTCAATAGCAAGCCCCGTGCTCTAAAGGCTCTCCAGGAGGTGGTCAACAAGCTTCGCGCCACCTACCTGGTCCTTTCTTTCAACGATGAGGGCTATATGGATCGGGAATCTTTGGAAGAACTCCTGGCATGCCGGGGGGAGGTTTTGGTGTTCGAGAAGGAGCATCGCCGCTATGTGGGAGCCCAAATCGGGATCCATGACCTCCAAGGGAGAAAGGTGGGGACGGTGGGGAGCCTGAAGAACCGTGAGCTGCTCTATGTTTGCATGCCCTCTTCCCAGGTTCGCTCCTTTGTTTCTCGGTTTAATGCTTTAGGCGCGAGTGGGTTCCGGGTTTCGCCTCGCTCTCGCTGACATTGCCATCGGGCCAGGTCACTCGGAAGCTGGGAGTTTCCAAGAGGGGGCTGGGCAGGCTGAAAAAGAGAGTAAGGGCGTCATCGTTCCGTAGAGGGGGCCAACGGTGCCTCTGGATGACCTTCTCTCCCACAAGGAGTTCGACATAAGCGCCCATGGCGTGCGGGAACTCTTCGATTCCTTCCAGGCTAATGGTCATGCTTCGTTTGAGGCGTTCAGACCTTGTTTTGCTTCTCAAGAGGATGGCTTTTTTTTGATCTCGGAGAACACAAAAGTCCGGGGCGAGATCTCCATCCATGTCTCCGATCAACAACCTCCGGCCCCCCTTGATCCTTTGGACAAGATGGATCTCTTGGGATTGGAGCGAGGCGCGGACCAAGCCCTTATCCGTCAGCATCCATAGCTCGATTTCCCCATCCAGGTCCTGGTCCAAAAAACGTGCATCACGGATTCCCTGAGCCAGAGCCCCCAGATCACGAAGGAGGGGTTTGAAGGGGGCGACTCCATCCCGCATGAGCAGAAGAGCTTGGTCCTCTTGGGAGATGGCAAGAAGCCATTGTTTCTCCCTCATGCTGGGGCTTAGGAAGAGTTGTTTTGCCTGGAGACGGGACCCGATTTTCCCCTGGGGCTGGTTGTCGCTTTCTGGGACCGTCCAATTCATGTTCCCGTGATTCAGGACCAATGTCGCCGGCTTCCCTGGCCCAAAGAGCAGGAAGTCTTCGAGATAATCCTGATCAAAGTCAAAGGCGAGGACGCCGGCGAAGCCACCCCCGATGCCCAGATTGGGAATGGGGCTCCTGCTTGGCTCTTCTGTGAGGGGAGCTGAATATAGGATGGCGGGAGGGGCGTCTTCGTTTTCCTGGTCAGGGTTTAGAGCCCAAAGCTCGGGAAGGCCATCCCGGTCTAGATCCGTGGAGAGGATGGGGACCCCGAGTGGGGGAGCCTTTTCGATGACCGAGGTTTGGAGGAATGGGGCGCGGTTGAAGAATCGAGGGGTACCCTTGGGGGTTGCCCAAGCCAACCCGAAGCTGGGAGTCTCCCCCAGAAATGGGATCCGGCCAAGTCGCACCTTCTTGTCGGTGAATGTTTGGGGGAGAGGCCCCAGGAGACTTTGCTTCCATTCCGCTTTTCCCCCCACCCATAGCAAGCGGAGGAGGGTGAAGGCCGGGGATCCCGAGTTGTTTCCGAGGGTTACGAGCCCCGATTCGTTTGAACTGGGGAAAAAGCAATAACTCAAACCCGGAGGGCAGGGATCGGGAAGGATTTGGAGTTCGAAATGCTTGGGGTCCTCCTTCGCTCGGGGGGAGGGGAGGCTTGGGCCTTGAACGAGAGTCCAAAGCAATAGGCTTGCGATTACCCTTGTTTTCTGCTGATTCATAGGACCTTGCAAAGTCTTGTTGGGGCGTATCTCTGAGACCACAAGATCTGGTGGATTTTTTCAAAAAACCCCTTGGCCTGGAAGAGCTCTACCCATATCTTGTTGTCCAGTTGGGCGGTGATACCAATAGGGAGGGGTTGGTAAGCGATAGCTTGCCAAGGCCTTGTTGGTAAGGATGGCTGTCCGAAGAACTTGCTTCGTCCCCTACAGACGACCAGGTTGGTACCTTTCCTCATCCCACTTTTCCCCAGGATAGCCATCGAACACCACGGAGGGGCCGTAGCTGACGAGCTACGGCCTCCCTTTTTTTTGGGGGGGAGTTTTTTGGGGGGGAGCTTTTTCCGGGGAGCGTGGCCGGGATTGTCAGGGGGGCTTGAGTCTTGCCTGGCTGGGAGAAGGAACTTCTTTTCTCTACAAACCTTGCATGGCACAAGCCGTACATGGCAGCGGAGCAGGTCTCCCATAGAAACCTGCTCCGCTTTCACGAAAAGGTCTGGGCCCAGGTTAGAGTTTGACAGAAGAGATATCATCAACGCGGAAATCGACGCTGATTTCATCATCGATGTTGATCAGCCTCCCAGTTCCCTTGAATTCGTTGAAGATGATCGCTCCAGAGAGTTTCTGGCCATTGACCATTTCGAGTTCTACCCAGTCCGCCTGGCGAGCATTCATCAGGAGATCAAAGATCTCTTCGCGATCGAGCTCAAAGCTGCTGTCGGTAGTCCTTGAAAGCATTGCTTTCCCTGGCATTCGTTTTCCTCCAATTCGTTTAGATACCAGTGAATGGTTCGTTTCATGATCTGGTGCGCCCATTCCCTCGCGGAAAAGAGGAGGCCTTCAAACCACAGACGAATCTGTAGAGTCGAAGAGCCTTCCGGTTCCGCAGTTTACGTGCAGGTATGCCTGCGCAGAAGTGGGGTGACCGCCCTGAATCATTCAATTTGAGCTGACCCAAGGATCCGTTTTCCTCTCCCATCCAGGAGACCTAGGGACCCTATAGAACAGCGTTTCCGCCTTCGAAATCTAGAGAAGCCAAGATTTCGCTACTCCAGGTCTCGAAGAGGGGGGAAGAATCGCACATCTTTTTGACTTTGGCAAGGGGCTCCAGCCTTCCCCGCATTTTTTTCGTCTCTTTGACCTGGGGAGGGGCTTTTGTTTTGCAAATGAGAACAATTCCCAGGTGGACCGCCCCTACCTCCGTTCCATCGTCATTGACGAAGCCAACAAACTCCGGGGGTTCCACGAGATCGACCCTGGCCTCCTCCTGGAGTTCCCTTAGGGCAGAGTTCCCTAGCAGATGGGAGGGGCCCCTCAGGTCGCAGGGATTGATGTGGCCTCCGATCCCGATGGAGAGGAGGCCATGAAGCCGGCTTTCGGTTTGGGCCTTGAGCCGTTCTAGGAGGAAAATCTTTTCCCCGTGGAGGAGGAGGCAGTATGGGATGCATTGTTTCCATGCGACCTCGGTCTCAGCCTCTCTGCGCTCCACAAAAAAACCTTTTTCAAGGATTGTTTCCAATATTGGGTCTCCTTCCCTTTCCATGCTCCAAAACCCCTGGGGGTAGTGTCGGGGGAAGAGATCTCGCCGTCGAACAACCCAGATGAATTCCGGGTCCTGTCCTTTGGTGGGATAAGGGCTCATGAGTCCCATGATTCCCGAATTCTGTGTGGTAGCAAGGATGTGGCTGGGCAAGCGAAAAAAAATCGGAAGGTGGCCGTAAGCCGGGTCCTGGTGCCGCGGAAACCGCGGTGGCGACCATTTCTCTGGGACTCGCATCGCTGCGAGCCTCGAACGGCCTACCCGAGGGCCATGCACGGGCCATGCGGACCCTCCTATTCTGGCCTTTCACCGGGTGGGGTTTGCCCTGCCAGGGTCGTCTCCGACCCCGCGGTGAGCTCTTACCTCACCGTTTCACCCTTACCGAGGCCCGGAGGCCGTCGGCGGTCTGTTTTCTGTGGCACTTTCCCTATCCTTGCGGACGGTGGGAGTTACCCACCACCCTGCCCTGTGGTGCCCGGACTTTCCTCCCCCCAACGAGTGAGGAGCGGTCGCCCAGCCACCTTCCGAGGTTGCCTTATAAGGGAAACCGATCCTCTTGCAAGGGGGGATGTGCCCATGATGGAGTGTTCGCCAAACCTGCGGGGTACCCCTTGACATCTTCCCCGCGCTGCTTACCTTGAATCTCCCTTCTTGACCGGATTCGGTTTGCCTGAACGCTTGGATCGATCCGCTTCGCCTGGAGTTCTTTGGATCCAGCGCCGAATTCTCCGGTCATCTGTCAGATTTTCTCGTAAGTTTTTCCATCGCAGTTTTGCAAACAGGGTTTTTCTCTCGCTCTTTCATTCTGTTCTTCTACCTTACCTCTCTCTCTCCCGCCTAGCCTTTAGGCGGCAGCCTTCCCTCTTTGGGGAAACGCTGACCAGCTCTCCGGGGATCCCTCCTGAGAGTTCCGAAACGAGAAAGGAAAGGGGGCTGCCTTATCCCTTTTTCCTATCTCCATCGTTCGTAGGTTCTCTACGAGGTCTCACCGTTGCGTTTTCATGGCTGACAACTTCGAGGAATGCAATGTTGATGATACCTGGCCTTGTCGCGTGGGCTCTGTTCTCCCTCGCGACCCCCGGCTCGGTGGGTATGCTGGCTGTTCGTTCCCCATCCGAACCAGATCCTTCCATTCAATTGATTTCGATCCAAAGCAAGCGAAGTGACACCACTTCTGGCCCCAAGCTTTCCGGATCCACGAAGGCTGGGAACCCAAAGTCCCCCTCAGGTTCCCCAGCCCAAGGAACGGCCTCTGCCCGCGTGATCCCTGCTTCGAAAAAGGATGGAGATTCGCCCAGCTCTCCCAGGGGCAACCCCGTGCCCGAGCCTGGAACTCTGGCGCTCTTGGGTTCAGGTCTTCTGGCTCTGGCTTTTTATCGCAGGAGGGGGAGCGAGCAGTCTTCCTGATTGTTGGCTAACCCTTTTCCAGACCTCTGGGGTACGGGGTTTCGATTGCCCTGTCACGGGCAAGCTGGATTTTTCATGCTTCCTGTAGGAAAGTCCTCCCATGAAACCCCGAATCGCCGTTTCTGTCTCCTTCGAGGCTCCCGATCCGAACCGCCACCTATTCAAGGGGAAGCCACTCCAGTACATCGAACAGGGAATCGTGCACTCTGTGTATGCGGCCGAGGGTATCCCCCTTCTAGTGCCCTATTGGGGAGGGATGCCGGAGGGAAAAAACTGCGAGGAGTTGTTGAATGGATTTCAGGGCCTCCTTTTAACAGGAGGGCTCGATATTTCTCCCAGATCCTATGGCCAGCAGGCAAATGCCACAGAGTGGGAGGGAGATCCTGAGCGGGACCAATATGAAATAGATCTTTTTCGAGAGGCTCACAGGCGTGGCCTTCCTGTGCTCGGGATCTGCCGTGGTTGCCAGTTGATGAATGTTGCCTTGGGGGGAAGCCTTTATCAGGACCTCCCCAGTGAAAAGCCAGAGACCCTCCCCCACAGGGACCAGGAACTCTATGATCGGCTGATGCATCCCATTGTCTTGGAGCCTGAAGGTATCCTTGGGCGGGCCTTGGGGAGGGATGAGTGCTCTTGGATCGAAGTGAACTCTGTCCATCACCAGGCCGTAAGAGGGGTAGGGGAAGGTTTGAGAGTGACCGCCAAGGCCCAGGATGGAGTCATCGAGGCTCTGGAGGGAGAGGAGGGCTATCTCCTTGGGGTCCAGTGGCATCCCGAATGGCTCCCCCCCGACCACCTTCTAGGTAGGAGAGTTTTCGAAACTTTTATTCAAGCTTGTGTTTAGAACTCACCTGCTCCCAAATCGGGGAAACCATCCTTCCTCGGCTTTCGGTTGAGGTCGAAGGGGGGTGCGAAAACAGCTGCTCCCGCGTTGATCGCCTGGGATCCTTTGAGAGGCCTGAAGTCACCCGCACCTGGGTTTGTCAGCATAAGTGAGCGAATCAACCTGTTATGAGGCCTTCCCCAAAGAGAAGTATTGGCCCAAGTATTTTCAAAGCCATTGTAGTCGAAAAGGAATGCTTTGGTTTGCTTGACCATTTGGACCGGATAGGCAGTGAAGTTGTAAAGGAGGTTGTTTGCCAAGACCAAATTGGTGCCACTTCCCGAAAGGAGGACGACTCCGGAGGAAGCGCTGGACTTTGCCAAGAGAGTGCAGTTGACGATGCAGACATGATCTGGTCGGATTCCCGCGTTCGGGGCGAAGTAGAAGATATGGCTATTCCTTTTCTCCACCTGCACGGCACAGTTCAAAAAGGCCGTATCTGATAACTGCCCATCGCCAGTCAGGATCACGAAGGTCATCCCCACTTCCTTCCTCCCCGAGTCGAAGAGTTTGAGATCCCGAATGATCAGGTTTTGGGATTTGCCCCAAATGAACTGAAAAAAATCGCAATGATCCTTGGTAAGTCTCTTGGCGTTCTTGCTCGATGTGATCCCCGTCCAAAGAGAGTCCCTGGCATCAATCATGAAGCCATCGTTCACTTGCTCGATTCTCAGGTTCCGAAAGATGTTTCTCGCATGCTTGGAAATGATCTGGTTGGGCTCTTTTCTCGTTGAGGTGAATGAAAAGGCTTTGCGGGCCCCCAAGAAGAAGCAATCGGTCCATTCGCAGTCGGTCATGCCCTTACCCTGGGAATCAAGCATGCCGTAGATGAGGACTCCAGTTTCGAGTTTTGGGTCGACAAGGAAGGAGCAATTCCGAAAAACGACATGATTCGTTCCTACCGCCCGAAAGGCGTAACCCGTCCTGGTGAAAAACTGGATCCCTTGGAAAATACTGTAGTTTTGGAGGGTTTCATACCGCTTCATGTTGGCCCAAACCTTGGCCCCCTGGGCTGCAAGCCAGAGCTTGTGTTCCCTGCGGTTGTTCTGGTTGCGATCGAAGAAGGGTTCGTAGACTCCGGAGGCTAAAATGATGGCATCCCCCCCCTTGGAATTGAGTTCAGCGTGTTTCCAGCTTCGCCAGGGTTTCAGGACAGTCCCAGGGTTCTTGTCATTACCTAGAGTCGGATCAACGAAATAAGTGTTTCGAGGTGGAGCATTCCAGACTCGGACTCTGATCTCAGGGAGAATCCTCAGATCTTGGAGGCGAATCCCTTGTCCTTTGGGGATCACGAGGGCTTGGATAGGATAGTCCCCATCTGGGAGCGACTGGATGGGGATAGTTAAAAAATATTCAGGGGTATTCGTTTCGGGGTTGAGTGCCTCCTTCGTGGAGCGTCCAAGGAAAACTCCTTTGTAATAGAAATCCACGGAGGCGATCCCGTTTTCGTGGTAAGCCGCCACCCCGAGGTGCAGGATTTCCCGGACGGGCGTTTGGTCGGTGTACCCCCAAACCGCGATAGGTTTGGTTCCTCTTTGGACTCCCTGCATCGGGATGGCGAGCAGGGGAGAAAGGGCGAAACCCGTGAGGAAAAGGAGGGTGTTGAGGAATTGTTTCATCGAGGATCAGCTTCCATTCGGCGAGGCCTGTGAGAAAAAGCTTCAAGTGGGGGAGGCGCTCTTTCTTTGTTGGAAGCACTACGGGTCCAACCTCAGACGAGGTCGCTCTTTCTTTTTCTTTTCTCTCTTTGAGTGCTGCTTCCCGGGAAGCGGGAAAATGGTCCAATGTTTCGCTTCCAGTCCTTTGAAAATGAAGGGTCACCAGGGGGTGGCCCAGGAAATGGAATGGGAGGTTTGGAATGAGAAACATGATGGGGATTATGGTCTTCGTGGGTTTAGGGGTTCCCAATCTTGGGGCCCAGGTGGGGGGCAACCAGGTTTTGCCGGTGGGCGGAGGTGTTCCCGTATCTTTAAAACGGGCCGAAGGGAATAGCTCCCTCTTTCTCCCAGCCGGTCGAGCCCCAGCAAGGATGCAGTTTCTGTATCGGGGGAAGGACCTCACCTTTCCAAAAAAGGCAATGCTCCTCCAAAGCTTATCTTTCCGGCGAGATGGGTCCAAACCGGGAACCTTCCCCGCCCACTCCTGGAAAGTGGGGATTGCCCTGTCCTCAAACGGGGTTCCTATTCCATCCGAGGCAAACCTGAAATCTTTCTTGGGGAACCATGGGAAGGATCCCACCGTTGTTTTTTCCCCAAAGACCTTTCAGTGGCACAAGGTTTCCCCTCCCTCAAAAGCCCCAGCAAAATTTGAGGTCCAGCTCAAATTCGACCAACCCTTTCTTTGGATCCAGGGCCGGGGCCTCTGTGTAGACATCTCCAACGGGACGGTGAACGGAAAGTCTCAAAGCTCCTATTGGTATGTGGACGCCTTTTCCTCGTCCTGGGCCCAATCGTCGGGCTCCACCAAGAATTTTGGCCGGGGCTGTTCCTTTGGTTTTCAACTTCGGGCAAAACTCCCGCCCCTGGATGGAGAGTCCAAGATCCACGCCACGGCCTGGACCCGGGGAAAGGGGCTATATTCCTTTTTGATGGTGGGTGAAAGCCGGAACTCCTTTTTGGGACTTAGCCTTCCATTGGATCTTGGACCTTTGGGAGCGAAAGGATGTCGGCTCTCGGTTGCGCCGAGGGTTTTCCTTTTTGGGGGAAAGAGCGGCTTGGATGCCAAGGGTTCGGTGGAGTTCAAGATCCCGCTGCCTAAGCTTGTGAGCTTTGTCCAGTTGAAAGTCTATGCCCAGCCCCTGGTCCTTGATCCAGGCTACGGCTCCCTGGGCCTACGCACGGGAAGTTCCCAGGAATGGGTTCTTGGAAAAATATCTCAGCCCCTTCCTTGTCGGACTCTTTATGATTCCGGGAGCAAGCCGGGGGGCGCCCCCAAGCAGGTGCGGGATTCGGCTCCAGTGATTATGCTGAAGGGTTGAGCCTGGTTTTTTCTCCAGGCTTTCTTTCTCCCCTTTCCCAACTTTCGGTGACCAAATGGGTTCTCTTTTTGACGAGCTAAAAAAAGCCAAGCTGATCGATAAGAAGAAAGCCAAGCAATTGGCCCATGAGTCCCGCGTGGCAAAAAAGAAAAAAGGCGGTGGAAGGGGAGAAGAGCTGGAGATTCGGCAAAAGCGGGAAGCCTTTGAAGCAAAAAAGCGGGAGGAGGCCGAGAGGAAGCGTCAGGAGAGCAAGCGTCTTCAAGCGGGAAAAAAGCGGCAAGCGGAGCTTGCCGCCCTCAAACAGAAGATCCAGTCCCAAGCAATAGGGGAGGAGCTGCGAGGGGAAAGGCGGTTTTTCTTTGTGGATGAAGAGGGGTTTATCCCCTTTTTGGCAGTGAGTGCATCTACAGGGCTACGTCTGGAGGCGGGGGAGCTTGGGATTGTGCGAGACCCTTCCAAGGCCTACTTGGCTTATTGCATTGTGCCCAGGGATGTTGCGCTCAGTTGTAAGCGCCTCATCCCTGAGTGGTGCCGTTTTTTGAACGGTGCATAGCCCAAATGATGCGTAGTCCTACTGTGTCCTCAGGATGATGTGGTAGCCGAAGGGGGTTTCCACCGGCCCGACGATGGACCCAACCTTGGCTTTTTTGCAGGCTTCTTCGAAGGCGGGAATCATCTGGCCGGAGCGGAAAAACCCGAGGTCTCCCCCCTGGGTTTTGGAGGGGCCATCCGAGTACTTCCTTGCCGTTTCAGCGAAATCTTCTCCTCCTTGGACCTTGGACAAAATTTCTTTGGCGAGTTTGAGAGCCGCCTCTTTGCTGCGGGTCACTCCCGGAGCTGCTCTCATGGCTCCTTTCCAGGCGATGAGGATATGAGAAGCCCGCATGGGTTTGATGATTTTCTCCTTCCGTAAGATATGGAAACCAAAAGGGGTCTCGATCACTTCGCTCAGTCCACCGACTTTCATCTGAAGGAGAGCATCGACGAAGGCGGGAGGGAATCCCCGGGTTGGTTGCTGGCCCAGGTTTCCCCCGGAATTCTTGGCCGCGGGGTCATCGCTTCGAGTTTTGGCTGCCTCTTCAAAGCTGATCTTTCCGGTCCGGAGTTCGGCCAGGGTTTTTTCTGCGGCCGCGCGAGCCTCCTTGGCCGTTCTTTTGATGTTTGGAGCTGCTCTCATGGCTCCTTTGTAGGAAAAAAGGATGTGGGAGGCGGCGACGAATTCGGGCCAAGGTTTCTTGACTTCGTCTCTTCGGATCACGTGATACCCGAATGGGGTCTCAACAGGCCCTACAACCTCCCCCACCTTTGCTCCGGAAATGGCTTTTTCAAAAGCAGGGATCATTTGGCCTGGACCAAACTGGCCAAGATCCCCCCCTGCAAAGCGGGAAGGGCCTGAGGAGTATTCCTTGGCCAATTTTCCAAAGTCCTCTCCCTTTTTCAGCCTTTCGATCAACTCTTGGGCCAGTTTCTTTGCTTCGGCTTTACTCCGGGTGGTGTTGGGGGCAGCGTAGGGGTTTCCCTTCCAGGTGAGGAGGATATGGCGCCCTCTCCAAACTTTTGGCTTCTGAGGGGTGGGCGTTGCCGGAGGGGGTGTGGGCTTGGAAGGCTTATTGGAAGAGCCCTGGGCCCCAAGTCCAGCCGGGATCGAAGCCAAGAGAAAAAAACCCAGCAGGGCTTTGCGATGAAAGTGAATCACTCGGTTCAAAATGGCCTCCTTTTGGCCTTATCCCACAACCTAGATGCTTGGAGATCATGAATCGTTAATGGAACGCGAATCAGAGCTTCCCCAGGGCCGTCCCGGGGTTCTCAAGCTTTTTGTTCGCACGTTTCATGGCCTGGAAATGGTTAACGCATACTGTTGCTTGGGGATCAGGATCCTTCAAGTTCTGTGCATGCGTGTGTTTCCATCCCATGAATCATTGGACTTAGGATAAACTCCGCCTTCAAACAAATCTCCCCTGGCCCGGAAGATTCGAGGCTCTATCCCATGAGGGATCTGGGCTTTGCCAGAGAGCCTCTTGTCCAGAAAGTTCCTGTCCGGGTTGAAGTACCATTGGCTCGCGCCGGGGATTTACTCAGGATGGATTCCATCTCCGAGAACCTCGGCTGCCAGGAAACGGCCTAATCCTGTGTGCCTCCCCTTTTCTTCCGAAGTCCCGATAGCCCGTTCGAGGGCCCAGCGGGAGCCAAGGAGGATGAGGAGGTTTTTCGCCCTGGTGATCGCGGTGTAGAGGAGTCCTCGATTCAGCATCAGAAAATGCCCTTTGTCCAGGACGAAGATAACAGCCGGGTATTCACTTCCCTGGGCCCGGTGGACTGTGATCCCATAAGCAGGGACGAGGAGATCCAGGTTTTCCCTGGTGAACACTTGGGCTTTTTCGGGGAAGAGGACGACCATTTGCCTTTCCTTGGGATCCAAAGATTCAATGAAACCCACGTCCCCGTTGTAGAGTTCGAGATCGTAGTCGTTTGAAACAACAAGGACTTTATCCCCTTCGCGGAAGGTATACCCTCCCACATGCATGACGGGTGCTCCTCCGAGAAGCCGTTGGGCAAGGGTCTCGTTGATCCTGTGAACCCCCAGAGGTCCCCTGTACATCGGGCTGAGAACCTGGATATCCTTGAGAGGATCCAGGTCGAAAGCCCGAGGGAGTCGTGTCTGCACCAGGTCTGCAAGGGTGCTGAGAGCGAATTCGGGATCACGTTCTTCTATGAAATAAAAATCCGACCTTGGTTCCCCATGTTTGGGGAGGCGTGGCATTTGGCCCTGGAGGATGCGATGGGCGTTTTCAATGATCATGCTCCCCTGAGCCTGCCTGAAAATGGTGGTGAGGCAGGTGACAGGAACCATGCCTGAATCGATCAAATCTCCAAGCACCCTCCCCGGTCCTACGGAAGGGAGCTGGTCGGCGTCTCCCACTAGGACCAGGTGGGTTGTGGGACGGATTGCTTGGAAGAGGGACCAGGCCAGGTGGATGTCGAGCATGGAGATTTCGTCGATCACAAGGAGGTCTTGTTCCAAGGGGTTACGGGAGTTCCGGAGAAAGCGGTTGGTCCCTGGTTGGAACTCGAGGAGGCGGTGGATGGTGGAGGCCTCGTGACAAGTTGCCTCCGAAAGACGTTTTGCTGCCCGCCCGGTGGGGGCGGCCAAGGCCGTCGTGAGCTTCCCCCTTCTCCCGATTTCGACGAGAGCCCGAATGAGGGTGGTTTTTCCGACCCCGGGTCCCCCCGTGACGATGGAGATCGGTTGGCTCAATGCGTTGAGAAGGGCCTGCTTTTGGGCTGGGGGGAGGGTGAATGAGCCACTGCTTTCCCATTGGGCGATCTGCCACTTGGGATCTCGAACCAGGACAGAGCTGGGCCGGTTCGCCGTGTCAGAGATCAGGGCGGCTAATTGGGTTTCAGCCTTGAAGAGAGTGAGAGGCCAGACCCTGGGCTCTTCCTGTTCCGTCTGGATGGGGAATCCGGGCAATTTTTGGATTACGATTCGATGGGACTCGGCGAGGGTTTCCAGGGCCGGGGAAAGCTCTTCGATGGGTTTTTTCAGGAGTTCGGACGCGCGCTCCAGGAGGATGTTCCGAGGGAGGCAGGTGTGCCCCTCCCGGAAGACGGCTTCCTTGAGGCAGTGGAGGAGGGCGGCTTGGAGCCGTTCCGGGGCATGACGATCTATCCCAAGCTTCATGGCCACCTCGTCGGCTTTTTTGAAGCCGATTCCGATGAGGTCTTCGGAGAGCCGGTATGGATTGGCGAGGAGCAAGCTGATCGCTCGGTTTCCATAGGCCTTGAGGATCCTTTGGGCCAGGTTGGGGGAGAGTCCGTGTCCTCCCAGAAAAAGCATGACCTCCCTGAGGTTTCCGTGGGAAGCGAGGGACTCTTGGATCCCCTTGGCCTTTTTTTCCCCAATGCCGGGAACTCTGAGAAGACAGGAGGGATCCTCCTCGATGCGTTCCAGGCTGTCCTCACCCAGAGTCTCGACGATTTTTTCGGCCAGGCTTGGTCCCACCCCCTTGATCATTCCCGAGGAGAGGAAGGTGATGACAGCGGATCTTCCTCTGGGGATCTCGAGTTCGAAATGATCCACCTTGAATTGCCATCCGAATTTGGGGTGTTTTTCGAAGGCCCCATAAAGTCGGGCGTGCTGACCTTCTCGAAGGGGGCTGAGAATCCCACTGACCCGAACCTTTCGACCCTCTCCATCGCAGAGGAAGAGCCCGGCGGCAAAACCTGTATCCTCGTTTTTGAAGAAAAACCGGAGTAGGGAGCCTTCTAGGGTTTTTTGAGCCATTTCGGCTGAATTCTGGGCCCGCGAAGAGAGATCGCCAACCAGTTTTGCTGGTCAGGTCCAAGTTTTGGCTGTGTGTCTGGGAGCAGCCCTGTCCAAGATAAGTTTTCTCCCATCGCCCAGACTAAAGGCTGAAGCCCCAAAACCCGGATGGCAGAAAAGGGGAACCTAATTTCGGAGAGTGGAGTTTCGGCCTTAGAATGCGGGTTTCACAGTGAATGGAGGGGATTTCGGAGAACGGGGGGGAAGATCCTGTACAACACTGGCCTGGGAGAGAGGCAGTGGGTTTGGATCAAAGAGTTTTGGGGCTCAAATTGGCTTTTTGAAGGCTCATTCGGTGCCCAAAAAGGCATTCGATGCGCCGCTGGATCTCCTTGTAGACCTTGCGGTGGCTCTCGAGTTGGGCTTCTT
Organism: Planctomycetota bacterium; assembly: GCA_011321845.1. Classification (GTDB taxonomy): domain Bacteria; phylum Planctomycetota; class UBA1135; order UBA1135; genus HyVt-539. Next base: position 6,750 of record DROQ01000239.1, on the reverse strand, counting down.
CATCTCCTGATTCAAGCCGAGGATCAGGGAGTTCCCATACCCATTCTTGCCAGGGGCTTTTCAAGGCACCAACGAATTCCGGGTCCAAACCTGAAACCAGGGGTTTGTCAAAGGAGATGATGTAGTTCACTTCTTCCAAAGGGATCTCATCCAGGGGTTTGGGGTGGAGGCCCTCGAAGCTGATTTCCATCTCCTTGAAGACTCGGTCCGCGAGGGGGTCCATGGGGCGGTTCCCTTCCAAGCTGGCGCTGTAGATGGACATCCTTCCAGGGGCAAGGGTTCGTGCTACCGCCTCGGCCATCAAGGTTCTTCCTCCATTGGAGCAGCCGAGTATCAGGAGTCCTTTGATCACGGGACGGGTAAAGAATTTCCCCTTCTCCAAGTTTTCCTCTCCAAAGAAGGACCAGGAGGGGATGTGGGTTTTGATTCTGGCAGGCTCCACTTCCTTGAATCCGTGCTCTCTGGCCCACTTGAAGCCCTCCCTGCGGTCGGTGAACAGGACAAGACGGTCCTGATGGAGTTCCCTTGCCCAATCTTCGACCTTTCGGGAGAGATCATTGGTAAAACCGTGCCCCTGGATGGAAGGATCCAGGACCAAACGTTTGAGGATCACGGAGCCCATTCCTCCCAATTCCATTCCAATGAAGCCCAAAACCCTTTCGCCCGATTTGGCGACAAAACCGAGGGATTCCTGGAGGTTGCTGGGGTCTTGCTGGGATACCTTGAAAAGCCTCTCCAGCCCAGGGATGTCGTGTTCCGTCTTTGGAAGAATGCGGATTTGTGTCATTTTTCTTTTGGATCCTTCACCATCCGAAGTGGTTCGGTCATCTTGTGCCAGATCAGGCAGGAAATCTCACGGCTTTTTTAGTTATTGGATTCCTTTTTCGCGAACTCATGAATAATGCATGAACCGCGATGAACAATCCTTTGAAGATCGAAATTCCAAACATCCTACAGTCCACTCCCCAGCCTGTTCCAAGGGTGTGGGGGGGAGATCGGCTTAGATCCTTTCGGAGGTTCGCCGGCAGCCCCGGGGTTCCCCTTGGAGAGAGTTGGGAAATTTTTGATCGGGGGAAGGACGGTTCGGTTCGCCTTCTCCACGAGGAGGGTGACCTCCTTTTGGGCGAGCTTCTCCTGGCGGAGCCCTCCAGGGTTCTCGGCCGGGCGGATTTGGACGCTCTTGGACGATTTCCGCTCATGGTCAAGATTTTGGACGCCGCCCAGAACCTCAGCTTGCAGCTCCACCCGAGTCGGTTGGCGGGAGTGGAGCGGGGATTTGGGGACCAAGGCAAGGACGAGGTCTGGGTGGTGCTTGACGCCCAGCCCGGGGCCGAAGTCATGATCGGGCTTGGGGATGGTGTCTCTCCCCAGGGCTTCTTCGAGGCCCTGGAGAGGGGGGAGGACCCTTCTTCTCTCCTCCGGAGACTCCAGGCAAAACCTGGGGATGTGTTTATCATTCCGGCAGGCACGGTTCACAGTCTAGGATCGGGACTCTTGATCTATGAACTTCAGGAGAATTCGGATTTAACCTTTCGAGTTCATGATTGGGGAAGGCTGGGATTGGATGGGAAACCCAGGAAGCTGCATCTTCAAGAGGCTCGAGAGACCCCCCTCTCCGACTTGGCCGACCCTCGTGTAGTTCCTCGGGACTTGGGGGAAGGCCTGTCTCTCCTCGTTGAAACGGAAGGTTTTCGCCTCTTTCGCTGGGAATTGCCCGATGCTGTGGATCTCTGGACCGAAGGGGCTTTTGTAATCCTCAGCGTAATCCAAGGAGGAGTAGAAGTCCTCGGAGATCAGGGGCGGCTTAATTTGGGGGAGGGGGAGACGGGACTGATCCCTGGAGGGACCCAAAAGGTTCACTTGAACCCCAGAGGGACATGCACCATCCTCCTCTCCCGTCCTGGAGCCTCTTCTTAGAAACGATGGCTGCTTTGGGAGCCGTTTCCGTTTATCAGGGCGTTCAGGCAAAGTCCTGCAAGGAAATTTTGTATGGACTTGATTCCATCTCATGAATAATCCGGGCAAAGAGAGACAAGATGGCAGCTAGGAAGAAAAAGAGCCGAGGGCGACGGAAATCCTCCCCCACCTCTAGGAAGGGGACTCCCCCAAAGCCGGGGAAGAAGAGTCGTTCTGGGAAAAAGGCTCCTTCCAGTCGGGGCCCCGGGAAAGCCAGGCTCCCAAAAAAGAATACGACCAAGGTCAAAGCCGTCTCTCAAACCTCAGGAAGCCTCTGGTCCAAGGTCCTGGAGGAGGCTGGTAAGGGAGTTGTCACCGCAAAACAAAGGGGTTTGCTTCGTCTCAATTCCTTTCTGGCCAGCTGTGGGCTGGGATCCCGCAGAGGTTGCGAAGAGTTGATCGTCCAGGGGCGGATCATGGTCAATGGCGAAACAGTAACCCAGCTTGGGACCAAGGTGGATCCGCTAAGAGACATTGTTTCCATCGACGGAGAAAAGCTCAGGCCCGAGAAACCGATCTATGTCCTTTTTCATAAACCCAAAGGGATTGTTTGCACAAACGCTGTCCACGAGCAGAAAAAACGAGTCATCGATCTCCTTGTGGGGCTCAAGGGGCGGGTTTTTTCGATTGGGCGGCTGGATTTGGATTCCGAAGGGCTTCTATTGCTGACAAACGATGGGGCTTTCGCGGAGCGGATGCTCCATCCCAGGTATGGGGTCCCCAAGACTTACCATGTCACTCTTCGGGGCAGGATCGAAGGGGAAAAAGTGGAAAAGGCCAGGGGCGGAGTTTGGCTCGCCGAAGGGAAAACCAAAGGGATCCGCATTCGGATCCGTAGAAGGACCAAAGATCGCTCTTATCTCGAGGTGGAGCTGCGAGAGGGGCGAAACCGGGAGATTCGGAGGATCTTTGCCAGGTTGGGGTACCCTGTTCTCAAGCTTGCCCGTGTAAAGATTGGTCCCTTGGGGATCAAAGGGGTGGGAAAGGGGAAGTGGCGTTTTCTGAAAAAATCCGAGGTTGAAGCTCTTTTGCAGGCGGCGAGCCTGGGCGAGGAGGGTGCAGGACGCGTCCCCCAAGGTAAAAGGAACAAATGATGATTCTTCAGCCAGTGTTTAGGCGCTCCCTTTTCCAAAAAAAGAGTCCTGCGAAATCCAAACTTCCCCGGCTTACTCGGCCGGTCACCAAAAGGGTCCTGGACAATGGACTCAAGGTTTTCCTCATCCAGGTGAAAGAACTCCCTGTTGTGAGTCACTGGATCTGGTATTCCGTGGGTTCACGAGATGAGCGCAGCGGTGAGACGGGAGTCTCCCATTTTCTGGAGCACATGATGTTCAAAGGGACCAAAAAATATCCCAAGGGTTCCATTGATTTGATCACCGCCCGCTTGGGCGGGCACAACAACGCTTTCACCTCAAGCGACTACACGGCGTACTATTTCAATCTCAAGAGTGATCGCTTTGAGGAGGCCATGAAGATCGAGGCCTCACGGATGCGGGATTGCCTTTTGGATCCAAAGGAATTCGAGCTTGAGAAAAAAGTCGTTCTCGAGGAGCTTCAACGGGGCGAGGACGATCCTTGGGGGAGCCTTTTTCAGGCAGTGGAGGCAGCAGCCTACGTCGTGCACCCCTATCACCATCCTGTTATCGGATGGAAGGAAGACTTGGAGCGATTGACCAGGGACCGGATGAGGGACTATTACCGGCGGCATTATGCTCCGAATCGGGCCAGTCTGGTATTGGCGGGAGACTTTAAACAAAAAGATGCCATGGCCCTCGTTGAGAAACATTTCGGCAAGATCCCCGCGGGGGGGGAGGCGCGGGGGGAGGTTCTCCACGAGCCTCGACAGAGGGGAGAGAGGAGGGTGGTTGTGCGTTCCCCCGCCAAGGTCCCCCGACTTGGGGTCGCTTGGCGGGGGTGTACAGTGAACGACGCGGATGATGTCCTGCTGGATGTGATCAACTGCCTTCTCAGTTTGGGAAAGAGTTCCAGGCTCTACCAACAACTGGTCAAGGGAAAGGAGATCGCATCCTATGCCCAAAGCTACAACGAATCACGTATGGACGCTGGGCTGTTCTGGGTGATTGCCGAACCCAAACCTGGAGTCGAACCGGAGTGTTTGGAGGAGGCCCTTCTGGGTGAAGTGGAACGCCTCAAGGCGGAGGGGCCCAGTGCGGCTGAGTTGGCGAGGATCAAGAAGGCTGTCCTGACCTCTTTTTATTTCCAGATGGAGACGGTGTCGGATCAGGCCCAAAGGGTGGGGCAATATGAGACGATCGTAAAAGGGGGGGTCCGGGCCCTCGAAGGGTATCCTGAGCGGCTCCGTTCGGTCCGTCCCAGGGAGATCAAGGAGGCGATGCGAAAATACTTTGAGGAGGACCAGCGAACCTTGGGTTGGTCCCTACCGGAGGGGGAGTGATGGTGAAGGCTCAGGTGAATCGGGGGAAGCGGTCCTCGGGCTTGCATCTAAGAATCCATCGACGAGAACTTGCGAATGGGCTCATACTGCTTGCAGTCCGGAACCGAACGGCTCCCACTCTCGCAATCTCCTGCTCCTTGATGGTGGGGCGTATGGAGGAAGCCCCCGAGCAAGCCGGCATTTCCTATCTCGTGGGGGAGTCCCTCGACGAGGGAACTTCCAAATGGACCGGGGATGAGCTTGCCTCCTTGGTGGAGGGCTATGGGGGCTCTCTTGTGACTACAGGGTCTGGAGCTGCGATTCGGATGGCAGCAGAAGACGCCGGCCTTGCAGTCAAGATTCTTTCCGAAGTCATCCTTCGGCCAACTCTCCCCAAGGATGGGGTCCGACGGATGCGGGAACTCGCCCTTGCGGAGATCCAGTCCGAGCGGGACGAGCCGAGGACTGTGGCTTCGATCTCTTTTCAGCGTCTTGTGTATGGAGAGCATCCCTATGGACGGCCTTCCAAGGGGAGCCTCGAGACGATGGCTGCCATCACTCCAGCACAGTGCCGAAACTTCCACCGCAAATGGTATGTCCCTTCGCGGGCGATCATCGCCGGTTCGGGAGATCTGGATCCCCAAGAGTTGCTGGATCTCTTAGAGAAAGCCTTTGGCTCCTGGAAGGACAAGAAGCCTAAGGGGCCCAAGGTGGAGGAGCCCCGTGAGCTGGACGGGATCCTCAAGGAAAACCTGATCTACCCGAGCAACCAGGTGCAGGTTTTTCTCGGTCACCTGGGGATCAAGAGGACCGACCCGGACTTCTACAAGCTCCTTGTGATGGACCATGTATTAGGATCGGGCCCAGGCTTTACAAGCCGGATCTCCCGAAAGTTACGCGATGAGCAGGGCCTTGCATACACGGTTGGGGCTAGTATTACTCACTCTGCAGGAACGGAGCGGGGGATGTTCTCGGCCTATATCGGGACATCTCCCGGGCAGGAGGAGCGAGCGATCCAGGGTTTCCTGAGGGAGATCAAGGCGATTCGTAAACAAGCACCCAGTCGCAAGGAGATGGAGGATGTGAAGGCCTACTTGACCGGATCTTTTGTTTGGGCACTGGAGCGGAATTCCAACCTCGCTCGCTTTTTGATCCGGATGGAGCGCTTCCAACTGGGGGCGGACTACATTGAGAGGTACCCGGAGATCATCCGAAAGGTGAGTGCCCAAGATGTGAGGGAGGTCGCACAAAAGCACCTCCACCCTGACCGTTATGTCCTGTTGCGGCTAGGCCCCTGAAGTCCGACTTTAAGAGTTGCTCTTGCGGGGGCGGGGGATGTATTCCACGCCAGGTTGTCGTTGGACTGGCTGGGGGAAAAGAGCCATGAGCTGGAAGATCTCCTCCGGGATCTCTTTGCTGACCTTGAGGCCCAGTTCTTTAGCTTTTTCATAGGAAATCCCGTAGTCGTGAGTCCACCGGCCTTCTGAGAGGGTTTTTGCGAGCTCTTCGGCCTTTTTCTGTTCCATCGTTCCCTCGAGGAGATCCAAAACGGTTTGGTGGACCTGCCGAATGGCTTTTTTCGCCATGTCGGCTTGGATCAGGGTCTGGTCGTCGATGTCTTTGGGTTCTTTCTGGGAGACGGCGGCGAGGACCGAGGCGGCGGCCGTCTGACCCAGCTGAGGGTCGACGGGACCCAAGACGGCGTGTTCGGCCATGACGATCTCATCCGCGGCAAGGGAGATCAAGGTTCCCCCCGACATCGCGAAGTGGGGGACAAAGACGGTGACTTTTCCGGGATGCATCTTGATCGCCTTGGCGATTTGGGTGGCGGCAAGGACCAATCCTCCGGGGGTGTGAAGAATCAATTCGATGGGGACATCGGGGTCTGTCATGTGAATGGCCCTGAGGATCTCCTCGGAATCATGGATGTCGATAAAGCGGAAGACGGGGAAGCCTAAAAAGCTCATGGTCTCCTGGCGGTGGACGAGGAGAATGACACGCGAGTTGTGTTCAGCCTCCATCTTGGCGATCCAACGCTGCCTGGAAGCGTCCAAGAGCTGCTTTTTCAGAGCAGGTTGCATCATCATCAGGAAGAATATGATCCAAATAAAATCCATTGAACTAACTCCTGTGACCCCAGACTTTATCCCAGGTCATTTCATCCGCGTGCCATTTGCGGCAGGGTTTTAAGCAGAAGAGGGGGAGAAGGACAACTCCTCCGACAAAGCCTCCCACATGAGCCCACCATGCGATCCCTTGTGCGGCCTGGGAATGAATGAGTGAGGTGAAGCCGCTCCCAAGTTGCAGCAAAAACCAGAGTCCGATAAAGACCGTGGCGGGAATCTCGAAGAAGAAGGGGTAGAAGAAAACAGGGATCATTGTGATGATGGTCGCCCGCG
>DROQ01000238.1 GCA_011321845.1 Planctomycetota bacterium | reverse complement strand
TTCTTTGCCCCCCGCCTTCCCCGAAAATTCGGGGAGGTGCAGCACGAGGTCCAGGGCCGCCCGCTCCACCCGGAGCCCGGGCTGGTCCTCGAGCCCCAGCGCCTGGGTGTAGGCGGCCAAGGCCCTCCGCCGCCCCTCCTGCGCCTGCTCGAAGGCCGGCCGGTCGATCTTCTTGCGGAGCAGATCCAACCAGGTCGCCTTGCGCACCGCGGGCTCCAGGAGTTGCATGTGCGCCTCGTGCCGCAGGGCCTCCGCGCGCCGCGCCCGCCGCAGCCGAGCGTCCTCCCGGTAGCGCCAGGCCTGGAAAGCCCCGAGGACCAGGACGGCCCCCACCCCCGCGCCCAGGACCAGGCGGCGGTTCCGCCCCAGCCAACGCCTCCCCCTCCGGGCCAGGCTGGGCGGCCGCGCCCGGACCGGCTCCAGATGCAGGATGCGCTCCAGCTCGTCCGCCAGCTCCGCGGCCTCCTGGTAGCGCCTCGCCGGGTCCTGGTCCATGGCCTTCTCGAGCACCAGCTCCAGGTCCCTCGGCATCTTGGGAGCCGCCTTGCGCAGGGGCTCCGCGCGGCCCGTGCTGATCCGCATCAGCACCGAGGCCGTCGTCCGCCCCCGAAAAGGAGGCCGGCCCGTCGCCACCTCGTAGAGCGTGACCGCCAGCGAGTAGATGTCCCCCACCGGCGAAGGCTCCCCTCCCTCCTCCCCCAGCTGCTCCGGCGGCGCGTAGATGGGTGTCCCCACGAATCCCTTGGACTGGGACAGGGAGGAGTCCCCGCTCCGGGCCAGGCCGAAGTCGGAGAGGAGGGCCTTGCCGTTGCGACGGATGAGGATGTTGCCCGGCTTGACGTCCCGGTGGATGATCCCCGCCTCATGCACCGTCTGGAGGGCGCGGGCGATCGAGATCCCCACCCGCAACCAGAACTGCAGGGGCGTCTTGACCTCGAGCTGCGCCGGGTCCACCCCCAGGATCCGCGCCAGGTCCTCGAGCCTCACCTCCTGGGGGGAGAGCCCCTCGGCCCGGAGCGCCGCCAGGATCTGCCGGAGGCTGCGCCCCTCCACCCACTCCATGGCGTAGGCCAGGACATCCTCCCGCACGAAGATGTCGTGCACGGCCACCACGTGCTCGTGCTGCAGCCGGGCGAGGGCCTTGGCCTCCGCCAAAAAGCGCTGCCGACTCCGCCGGGAGAGGGCGAGGCCGGGGGAGAGGACCTTGATCGCCACGCGGCGGGAGAGCCCCTCCTGCTCGGCGAGATAGACCGTCCCCATTCCTCCCCGCCCGATCTCCTCGAGGATGCGGTAGCCCGCGAAGACCGGGAGGCGCGGAGGCTCCCCGTCCGCGAGGACCTCGTCCACCACCCGGGAGACCTGGCGGATCTCCCCCAGCTCTTCGGGTCCCAAGTTTTCGAAGGCCCCGGGATCCAGCTCCCGCCCCTCGAAGCGGGCGTCCAGGAGCCGGTCGAAGGCGTCGCAGAGGTCTTCGGGAGGATCGGCCTGGCTCACGCTCCTCCTCCCGGCCCCCGCTCCTCCGGACTCCGGCCCAGCGCCTCGCGGAGAGCCTCCTCGTAGAGCCGCGCCCCGAGGTAGACCCGCTTCTTGGCCGTCGCCAGGGAGACTCCGATCCGGCGGGCCACCTCCCCCAGACTGAGCTGCTCGAAGAGCCGCAAGCGCAGCGCTTCTTGGTACGGCCCCGGGAGCGAGACCAGAGCCTTCTCCATCGCCTGCCTCCGCTCCCGGAGCGAGAGCACTCGGCTCGGCGTCTCCGAATAGGGAGGGAGGAGGTCCGAGACGCTCGCACGATCGTCCTGCGAATCCCTCAGCGCCGACAGGAGTTGCGGCTGCTTCCCACCTCCCCGCTTCTGGGCTCGCATCCGGGTGACCGCCTCCCGCACGCGGTTGCGCGCGATCCCCAGGATCCAGCGCCGATAGGCCAGGGGCCCCTGCCACTCGTGCTGCTCCCGGTCCCGCCAGGCCATGCAGAGCGTCTCCTGCCAGAGATCCTCCGCGCTCAGGACCTCCCGGAGACGAGGCCCCATCCAGGTGGAGATCAGGACCAGGATGGCTTCGACCGAGAGGCCCTGGATCAGGGCGGGCCAGGCCTCGGCGTCCCGGTGGGGTTGCACTTGTGCGTCACTGCTGGGCATCCCTCGAATTGTGACCCAGGGAGGGGTCCCCCACAAGATCCCCCTGCTTCCGCCCGTGTCTGGGAGGGGATCCCCCCTCCGGTCGATTCAGGAGCAGTCTCCCACAAGATCCCCCTGCCTCCGCCCCGGCTCTCGGCTATATTCCCCCCCATGAAGCCCCAAGGAATCCTCGTCCGCCAGCAGATCCAGGCCCTCCTCCACCAGGGCGCCATCCGGGCCGGCCGGGACATCGAGGAAGCCCAGATCCAGCCCGCCTCCCTCGACCTGCGCCTGGGAACCCACTGCCATCGGATCCGCACCGGCTTCCTCCCCGAGCGTTGCACGGTCGCCGAGCGCCTCGAGGAGCTGACCCTCTTCCGCTTCGAGCTGGGCGAGGGCGCCGTCCTCGAGCGAGGCCACTGCTACCTCGTCCCCCTGCTCGAATCCCTCGACCTCCCCGCCGACATCCAGGCCCAGAGCAACCCCAAGTCCTCCACCGGCCGCCTCGACATCTTCACCCGCCTCCTCGCCGACCGGACCGACCGCTTCGAGACCGTGCGCCCCGGCTACAGCGGCCCCCTCTACCTCGAGGTCGTCCCCCGCTCCTTCTCCATCCGCCTGAGGACCGGCCTCGCCCTCAACCAGCTCCGCTTCTCGCGCGGCGAAGCCCGCATCGAAGGCGACCAGCTCCACGCCCTGCATCAAACCACCCCTCTCCTCTTCGACGACCGCGGCCAACCCATCGACCTCCCCCGCGCCTCCGTGGACACAGGCCTCACCATGGGCATCGCCCTCGCCCCCGACCAGGAGATCGGAGACACCATCGGCTGGCGCGCCCGCCGCTACACCGACGTCCTCGACCTCTCCCGCGAACAAGCCTACGACCCCCTCGACTTCTTCGAACCCATCCACGCCCCCAAGGGCGGCCGCCTGATCGTCGAGCCCGAGGAGTTCTACATCTTCGCCAGCAAGGAGCGCGTCCGCGTCCCCCCCCAGCTCGCCGCCGTCATGGCCCCCTACGACGTCGGCATCGGCGAGCTGCGCACCAACTACGCCGGTTTCTTCGACAACGGCTTCGGCGAACCCAGCGGCACCCGCGCCGTCCTCGAGGTCCGCCCCCACGACGTCCCCTTCCTCGTCGAAGACGGCCAGGCCTTCTTCAAGCTCGACTTCTTCGACTGCCTCGAGGTCCCCGACCGCCTCTACGGCCACGGAGGTTCCCACTACCAGGGCCAGGCCCTCAAGCTGTCCAAGCATTTCCGCTGAGGGCTCCGCCAAGGAGTCGAATCGAGCCCCTTTTTCTTCATTGCTGTTTTCTTCATTGCTGTCGAGAAAGGCCCTCGTTTCCAGCTGGTCAGAGCAGGATTCCGACCCATTCCCAATCAAGGATGAACAGCCTGTCGGACGGAATCACCCGGCCTTAGCCCCTTTTCCCTTCCCGCCCAGGCGCTCCCTTTCCGCCAGGGCGCTCCCTATCCGTCAAGGCGCTCCCTTTCCGTCAAGGCAACCCCTTTCCGCCAAGGCGCTCCCTATCCGCCAAAGCGCTCCCTTTCCCCGCTCGGCTCGGAATCCTCCAAGGGCTTTGGCCTCAGGCGCCTTCGGCGAAGTCGGCCAAAGCCCTTGGAGGATTCCGAGTTCGGGCCAACTCTTTCTTGAGTGTTCCACATCCAAAGGGGTCCAAGCCCCCTATGCCCGGTGTTCCTGTTCGCCTAGGGGATTCCTGCTAAGGCCCTCGGGTCCTTCATCCCGGAGGTTTCAAAGGGTGGCTTATCGGGACTTTGGCTCAGTTCATTTCCCGAAAACAATCACCTCCTGGGCGAAGGTTCGGTGCTTCGCTGGTTCCTTTCCGCAACTGGGGAAGAAGGGATCCTGAGGGTTGGACCACCGGGTGCGACGGCAGTGCTGTCCAAGATCATTCGTCCCTGTCTCCGAAACCACCTCCATTCCCTTTGAATCCCGCATTCTAAAGCCGGGACTCCACCCTCCGAAAACAGGTTCCCTTTTCCTGCCATCCAGGTTTAGAGGCTTCAGCATTCCGTCTGGGCGAGGGGAGAAAACGTATCTTGGACAGGCCGTGTGCGATGGATCCAGCGTGGCTGCTTGCCGAGCTTCCTCGAGAAGCCTGATTTCGTTCAGAACTACCAGAAACTGCCGCGCTTGCTCAATGGATGGGGCGAACAGCAAGTTGGAGGAATCGCAGTGCTGTCCAAGATCATCCGGCTCTCTTCCCGAAACCCCTTCCATTTCCCCTGAAACCTGCATCCTAAGCCCAGAACCCCACTTTTCGAAATCAGGTTCCCCTTTTCTGCTTCCCAGGTTCTCGGTTTTCAGGCTTAGGTTTGGGAGATTACGTTTGGGAGATTTGGAAAAAGCGATCTTGGACAGGCCTGCTTTAAAGGCCCTCTACCGCTCCCCCTCGCGGGGCCCCAAAAACCCTCCATAAAAAAAGTCTCCCTCACTTCTCCTTTTTCAAGGAAACCGTGACGCGTTGATCGATCTGGCTCGGCAGAAGCACTTCGACCTCCTCGGGTGCATAGCCTTCGGCCTTCAGGCGGAAACGGTGCCGGCCGGGAGGGAGGTCGGGTTTGTAGAGAATGCACCAGCTTTCATTCGAGGGGACACGGACCTGGTCGAGGATCCGGTTTCCCGATCCCGAGAGGGAGCCCAGCCGCTGGATCAGGACCTTCTTGAAGCGTGGCTTTTCCTTGGGACGCGAGGCCTCTCTGAGAAGAAAAAACAGGCGTGAACAGGGTCGAGGAACCCAGGAGAATTGGGATTTCCCTCCTGGGCCGACCCGGATCACCTTGTCGAAAGGAAACCATTGGGGATAGGAAAGGCGCTCTGGGAACAGGTGACGGGGTGGCACATCGTCTGGACGGGGTGGCACATCGTCTACAGGTCCGACTAATCTGTTTGGAAACGGCCCGTAGAGGCGCATCCGAATTCTCCGGAGCCCTGGAAGGAGACGAACCTGGTAGAGGCCCTGCCCGAGGGAGCGACAAGGTCGTTCGATCCAGCCCCCGAGGGGATTGGGAACCTCGCATACGAGGTTGTAATGACGGTTGGGTCCAGGGTCCGGGTAATGGATCACGAAACGGACCGTCACCAGATCCTTGGGAAGAGAGAGATCCAGGTGAATCCGCTGGAGTCCACTCCCTCCCTGGATCGTGACGGTTTTTTGAGACAGGAGCATTCCGGAAACCATGGCCTTCAGCTCCAAAACCCTTCCCGGGGGCAAGCTGATTCGAGCTCTCGCCTGCTCCCGACCCGGATGCCAAACCAGGGTCTGAACCCGGGACCGCGCGCTCCCGGAAACCTTCAGGAGAAGGGAGGGCCTCTCCAACTTCCCTCCCGAACCGCTCCGTTTTACCCCCAGCTCCACCTGGACCTTTTGGAGGAAAATGCTTTTCTCTCCCCCGTTCGGGACCAGTGCCGGATCCAAAAAAACCGCCAGGCTGCCCCGATTCCTCCCCTCTTCTCGGAGGGGGAGGAAGGCCCAGAGAACATAAGGAGCGTTCCCGTCGAGTCCCTTCATGACAAAGTTCCCCTGCTTGTCGGTGGTTCCGATCGCCCGGAGCCTCCCCACCGCTTGACGCGGCCTCAGGCTCTTACGCCGCAGCATCAAATCCATGCCGGGAACCGGGCTCCCGTCCAAATGGAGGAGTCGCCCACGGAGAGGCTTCCCCTCTCCTAAAAAGAAAGGAGGGAGGACCCTCCCCGTTGTCAACGGAGAGTCGACCCGCAGATACCCGGATCCGAGCCCTTTTCTCCTCCCGGTCAAAAAGAACTGTCCCTCCAGGACCTCTCTTTCCATGACATCTCCTTGATCCAGCCCTTCCATCTGGAAGGTTCCTTTCGGATCCGTCGTCCAAGAAGCCAGGAGGGAAGAGGGGAGCGCCTCGATCCGGAGGCCCCGCCTGTCCCGGGCACCCCAACGCAGCTTCGCACCCCCCACGGGCCCCCCTTCCGGATCCAGAACGCGACCAGAAAAGGGGCGCCCCTTTCTCAGCCCGATTTCGAAAGGCTGCCTCTCCTTCAAAGTGTTCTGGCCTTCGAGAAAGGCTCTGTACGCAACCTGGTAACCGAAATGTCCCTCCCCCCGAAACTCGAGAATCCAAGGAGCCTCCCCCTTGGGGGGCGGAGGAACCAACACCTCCCTCTTCCCTTCGAAGCCTTGGGAAAAGAAAAGAACCTCTTCCCTCCCCTTCGGAGACCGGTCCACCGAAAAGACCTGGACTTGGACCGAAGGAATGGGGTCCCCCGTCCCGTGGTCGACCACCCGAAACCGAATCCAGCCGGCACGCGAGCCTCCGTCCTTCGGAGCCACCTCCTCCCTCGGCCTCCGGCTTCCTTCCTCCCGCCCGAATCCATCCCTTCCCTCCCCCTCGATGGCGGGGGCCGTGACACCCACCCCCCCTTGCCCAGAATCCAGAGGAACCAGCCTCCCCAGTTCCCCGGCCTTGCCTCCATCCCCCCTTCGCCCAAGAAAGAGCACCAATGAAACAAGAATCGAAAGCGACAAAAGCAGAAGTGTGAAGGAAACCTTGGTGAACCTCCTCATGCGCGCTCTCCAGTCAAAACCCATACCATGCAATCCTCCCCACCTCCGAGGAAACCCCGAATTGCAGGCTTCTTGGCGTTTCATTCGGGTTCATTTGAAGTTTCTTTTCAAGGAAACGGTGACGACCTGATCGATCTGGCTCGGGAGAAGCACTTCGACCTCCTCGGGGGCATAGCCTTCGGCCTTCAGGCGGAAACGGTGCCGACCGGGAGAGAGGTCGGGTTTGTAGAGAAGGTACCGGATTTCCTTCTTCGACGCGACATGGACCTGGTCCAGGACCTGGTACCCCGACCCAGAAAGCAAGCCAAGGCGTTGGATCCGGATGTTCTTGAACGTCTGCATATCCTTGGGAAGCGAAACATGGTTGAGAATTTGATCCATGACTTGCTTGTACCATTCCTTGCCATGGCAAGCATCCTTGAGAGAAAAATACAGACGTGAACAGGGTCGAGGGACCCAGGAGAATTGCGAATTCCCTCCTTGGCCGATCCGGATCTTCTTGTCGAAGGGAAACCAATAGGGATAGGAAATGCGTTTTGGGAGAAGGATCCGGGGTGGGGGACCGTCGCTCAGATCTTTTTCTTCATAAGGCCCCATGAGATGCATTCGACCTCTCTGGAGCCCTGGGAGGAGCTGTACCTCGTAAACGCCTTGCCCGAGGGAACGATAAGGTCGCCAGCCCCAGCCACTGTAGGAACCCCAACTCCTGAGAGGATTCTGAACCTCGCATTTGAGGCTGAAAAAACGGTTGGGCCCAGGGTTCGGGTGCTTGATCAAGAAACGGACCTTTACCAGATCCCTGGGAAGAGAGAGATCCAGGTGAATCCGCTGGAGTCCACTCCCTCCCTGGATCGTGACGGTTTTTTGAGAAAGAAGCATTTCGGAGGCCATGGCCTTCAGCTCCAAAACCCTTCCCGGGGGTAGGCTGATTCGAGCTCTTCCCTGGTCCCCACTCGGATGCCAAACCAGGAGCTGCGCCCGGGAACGCGCGTTCCCGGAAACCTTCAGGAGAAGGGAGGGCCGCGCGATCTTCCCTCCCGAACCGCTCCGTTTTACCCCCAGCTCCACCTGGACCTTTTGGAGAAAATGGGTTTTCGCTCCCTCCTTCGGGACCAGCGCCGGATCCAAAAGAACCGCCAGGCTGCCCCGATTCCGCCCCTTTTCTCGGAGGGGGAGGAAAGCCCAGAGTTCATACGGAGCCTTCCCGTCGAGTCGCTTGAAAACAAAGTTCCCCTGCTTGTCGGAGGTGCCGAACGCCCGGAGGCTCCCCACAACCGGAGCTTGCTTCCCGAAGTTCTTGAGCCGCACCATCAATGGAATGCCGGAAACGGGCGTCCCGTCCAAATGGAGGAGACGCCCTCGGAGAGACTTCCCCTCTCCCAGAAGGAGAGGGGGAAGAACCCTCCCCCTCCAGGGGGAGGCAACACCCAGGGAACCGGATCCCAGCCTTTTTCTCCTCCCGAACAGAGAAAACAGTCCCCCTCTTTCATGATCATCCAGCCCTTCCATCTGGAAAGCTCCTTCAGGATCCGTCCAAACCGGAAATTTGTATTCAAGAAATTTGTATTCGAGGTCGGTCCTGCTGAATGCGCCCCCAGCGAACCCGAGACCCAGATCCCACTTGCGCACCCAATACAGCTCCGCCCCCCCCACCGGCCTCCCGCCCGGCCCCAGAACCCGGCCGGAAAAGGGATGTCCCTTTGCCAGAAAGATTTCGAAAGGCTGCGTCTCGTCGAGTTCCTTCTTCATTTCCAGGAAGTCCCTGTACTCTTGCTGATAATCCAAATACCCCTTCCTTCGAAACTCGAGAACCCAATGAGTCCCCCCCCTGGGAGGTGGAGGAAGCAAAAGCTCCCTCTTTCCTTCGAAGTTTTTAGAAAAGAAAAAAACCTCGGCACTCCCCTTCGAAGATCGGTCCACCGAATAGATCCGAACCTGGACCGAAGAAAGGGGTCGATACGTCTTCGCCTCGACCACCCGAAAACGGATCCAGTCGGCGCGCGTGCCCCCCTCCTTCGGAGCCGCCACCTCCCTCGGAATCCGAGCCCCTTCCTCCCGCCC
>DROQ01000237.1 GCA_011321845.1 Planctomycetota bacterium | reverse complement strand
CCCATAGAGCCAGGGATCCCCGTAGACCCGCCCCCTCCCCCGCATCGCGCGCAGCCCCGCCGCCAGCCCCAGCGGCACCCAGGCGTAGGCGAAGAAGAGGTTGGACTGTCCATTGGCCTTGGTGGCGAAGCTCCCCGCGAAAGCGAAGACCAGCGCCCCCAAGACCCCCGCCGCCCAGGACATCCCCAGTCCCCGCAGCAGCAGGAACATCCCCAGCCCTCCCAGCAGGTAGTGCAGCAACACCAGCAGCTCCAGGCTCCGGACATCGAGGGCGCCCCAAGCCGTCCGCGGCCCCAGCCAGGCCGTCAACAGACCGGGAGGATAAAACACCCCGGTCTGGACTTCGCCGACCTGGCTCGTGCCGCACTGCGTCCAGGGATCCCAGAGGGGAAAGCTCCCCTGCTCCAAGCTTCGCGCCACCGAAGCGGCCCAGGGATAGGACTGATGGAGGTTGTCGCCATGGGTGAAAAAGCTGCGCTCCCCCCGGAGCACCCCTTTTTGCACCAGGGCGAGGACGAGGGCAAGGAGCAGCAAACAGGAGAGCCCCGGCAGCCAGCCGCGAATCCTCCGCGCGCGCCGCTCCGGGGAGGTCGCAGGAGCTTCCATCCCGACCTATCCCGCGAAGTCGAGGTGGGTGTGCCGACAGAAATCCAGGAAGTCCACGACCTTGCGCCCGAACTCCCGGGGGCTCCCCGGCAAGCCGCGCGAGAGCCAGCTGTCCACCTTGTCTTCCAGGGCCGACAGCGCGCGTGGCGGCGTCTCCGGGTAGGCCCGCGCGTAGAGCGCCCGGATCCGCTGCGACAGCAGGACGAAGTCCTTGCGCATCAGCGGCAGCAGCTCCAGCACCCGCTTGTCCCCCAGAGTGTTCCGGAGGAAGTCCTCGCTCGCCGAGCCCGGCGTCGCTGCGAGGCAGAGCGCCAGGTGGGAGACCTTGCCGAAGCGCGGCGGAAGGTTGCGGATGGCGCCATGCCCCCCGCCCTCCACATCGTCCAGGTCGATCGACTCCTCGCCCCCCGCCGGCAGCGCCGCCGCGATCAGCACCCGAAAGACGATGGCCGCCTGCGCCCTGGCCTCCTTGTTCAGGCTCGAGAACAGCTCGGTCTCATCCAGCAGGAGCAGCAGCCCCCGCCGCCCCGAGCGCCGCGCCAGCGCGGCCAGCCCCGAGAGCATGTAGCCATAGACCTTGGCCAGTGTGCGGAAGTCCGACAGGGCGTAGACCTTGCCCTTGTACTTGAGTGCCCGGCTCAGCTTGCGCCCCAGCTCCTGGCTCAGCCCCGTCGCCCTCCCCTCGATCCAGTCCAGCATCAGGGCCTGCAGCTCCCCCAGCTCCAACGAGCCCGGATCCTGCTGGATGCGCTCGGCGAGCGCCCGCGCGTAGCGCACCGCCGGATCCAGGAACAGGTGCGCCGTCCCATCGTCCAGGCTCAGCCCCTCGCAGCTCTCCAGCAGGGGCAGCAGCCCCTGCTCCCCCGCCTCCACCGTCTCCGGGTAGGCCAGCGAGCGGGCCAGCGCGTGGTACACCCGCCTCGGCTGGCTCGGCGGCGCCTCCTGGGGATCCAGCCAGGCCCGGCCCACCACCCAGCCATCGGCAAGGGCGATCCCCTGCATGATCTCCAGCATGTGGGTCTTGCCGCAGCCATAGTCCCCGAGCAGGGCCAAGGCCCGCCCCCGGCTCCCATCGCTCAGCATCAGCCGGAATTGCTCGACCTCCGTGTCCCGCCCCACTGTGTAGGCCGAGAGGTCCCGTGTCGGCACCACGCCCAGCCGCAGCGCCTCGATCGTCTGCCGCAGCGCCAGCACCTCGGCCGGATCGCTGGGCGGCCGCAGCGTGCTGGGCCGAGGCTCCCGGACCACCCCCGCCCCGCCGATCCGCCGCAGCAGCCGCGCCGGCATGCTGATGTCCAAGCCGGGAAAACGGTCGAACAAAACCCGCAGGCTCATCCCCCCGCGCTCGACCTTGAGCACCGTGCCTTCACCGTAGGTCTTGTGGTAGACCCTGGGTTTGTCGTCCTTTGCAGTCTTTGCGGTCCCCCCGCGCGCCCTCCCGCCCGCCTCGTCGACCGAGCCCTTCTCCCCGACCTTCCGACCCCCACCATCCCCAGACAACTAAAACTCCTCCTCCAGGTCATCCGGGTTGAAGACGTCGTCGTCCTCCTCCTCGAAGTCCTCGAACTCCGGCGCCTCGGGCGCCAGCAAGCTCCCCGCCGTCGCCCCCGCCAGCGCCTCGACCTCCCCCGTCTCCAGGGCGTGCTCCCCCTCCGACACCTGCCCATAGAGCAGATCCACCCAGGCCTTGACGAAGAGCCGCCGATGGCTGACCTCGTAGTGATGCCGGGTCACCAGGGTCGCCAACAGGGCCGCGTTCTTCTCCTGCAGCTCGTGGTCCAGCTTGAGGTCCCGCGCAGTCTCGAAGACCTGCAAAATCCGCTTTCCGATCTCCGTCAGCAGCTGCGCCGGCGGAAGATCCAAGTGCTCCAGATCGATGATCGGCGACTGCGGACTCCGCTCCGAGAGCGGGCCTGGCGCCTTGAGCCGCTGCTGCAGGGCGGGATAGTCGGGCACCACGTTGCGCAGAAAATCGGGCGGCACCGCGTAGAGCACCATGACCGAGGGAAAACGCGCCTGCCCGCAGAGATCCACGATCTGCCGCAGGTTGTCCATGAGCCGCTGGCTCCGGCTCGCCGTAAGGCTCATGACCCGGTCCCCCTCGTCGAAGAGGATCACCGTCCCGCGCACCCCCAGCCGGGGCAAGACCTGCGTCAGCGAGCGCAGCATCGGGAAGGCGTTGGCCTCCTTGAGCGACTCGTAGACCCCGTGGTCGCGGTGCTCCCTGGGGGGCACCTCCTGGCCGATCAGCCAGGCGGCCAGCACCCGCCTCGTCCGCTCGTCCTCCTCCAGGGTCGCCCGCAGATAGCCCGTGACGCATTCGCGAAAGGCCGCGTTGTCACAGGGGATGCGTCGCACCTCCTCCCGCAGCCACATGCGCGTGGCCTCCTCCCCGTGCTCCTTGACACGGTCGAAGAGGATCTCGTCCAGCACCACCGGGAGCCCCTCGGACGGCATCCCCAGGGGATCGCGAGGCGGCATCGCGATCTTGTTCGCCACCGCCCGGTAGACCTCCAGACTCTTGTCGAAGGGACACTCCCGCGCCGACAGCACCACGTCCGCCACCGCGTAGCCCTTGTTCCAGGCCATCTCCCGCACGCAGTAGAGGAAGTGCGTCTTGCCCGCCCCGTAGCCCCCCTGCACGATCCGAAAGGTGGCTCCACCCGCCGGCAGCAGCCCCTCCAGGTATTCCCGGTCCAGGATCCGGAGGTAGGTCGCGTTGCCCACATTGATCCCGAGGATCCCCCGGTCCGGCGGCTTCCCGCTCGCCCCCAGGCTCTCCAAAATGCACATCGCCGTCGGCCGATCCATCGTCATCTTCTGTGTTTCCGTCATCTTCCTCCACCCCCCGGCACAAAGCGCAGCGTCAGGTAATACTGCCCCCCACCAACCCCCGCCTCCAGGTATAAGACGCGTTTCTTGTCTTTTGTGCTGCCCCCGGTCGCCGTTCCCAGCTCAATTCTTTTTCCCCCCGCCT
>DROQ01000236.1 GCA_011321845.1 Planctomycetota bacterium | reverse complement strand
CTCCTGTAACTCCAATCCATTCGGCTGGCGAAGGCGTATTCCTTTCCCCGGCGTACGCGCAGCCGGAAAGCGACGACGCGTTTTTGGACCTTGCCGAAGTAGAGGTCCAAAAAGTCCGAGGTGGTCCAAACCGTCGGATCCACCAAGAACGGAAGGCGCATGCTTGGAGCGGGACTCGTAAAGCTCTGGATGTTTCCTTTGGGGTCCCGGAGGTCCAGGGTCAGCAGAGGGGGGCGAAAGACCAGGGTCCGGAGTTTCCCCAGAAGGCTGGGAGCCAGGTGGATGCTGAGTTCCCCCATTCCCGGGCCTTCGGGGAGGTCCACCCATTGGTTCAAACCTGCCCTGCCCGAGCGGGTTGGTTTCGCAAAGGGTTGGCCCGAAATCTTGGGGAGGCTGCCCGCGTTTTCTCGGCGCTTGAGCAGGAGCCAACCCTTCTCGCCCCCCACGGGGACGTAGCGCCGGAGGAGGACGCGGTAGGCCTGGCTGTCGGCCTGCAGGGCCATCTTTCCATCGATGCCAAGAGGGTTGAGGAGGACGAATTGCGGAGCGCGATTCGATTCGAAAAAATCTCCGTTGAGCTTTTGGAGGTAGGGGTTGTATGCACTGTAGCTCTGGAAGACGGGGCGGTGACGGATCCGGAGATGGTTGAGGTAGAGGATGGCGGCGGTGTGGGGCAGCTCGTCGCAGGCTTCTTTTCCCACCATGGATTGGATCCTGGGGAGGGCGTTCTTGCGTTCCTCCTCTTTCTGTCTCCGGGCCAAGGCCTGTTCCCAGGCGAAGGGATGGAGCAGGGAAGAACGATTGAGGGAGGCCCGGTACCGCAGTTGGGGGATGAGTTCGGGCAGACGCCAGCCGATTTCACCCCCCGCGATCCCGATCCCAAGGAAACCAAGGCACATGGGAAGGAGTGCAAGGACGGGGATCGCGATGTTTTTCCGGGAGGGAGAGGGGTTTTGGGCAAGGAGCCCCAAGCCCCAGAGAGGAAGGACCACAATGGTGGAAAAGAAAACCAGGGTGTGCCCGAAATCCTGCCGCACAAAACCCGCTTTCCAGCAGAGGAAGCCGGGAGCAAGGAGGAGGAGGACGAGGATCGTTCGAAACGGATCACGCTTCCCTCGCCACCAGGACCAGAGGAGCCAAGCGACAAAGCTCAAGAATGCCAAGGCCCCGATCTTCAGGAGGCCAGGGTCCCCCATGAGGAACATGGCCTGGTTGTAGCCTTTTGAGATCTCCATCGACCCTTTGATGTAAAGGGGGAGATTGCCCAGAGATTGGCCGATGCCCAGCCAGACGGCGAGGAAACTCAGGACGAAACTGATGGGGATGAGAAGGGAGGCCAGGAACCTTCCCTGGAAGGCCTTTCCCAACGCCAGGAGGGAGAGGCTGGCAGCTCCCATGACGGCGAAGGTAAACTTGACCATGCCAAGGGGGGCGATGAGAGCGGCGACCAGGACGCCGCTGAGGGGTTTATCCTTGTCGGTGAGCGCCCTGAGGCAGGCGGCCGTGATCGCGAGGTAGTAGACCGCGTCGAAATCCCAGGGAACCAGGGCGAGGAGCACCCCGAAGGTGGTGAATCTCAGCCAGGGGGAGGGGAAGCGGAGGAGGAGCCGCGTGAAGGCCAGGGCCACCAGCCCCTTGGCGAGCAGTTCCGCGAAGAACTTGAGCCAGTGGGTTTCGGCGACGTAGGGTCCGCTCTGGGTGAGGAGGGAGCCAAGGGGACCATAGGTGAAGACCAGGTCCTTGCCCGCCTGCGCGCCGTTCAGGAGGTCCAGGCTGAGCAGGAGGCGCCAGGAGGGGTCCAGGTCGGCGACCACGGGATCGCTCGGAAGGCGAAGAAGAAAGAACCAGAGAATGCACGTTCCTAGGGAAGCCAGGAAAAACAGGAGAGGTCTTGGGGGTTTCATCTTGGGAGGAGGTGGTGGAACTGGAGGGGAAAAATCGGGAAGATGCCGGGAGAATTTCAGCATAGCCCTTGAGGAAGGGATAGGGAAAGGGGTATGAATAGGAATAAGGGATTCACCTCTTTTCCGGTTGACCACCCCCTGGAAAAGTCTCCCAGGCCGGGAAAACTCTCTCTCGGCTGGGTTTCCTCTCTCTTTTCTCCCGTCCCTTGGAGTTCTCATGGACGATACCTTCGCCCTCCCACCTCTCTTCTCAAGCTTACGTACTCCGCTTGGGCTCGCCCTGGGCCTCCTTGCTCTCCTGGGGTCCCGACTTCCCTCACAAACTCCGAGCCTGGTCGGGGACTTCAACAAAGTCGCTCCGCCCTCGCCCTCTTCCCATCCGCGGAACTTCGTGGCCATGGGTTCTTACCTCTTCTTCCAGGCGGGGACTCCGGCCACCGGAACGGAGCTGTATCGACTCAAGCTTGGAGCCAGCGCTGCCCCGAGTCTTTTGGGGGATCTCAACCAGGGCCCGGCCTCTTCCCGTCCGGACTCTCTGACGGTTCTCGGGAACCGCCTGCTGTTCGCCGCGACGACTGCCGGGGCGGGCCGGGAACTCTGGATCAGCGATGGTAGTGCGAGCGGGACCAGAGTCCTCAAGGATCTCCGTCCCGGGAAGCTGGGTTCCAACCCGCGGAGTTTCCTCGTTGTGGGCAGCAAGATGTTCTTTGTCGCCGACGACGGGACCTCGGGAGAGGAACTCTGGATCAGCGATGGAAGCGCCTCCGGCACTAAGCTGGTCAAGGACATCCAAAAGGGGAGCGCGGGCTCGTCGATCACCGGCCTGGTCCTCCATGGAAACAAAGTCTACTTCCAAGCCGACGACGGCATCCATGGGCCTGAACTCTGGAGTAGCGACGGGACCAGCGCGGGGACCGGCCTGGTCCTCGACATCCTCCCTGGGGCGAAAGGGTCGGCACCCCATGCGCTCCTCTCCTTTGGAGGCAAGCTCTACTTCGCCGCCAACGGAGATCCCAGCTCTGGGACCGAACTCTGGGTCAGCGATGGATCGGCGGGGGGCACCCAGCTCCTGCGGGACATTCGCCCCGGCCCCCAGGGTTCCATGCCCAGGGGTCTCCTCCAGCTCGGCACCCGATTCTACTTCCAGGCTTCCACCTTGGACCATGGGGCGGAACTCTGGGTCTCCGACGGAACCACCCAGGGAACCAAACTCTTTGTCGACATCTTCCCGGGAACGGGGAGTTCTCTCCCGGAGCTGGGGGTCCGGGTGGGCTCCAAGTTCTTCTTTACGGCTTTCGATCCTCAAAACGGTCGGGAGCTATGGGTCAGCGACGGCAGCCTCAAGGGGACGGGATTGGTGGCGGACCTTTGGCCCGGGCTGGGGAGTTCCCATCCCAGGGATCTCGTGGGGCTCGGCTCCTTCCAGCTCCTCTTTACGGCAGACGATGGAAAGCTGGGACGGGAACTCTACGCCAGCGACGGGAGCGCTGTGGGGACCATCCTGCTCAAGGACATCTACCCCGGCAAGAGTGGGGCTCTTCCCAGCGGGCTCGCCCACGCGGGCGGAAGGATCTACTTTGCGGCCGACGATTCGCTGCACGGGGTCGAACCCTGGGTCAGCGACGGCAAGCCGGGCGGGACCAGGCTCCTCGCCGACCTGGCCGCCCTGCCGGCGGGGGCGAGCTACGGTTCTGCGCCCAGCGGTTTGATCGACCGCTATGGACATATCTTCTTGGCTCTGGACGACGGCAAGTCGGGGAGGGAGCCCTGGTTCAGCCGGGGGACCCTGGCGAGCAGCTTGCGCCTCCGGGATATCGAGGCAGGGCCGGGGGGCTCGGATCCCCGGGACTTCACTCTCGTGGGGAACAGGGTCTTCTTCACGGCCCAGGACAAGGCGGCGGGGCGGGAGCTTTGGGTCAGCGACGGGACCGCCGCTGGCACCCGGCGGGTGGCGGACCTGGTTCCCGGCGCCCAGGGCTCGGATCCCCGCGAGCTGTGGGCCTTGGGGGACAAACTCTACTTCACGGCCAGCGACAAGACGGCCGGCCGGGAGCTGTGGGTGAGCGATGGGACGACAAAGGGGACCAAGCGCCTCCTGGACCTGCGGGCGGGAGTCCTGGGTTCCGATCCTAGCGGCCTTCTAGTGTGGAAGGGAAAGCTCTGGTTCTCCGCCGACGACGGCAAGGCGGGGCGGGAACTCTGGGTGAGCGATGGAACGGCGGCGGGGACCCAGCTTTTCAAGGATGTCGAACCTGGGAGCAAGGGTTCGAACCCCAGCCTCCTGACGGTGGTGGGAGGGCGACTCTTCTTCCGGGCGGGAGGCGCGCTGACCGGGCTGGAACTCTGGAGCAGTGACGGGACCGCGAAGGGGACGAACCTGGTGCTGGATCTCCGGGCCGGGCAGCAGGGCTCGAACCCCGGCAGCTTCTTGGGGCTGGGGAACCGGCTCTACTTCGAGGCCGACGACGGGCGGCTGGGCGCCGAACTCTGGGTGAGCGACGGGACGGCGGCCGGCACCCGCCTGGTCAAGGACATCGTTTCCGGAAACCAGGGTTCCTTCCCGAGGCCCATGGGCTCTCTTGGTAAAAGACTGCTCTTTTCGGCTCAGACCCCGTCCAGCGGGCGGGAACTTTGGAGCAGCGACGGGAGCGCGGCGGGGACCAAGCTCCTCAAGGAGATCGCGCCCGGTTCGGCCTCCGGACTCCAGGCCACGACCCGAGCTTTCCCGATGGGTTCCCGCTACCTCTTCTTTGTCGCCGAGGATCCGAGCGCGGGGGCGGAACTCTGGCGCAGCGACGGGAGCGCCGCGGGGACGCTCCGGGTCGCAGACCTGCGCAAGGGGGCCAAGGGCAGCGCGCCCGGGGGCTTCCTCCAGAGCAGCGGCCTGCTTTTCTTCGTCGCGGACGACGGAATCCACGGGCGCGAACTCTGGAAGCTCGACACCGGGGCCAACGGACAGTGGTTCGGTCCGGGCTGCTCGACGGTCCCCAGCCGGGTTCCGACCCTCCAGGCCAGCGACATGGTGCTGGGGGGGGTGAGCCATTTCGAAGGCCACGGGATCCAACCCAGCTCGATCGGAATCCAGCTGTTGGGCGTTCAGGTGGACGGGCTGGGAGTGCCACTCCCCATCATGGGCAAGGGCTGCGTGAGCTACCTGCGCCTCAACCTCTTCTGGATGCCCCTGACCACGGTCGTGGTCGGGACCAGCGGGAGCTGGTCGGGGAACTTCCCCGTCCCCAACGACCCCAAGCTCAAGGGCTTCCGGGTGGCCTTCCAGAGCTACTACACGATCTACCCCAACTTCGCCTTCGAACTCTCGAACGGCTGGCTGGGAACTTTGGGGAACTGATCCTTGGAAGGCTGATCGCCCCTGGCTATTCTCCTTCGCCGGATTTCGAAGGGTCTCGTGGGGCCTCCGGGCCGCCCGGATCCTTCGAAGGATTCCGTTCGAAAGGGACGCTCCTCAAAGGATGGCCGATGAAGATCCACGAATACCAGGCGAAGGAAGTGCTCGCGCGCTTCGGAGTCCCCGTTCCCGCGGGGAAGATCGCCGAGACCCCGGAGGAGGCCCAGGCGGCCTTCGAGGCGCTCGGAAAACCCCTTGCAGTCGTCAAGGCTCAGATCCACGCCGGAGGGCGTGGCAAGGCCGGAGGCGTCAAGCTGGTGCGCTCGGCCGAGGAGGCCTATGAGGCCGCCAAGGAGATCCTCGGCAAGGTGCTCGTCACCCACCAGACGGGTCCACAGGGCAAAAAGGTCGAAAAGGTCTGGGTCGAGGAGGGCTCCGACATCGCCCGCGAACTCTACGTCGCGGTCACCGTGGACCGGAAGCGCCAGTGCCCGGTCATGATGGCCAGCCAGGAGGGTGGCATGGAGATCGAGGAGGTGGCCGCCAAGACTCCCGAGAAGATCTATTACGAGCCTATTCTCCCGGGCTTCGGACTGCAGCCCTACCAGGCGCGGGAGCTGGCCTTCAAGCTGGGTCTCTCGGGCACGGCCTTCAAGAACGGCGTCAAGGTCCTCGGCAAGCTCGCCGAGTGCTTCACCGCCCTGGACTGCTCCATCGCGGAGATCAATCCCCTTGTCGTCACCGGGGATGAGCAGGTCATCGCCCTCGACGGCAAGATGAACTTCGACGGCAATGGGCTCTTCCGGCATCCCGAGCTGATGGAATACCGGGACCTGACGGAGGAGGATCCCAAGGAGGTCGAGGCCAGCAAGTACGGGCTCAACTACATCGCCCTCGACGGCAACATCGGTTGCATGGTCAACGGCGCGGGCCTCGCGATGGCGACGATGGACATCATCAAGGCCCACGGAGGCATGCCCGCCAACTTCCTCGACGTCGGGGGGAGCGCGACCAAGGAGCAGGTGGCCGGGGCCTTCAAGATCCTGATCTCCGATCCCCACGTGCAGGCCATCCTGGTCAACATCTTCGGGGGGATCGCCAAGTGCGACGTCATCGCCCAGGGGGTGGTCGACGCGGCTAAGGAGGTCCAGCTGGACCGCCCCCTCGTCGTCCGCCTCGAAGGGACCAATGTGGAAAAGGGGCGGGCCATTCTCGAGGAGTCGGGTCTCTCCCTCGAGACCGCCAAGTCCCTGGATGAAGCCGCCGAAAAAGCCGTGGCCGCGGCCAAGGGAGGTGCAGCATGAGTGTCCTCGTCGACGCGAACACCAAGGTCCTTGTCCAGGGAATCACCGGCAAGCATGGACAGTTCCACACGGAGCAGATGCTGGCCTATGGCACCAACATCGTCGCCGGAGTGACTCCCGGCAAGGGCGGCCAGAAGGCTGTCGGGGTCCCCGTCTTCAACACAGTGGCCGAGGCGGTCGAGGCCACCGGGGCCGAGGTCTCGGTGGTCTATGTGCCCGCGCCCTTCTGCGCGGACGCCATCCTCGAGTCCGCCGATGGGGGGGTGCGCCTCATCGTGGCGATCACCGAGCACATTCCCGTCCTCGACATGGCCAAGGTCCAGGCCATCCTGAAGGACAAGGACGTTCGCCTGATCGGCCCCAACTGTCCCGGCATCATCACGCCCACGGGCGACAACAAGGGCTGCAAGATCGGCATCATGCCTGGTTACATCCACAAGCCGGGCCGGGTGGGAGTGGTCTCCCGCTCGGGGACGCTGACCTACGAGGCGGTCTGGCAGCTCACCTGCGAAGGGCTGGGCCAATCGACCTGCATCGGCATCGGCGGGGACCCCATCAACGGGACCAATTTTGTGGACTGCCTGGAACTCTTCGAGCAGGACGAGGCCACCGAAGGGGTCATCATGATCGGGGAGATCGGCGGGACGGCCGAGGAGGAGGCCGCGGCCTACATCAAGGCCAAGATGAGCAAGCCCGTCGTGGGCTTCATCGCCGGGTTGACCGCCCCTCCGGGCAAGCGGATGGGGCACGCCGGAGCCATCATCTCGGGTGGCAAGGGAACGGCGACCGAGAAGATCGCCGCCCTGAGGGAGGCGGGCGTCCACGTCAGCGAGAGCCCCTCCCTGCTCGGTTCCACCATGAAGAAGGTGCTGGGTTAGGGGTTCCGCCCCCGCCCTCGGACGGATGGATCCCAAGGTTCGCAAGGAGATCCTCTCCCGGATCGACCAGGAACAGCGGCCACGGACGCCGCTGGCCCTGGTCAGCATGGGGCTCTTGATGTTGATCTCTCCCTTTTTGCCCGACTCCTGGGTCGCAGGGGTTGGGGGTTGGGATGGGATCGCCCGGGTTTTTTTGGCCTTCCTTTTCTTTTATGTCGCGGCCAACGTCTTCGAGCGCATGCGCCTTTCGCGGGCCTTTCGGGAACTCGTGGAGAGTTTCGAGGCCTTCAACCGGGGGATCTACGGACAGAACTACAAGGAGCAGCGCGCGGCCATCAACCTGATGATCAAGACGATCGCAACGGAGGATGAGGGGGTGCGCGCCAAGGTGCTGGAGCGGCTGCGGCTCTGGACGGGGCAGGATTTCGGGGAGGATCGGGAGGCCTGGATGGCCTGGTGGGAGGAGAATCGGAGCGGGTTCCGGTTGGTGCCTCATCGGGGGGAGGAGGGGGCTGGGGGGGGTGCGGGGGATGGGTCCGGGGATGGCTTGGGGGGCGGGGGGCTGGGAAAAGGGACGGAAGAGTGACAGGATGTCCTGGTTTTTCTCGCCGGGAGGGTCCGATTGTTGGGTATTTTAGGGGGAAACGCCTGGAGGCGTTTCCTACGGAAAACCCCTGGAGGGGTTTTCTACGCAAAACGCCTGGAGGCGTTTTCTCCTTAAAACCCCTGGAGGGGTTTTCTACTGCCTCCTGGAGGGGTTTTCTACTGCCTCTTGGAGGGGGTTTTTACTGCCCCCTGGAGGGGTTTTCTACTGCGGTTTCGAGGTGAAGGCATGGGTTTGGAACAAACAGTGACGCTGGGCTTTTTGGGAGTGCCGGAAATTTGGATCATCGTCGGTGTGGTGGTCCTGCTCTTCGGAGGGTCGCGGATCCCCAAATTGGCTCGTTCCATGGGTTTGGGGATCACCGAGTTCAAAAAAGGCCTCAAAGGCGAAGGGGCCTCCGACGAGCAAAAAAGGCTCGAGGGGGAGACCCAGAAAGAAGAAGAAGCTAGCAAGGAGTAGGGGGGGCGTTAAACTCTGCCTCCTGCGAACCCCTGAGGGCTCTCCGCTTTCCCTGGGCGATGTCCTTGGTGGTGTTTTCTTCCGCCGTTGTTCAAGAGGAGTTCCGTGGCTGGAACGACTGTCAAGGATGTCACTGCCCTCGTACAAGACGAGCTTGACGAGGTCAATCGAAGCGTTGAAGAGGCCCTTTTGCCCGATCGACCCGAGCTTCGTGCCCTCCTGGGGCACGTCTCCGGTTTCCGTGGCAAACAGCTCAGGCCTGCGCTGAACCTATTGGTTGCCAAGGCCCTGGGCGGACTCCGCCCCCAGCACATCCAGGTGGGGGCCATCCTGGAGATGATCCACACGGCGACCCTGGTCCACGACGACATCCTGGACGGGGCCCTGATTCGGCGCAAGCTCGCCAGCCTGCACTCGGTCTATGGCCACGAAGTCTCCGTCCTCATCGGGGATTATATCTACGCCCGGGCCTTCCAGATGTCGGTGGACCTCCCCGACCCCCGTTGCAGCCGCCTCCTCTCGGAGGTGACGCGGGTGATCTGCCAGGGGGAGGTCACCCAGATGCTGCATCGCTTCGACCTGGGCTTCAGCGAAGAGCAGTACTTCCAGGTCATTTACGAGAAAACGGCCATTCTCTATGGGGCCTCGGCCGAGCTGGGGGCCTATTACGCGGGGGCGCCCGCGACGCAGGTGGCGAAGTTTCGGGCCTTTGGGGACGCCCTGGGGATGGCTTTCCAGATCATCGACGACATCCTGGACGTGGCCGGCGAAGAGGAGATCGTCGGCAAGTCCCTGGGCACCGACCTCGACAAGGGCAAGCTGACCCTGCCTTTGATTCATGTTTACGCCCAAATGGGCCAGGAGGAGCGGGAGGCCTTCGAGGAGCTGTTTCGGGACGGAAGCCGAGAGGGGCGTCAGGCGGTCATCGCCGAGCGATTCGATCTCCAACCTGGGATCGAATACGCCCAGGCTCAGGCGGACT
>DROQ01000235.1 GCA_011321845.1 Planctomycetota bacterium | reverse complement strand
TCCGGGCAAGAACGATTCGGATCGGGAAATTCACCAGCTCTGTGACTGGATCCGGGAAAAGGTGGGACCGGGGGTTCCCCTCCATTTCTCCGCTTTCCACCCGGACTTCAAAATGCAGGACATCCCGCCCACCCCCCGGCAGACTCTTGTTCGCGCCCATGAGATCGCTCACGAGGAGGGACTCTCCTTCGTCTACATCGGAAATCGCTTGGACGCCGGGGGACAGGACACCCTTTGTCCGCACTGTGGGCATCTTCTGATCGGGCGGATGGGATATGAGTTGCTTGACTGGGGGCTGGATGCCGAAGGCAAGTGCGAGGAGTGCGGACTCAAGATCCCCGGAGTCTTCGAAGCAAAACCGGGGAACTGGGGTTCGCGCCGGCAGCCATTGCGAATCTCGAAATAGTTCGCATTCACTCGGCGATCGGCGAAAATCGGGGCATGGCACTCGATAAAAAGACCTATCTCGTTCGGGAACACGTGGGGATGTTCAAGCTCCACGAGGCTTTTGACATCCTGGATCCTGACACGGGAGACTTGCTCGCGCTGGCCTATGAAGAGGCTTCGATGGCTCGCAAGCTCCTCAAGCTTTTCGTCAATAAGCGGATGCTCCCCTTCAAGGTCCACCTGACGGACACCGAAGACAAGACCATCCTGACGATCCAGAGGGGGTTCACCTTTTTACGATCCCGGGTCCGTGTCCTGGACAGCCAAGGGAGGCTGGTCGGGAGTTTCCAGCAACGCCTCCTCTCCATTGGGGGACGCTTTGACCTCTTCGACGAAAAGAACGAAAAGATCGCCGAGCTGAAAGGAAACTTGATCGGTTGGAACTTCCAGTTTTTGGATCTCCATGGAAAACTGCTCGGAAGGGTGACCAAGAAGTGGGCTGGCATGGGAAAGGAACTTTTTACCAGCGCGGACAACTACGTTGTGGCCCTGGAAACGGACACGGACCCTAAGACGATCGGTCCCCTTCTGCTCTGCGCGGCCCTTTGCGTCGACATGGTGTTGAAGGAAGACAACTAGGGGGAATTCTGGACTCGTAGGCTGGCGAATCTTGCCATCGACCCCGGCCAGAATCCTCCTCTCTTGCAGGGGTTTTCTCTTGCCCCACGGGCTCGGAATCCTCCTTAGGCTTTGGTCCCAGACGCCTCCAGCGAAGTCGGCAAAGCCCTTGGTGGATTCCGTTTGCAGCCCGAACTTTTCTTGGGGTACCCCATTCCGAGGGAACCAAACCTTGAAGGCCCGCTGATGGACTGCTAACGCACTAGGGCCCGGACCCGGAGTCCTCCGAAAGGGACGAGGAATGCACTCTTGAGATCGATCCCCACACGCTGGGTCAAGCGCCGATCCGAGGAGAGAAGGGCGATGTGGAAGGAGGGAGGAAGGAGCCGGAGTTTGCGGCCCAAGGCCTGGTAGAGCTGCTCCAATCCCGTGGTCTCCTGGACCCTACGCCCGAAGGGGGGATTGCTCACCATCGCTCCCTGTTCCGACTTGGGCTCGCCCGAGAGAAAGGCGGCTTGATCGAAGGTTCCCACTCGCAAGTCCAACTCTTCGGCTACCCCTGCGCGCTCGGCGTTTGCCTCCAGCAGGGTGAGGACCGACTCGTCCCGGTCCGATGCGAACAGTTTGAACCCAAGTCCCGGGAGACTCTGTTTCTCGGCTCGCATTTTTTCCAATTGATAGTCTTCCTCGTCGAAGATGGCTCCTCTCTCAAAGGAGAAGCGGCGCAACCTGCCGGGAGCGAGGCGGCGGGCGAGCCCGGCGGCTTCGATGGGGATGGTTCCCGACCCGGCGAAAGGGTCCAGGAGTGGAGTCTCACGGTCCCATCCGGAGGCGAGAATCAAGGCATGGGCCAGATCTTCTCGGAGGGGAGCCTTGCCCACGGCCTGTTTCCAGCCGCGGCGGTGAAGGGGAATGCCGGTGCTGTCGACCGAGATCTGGACCCGATCAAAGAAGACCCGGATCTGGACAGCCTGGAAGAGTCCCTCCGGGTCCAGTGGATCCTTGGGCTCTTGTTCCAGGAACCGGACTCCAGGGAGACGCTTCCCGAGGAAGCTCCGAAACCGGTCCTCGATGGCTCCAGAGTGGATCAGCTTGGACTTTTTGGCCTGGACTCGAAGCGAGATTGGTTCCCCTTCTTTGAGAAGGGGCTCGAGGTCGAGGCGTCGAAACCCTTTTTCCAGATCGAAAAAGGTCTTTGCCTCGAATTTCGGGAAGCGGAGGAGGACGTGGGTGGCGAGGCCCGAGCAGAGATTGACGCGGAAGACGGAGCGGCGGTGACCGAAGAAGCGAACGCCTCCCTTGGAAACTTCGGGCTTGGGAATGCCCAAGGCGGCGAGTTCCCCTCGAAGCATCTCTTCGAGGCCGGGGAGACAGGAAGCAAAACAGCGATAGGGTCTCAATGTTGTTTTCCTTGGAGTGAATCCGCGAGAAGCTCGACCAGGGCCGGGCCAAAGCGCTCCCAGCGGGCAGGACCCAGCCCCTTGATGGCCAGGAAGGAGGATTGGTCGGTCGGTGGGTGCATCAAGAGGTTCTCGAGGACAGCGTTGGAGAAGACGGTGTAGGGAGGATGGCCCGTTTCCAGGGCCTGGTCCTTGCGGAAACGGAGAAGAAGGGCAAATCTCCGTTTAAGCTCGGGATCCCGGAGATCTCGTTCGATCTCCTTGGTGGGGCGCGAGCGTGGACGGCTCGCGTTCCCCGAAATCCCTTTGGCCGCACCTTTACGAGAGGAGGCCTTGGGAGTTCCTTCCAAGTCGAGGGGAGGGAGGGCGGCGAAGGGGAGGGAGGCGAGGGTTTCCAATCCTTTGGGGGTAGGTCCCAGAAGGGAGCCGGTCCGTTTGCCGTCGGGGCTCTGGAAGGGCTCGCGACGCACCAGCGCGGCGTGTTCCAGGGACTCGAGGAGGCGGCGGAGGGGAGCTTCGCCCAGCTTCGCCAGGTGGGCTGCGGAGGCTTCGGGGATGGAGGCCTGGCTGTGTTCGGCGCCTCTGAGCTGTTTGACGATGCGGTGGGGGCCGTACCGGAAGGGAGTTTGCTTGAGGAAGCTGAGGATCCCGCGGAGGAGGGCCTCTTCGTAAGAGTCGAGCCGGCGAAGGGGGGGAGCCTCCTTGGTGCAGAGGTCGCAGGTGCCGCAGGGCTCGGGGACTTCTCCCAGGAAATAGGAGCGCAAGGTGGAGGCCCTGCAGCCGACTCCCTGAGACTGGTAGTCCAGGATTTTTCCGAGGCGGGCAAGGTCCCGCTTGCGTTTTTCTTCCAGGAGGGCGAAGTCGAGGGGGCAGCGGCTGGGGAGTGGAGAGAGGACGCAGGTCTGCCCTTCGATCTCTTCGAGGAGGCCGGCCCCCCGGAACAGCCTCAGCCCGGTGTCAAGGGCGGCCTCGCTCTC
The DNA here is from genome assembly GCA_011321845.1 of Planctomycetota bacterium. Lineage (GTDB taxonomy): Bacteria > Planctomycetota > UBA1135 > UBA1135 > HyVt-539. Next base: position 7,456 of record DROQ01000235.1, on the reverse strand, counting down.
GGCGCCCACGCGTTTGGCGAGGCCATTCCGGTCCAGCCCGCCCCCTGAGAAGCCCTCCAATTCTCTGAAGAGGCGGAGGAGGGTGGCCTTGGACGGATTGGAACTGTCCACGAAAAAGCGCTGCAGGCGATAATCCCCGCTCCAGTGCAGGAGGACGCAGTCCGAGGGGTTTCCGTCTCGTCCGGCCCTTCCAGCCTCCTGGTAATAGGCTTCGAGCGAAAGGGGGGCTTGGAGATGGAGGACCAGGCGGATGTCCTGCTTGTCGATCCCCATGCCGAAAGCGTTGGTTGCTACGAGAACCCGGGTTTTTCCCTCCATGAAGGCCTCCTGGGTTTCGGCGCGCAGTTTGGGGGCCAGGCCGGCGTGATAGGGAAGGCTGGGGACGCCGCGGAGGCTGAGTTCAGCATGGAACTCCTCGACGATGCGACGGGTCATTCCGTAGACGAGGACACTTCCTGTTGTTCGTTCGATCCACTCGAGGGCGGATTGGATCTTTTTTTCTTGGTCGGTGACCTTTTGGACGTGGAACCTGAGTTCGGGGCGGGCGAAGCCGGTGAGGATCTCGATGGGATCGCGGAGACCAAGGCCCTGTTTGATTTGCCTGCGGACCTCCGGGGTGGCGGTGGCCGTCAGGGCGGAGACGGGAGGATGGCCCAAGGCCTCGACGCAGGGGCCGAGGGCGAGGTAGTCGGGTCGAAAATCGTGTCCCCATTGGCTGATGCAGTGGGCCTCGTCCACAACGATGCGGGCGGGAGGGAAGGCTCCGAGAAAGTGGCGAAAGCGCTGGCTGCGAAGCCGCTCAGGGGCGACGAAGCAGAGGTCCAATGCGCCGTTCTGGATAGCGTCGGCGATCTCCCATTTCTCCTTTGGGCCGAGGCCGGCGTGGATGGTCGCGGCAGCGATCCCTCTGGCTCGGAGGCTATCCACCTGGTCTTTCATCAGAGCTACGAGGGGGCTGAAGACCAGAGTCCAACCCTCCTGGACAAGGGCTGGGAGTTGGAAGCAGAGGGATTTGCCTGAGCCGGTGGGCATGACCACGAGGCAATCGCGCCCGTCGAGCGATGCGCGGACCGCCTCCTCCTGACCCTCCCGGAAACCTTCGAAGCCAAAGCGCTTTCGAAGGACTTCCCTCGCCCTTTCCATCATTTCATCCTCCCTGCACCCGCCCGCCAGAGCCTCGCGAATGCGTGTCGCGACTCTTTGGATGGCAGCTTTTGGTCCAGCCGCGGCACGTCACCATAGCCACCGCTTGCTTCCGCTTCCACGGCGCGCCATGGTCTCCCCATGAGCGACAAGCAATACTTTGTTCCCTGCCCCATGGGAGTCGAAGCTGCCCTGGAGGAAGAACTCAAAGCCTTGGGGGCCTCCCGGATCGATGGCTCCCCGGGTCATAGGACGTTTTTTGGCCCAAAAGAGCTCGGATATCGGGCATGTCTTTGGTTGCGGACGGCAATCCGGGTCCAGGAACTCCTCGCAACTTTCGAGGCCCGGACGGAACAGGAGTTTTATGACGGGGTGTATTCTCTGCCTTGGGAGCGGATCTGTGGCGTTGACCGGAGCCTTGCGGTGGATGCTTCGATCCGGAACGCTTTTTCGAAACACAGCAAATACGTGGGACTCCTGACCAAGGATGCCGTCGTGGATCGCATTCGTGACCGCCTGGGCCGCCGCCCCAATGTGGACACCCATGATCCCGATCTCCCCCTCAAGATCACGATTCAGGAGAACAAGGTCTACCTTTACCGCAACCTCAACCACCGGAGCCTGCACAAGCGCGGCTACCGCCCGGTGCAAGTCAAGAGCCCCCTCAACGAGGCTCTCGCCGCAGGCCTGATCCTCCTCAGTGGCTGGGACAGGAAGTCCTCCCTGATCGATCCCATGTGCGGATCAGGGACCTTTCTCCTCGAAGCCGCCGGGATTGCGCTCGGGTTGGCACCCGGGCTCGGTAGGAGTTTCGCCTTCGAACGATTCCACGACTTCGACCCCAATCTCTGGGCCGACCTCCGTCAACACGCCCTCGACCGGGAGCGGGACACCCATTCTTTGCCTTCTTTGCCCCTTCTCCAGGGGGCGGACCGCCATGGGGGAGCGCTGGAGATCGCGAGAACGTCCAGGGCCCTTGCCGGTTTGGAGGGAAAGGTCCGCTTCTTCCACACCGAACTCAAAACCTTTCATCCTGGGCTTGAGCCCAGCATGGTGATCACCAATCCCCCCTATGGACACCGGATCGGAACCGACCCGGGAGAGCTCAAGGAGACTTGGAAGGACCTGGGAGATTTTTTGCGGCGCGAGTGTGGAGGAGGGGTTGCCTGGATCCTCTGTGGGAACAAGGAACTGACACGGGGGCTCCGCCTCCGGACGGAGCGGCGTATCCCGGTTCGGAATGGCTCGCTGGATTGCCGCTTTTTGAAATACAGCATCCGTCGAAAGGAGGATCTGGCGAAATGAGGAACGAGCCGTCGCCCTGGGTGCGTGCCTGGGCCCCCCACCTCCCTCCGGGGGGCCTGGTCCTAGACCTCGCCTGCGGGGGTGGGCGTCACGCAACCTATCTCCACGCCCTCGGCCACCCCGTTCTCGCCCTCGACCGTAAGCCTCCCACCAAAGGGGACACCCTTTGTTTGGAATTTCTCCCTGAGGGGATGGAGTTTTTGCTCTTCGACCTGGAGATGGATCTTGCTGCGACGGGTCGTGCACTCAAGGCGAGGGCTCCCTTTGAGGGAATCGTGGTTGTGAATTATCTGCATCGTCCCCTGCTTCCGCTCTTGCCCGAGCTGTTGTGTGAGGGGGGACTTTTGATTTACGAAACGTTTCTATCCGGCCAGGAAAAAATCGGGCGCCCGAGAAACCCCGATTTTTTGCTTCGCCCCGGGGAACTTCTTGAAGGATTCAAAAACTCTTTACAGGTATTGGGATTCGAAGAGGGGCTAGGCCTGGGCGGGGTTCCCGGGTTGAAACAGCGCTTCTGTGGGAGGAGGGGCTCCTAGCCACCCAGCGGGATACAGGGATGGAAGGGAACAAGAATGGGTGTCCCGCTTCAATCCTTGGTTTGTTTGCTTTGAGTGGGAAGGCCGGCGAAGAGGTTCTTTAGGGAGAGGTTGCGGAAGGAGATCCAGCGGTTTTGGCGGGGGACAGCGCGCAGGTCAAGGTCCATGGTCCCGGAACCGAGGTCCACGAGGATGGTGTGGAGGGTTTCATGGACGCGTGCCGCGGTGGCGATTTCCCAGATGGCCTTGGAGTTCACGAGTTTCTTTTCGGATTGGGTAGAACTTGCCTTTTGTTGCATGGTCCGGTAGCGCCAGCCTCCTTTCCCCCGGCGTCTGGAGCGCCAATGGTTGGTGCAAGCGATCCAATTCCCATTCCCGGCGCGACGGATGGTGACGGAATCCTGACCTTTTCTTCGGGGGCCGAATTCAAGGACTGCTGCTCCCGGTTGGGGGTAGGCGAAAGCGAGCATGGCGTTCCCACCAAAAGCGAAATCGAAGCTACTGAGGATTTTCTTTGCCTCGGAAATGGGGTCCTTCTTGGGGTTGAGCTTCTCGAGGAGGTCCCAGAGAGCGATCATACGGGGAGTGTTTTCACGACCTCTGACAGCCTTGGCATGGACATCGTGAATAGCGAGGAAAACACCCTGGTCGGAGATTCCTGTAACAAGCCAGGCAGAACTCCAGCCCACTGTGATGGAGCCACGGCGCCCTTCATAAGGAGCTTGGATGAAAACGCACTGCTGCTTGAGCATTTTGGCGGATGCAGAGTAGTCGAGGTTCCGGCAGACAATGGGGCCTCTCCCCTTGACCTTGGAACCCCAAGCCGCGATGGAGGAACAGAAGATCCCCTGTGCGTCCACAAGGGCGGCGATGGCGAAGAGATCCTTTGCTCTAAGGTCCCGGTGAAGCTCAGGGACCCGGATTTTTCCCGCAGCTTTCATTCCGGCGATTATGGCGGTTGCGCGATGTTGAAAGCGTTTCGGGATGTGGAAGCGTCGGGTGGCGGTTGGGAGGACGATGAGGTCCCAGGCCGCAGGTTTGATCCGGCTTAAAACCCAAGAGCGAAAGGAGTCAAGGATCGCCTCAGCCCGCAAATAGCCCTCCGCAAACCCCCGGCTCTTGTTGCTCCCCCAGAGATAGACGAAGGGGACACCCTTTTTCAGGATCACCTTTCCGGTAATTTCCGACTTACGGTCGGTTTTCAGGACTTGAGCGGATTGCGCCGGCAGCTGGGGGATCAAGAAAAGCAAGGGAATGAAGTGTTTATGTAAGGTTTTCAAAGCAGCTCCCTGGATGTGGCCTTAGATTTGGAACGGACTCTAAAGTAAGGGGGAAGGAGGGAAATAGAAAGGGGAGGTACTTTTGCAATTTCCTTAAAGTGCCTTTTCCTTTAACCTCCCTTTTTCAATTCAGACGATCTGCCTTCAATCCACAAGGTTCTTCTCCCGAATCTTCAGGGGTTGGAGCAGGCGGATCTGCTGTGGGTCCAAGGTCCTTCGCTTCGAATCCCCGCTCTCTTGCTGTATGGAGGAGAACCCCCGATGAAGCTAGCTTTGCTTTTATCCATCCTTTTCGCTCCCTTTTCGGTTCTCTTGGGTCAGGCTCCCATTCTCCTGAAAGATTTGAATGGAATGCCCAAGGAGGGGGGGGATCTTCTCCCCATTCCTTTTTTGGAATTGGGGGGATCGTTGTTTTTATGGCCAAGGGAAAGGCTGTGGGGGAGGAACTTTTTGTGAGTTCGGGGAGCAGAGCTGGGACACGACTCTTGGTGGATTTGAATCCTGGTCCTCTCGGTTCGGATCTGCAGCTCTATGGGGTCAGGGGGGGGCGCCTCTACTTTTTTCGAGCGGTCCCAGGTGGAAAGAGGGCTTCCATGGAGCTTTGGGTCACAGATGGGACAACTTCCGGGACGCAGCGCCTGCGGGCAGGGTTTTCGAATTTTCCCACCTCCATGGTGGGGCTTGGTAAGGCCTTTTACTTTTTTTCCTGGGATTCAGCAAAGAACAGGCCTGTTCTTTTTCGAACGGATGGGACGAGCGCAGGAACCCTGGAAGTATGGGATGGGAACACAAGGCAGGGGCTTGTCCTCGTTCGCAATCTGGGGCTTATGGAATGGAAGGGGGGCCTTTTCTTCCTGGCTGTTTTCAAGGATTCTCGAGGGGTCCGGCTGGGTCTTTTTAGTAGCGACGGCAGCACAAAAGGAACTCAGCTGGTCTTAGACTTTCCCAAGGCACTTGGCCCAGCCACTCTGCCTGTTTTGTTTCCCCTGGGGGCTTCCTTCGGGATCGGTTTGGATGAGCCGGGGGCCCAGCCTTTTACTCTCTATGTGAGTAAGGGGACCAAGGCGAGCACCAGGAGAGCTATTCTTCCAGTCGCAGCTTTGGCAGGACCAAAGCCGGCTGAAGTGGCGAGCAATGGAATTCGTCTTTTCCTTTCTCTCAGGACACAAAAAGAGGGTGTTGAGCTCTGGACCGTGGATGGAACGACCTCAGGAAATAAGGTCATGGATCTCAGCCCCGGCGCAAAAAGCACCAGACTTACATTGGGGACACCCTTTCTGGGCGGGATCCTATTTGCGGCCCGGCCCGAAGGGAAGGCTCAGGGGTTGTATTGGAGTGACGGGAAGGGGACGCAATGGATCAGCAAGTTCGCCTTTGCACAAGGGGTGAAAGATGTGGGCGTTTTGGGAAAAAAATTCTTTTTTGCCAATTCCAGCCCCGGGCAGGGGATGGAGCTTTGGATAAGCGATGGGACCCCTAATGGGACAGGGATTCTGGCAGATTTGGAGCCGGGAGGAAGGGGGGCCAATCCTCGGAGGTTCTCAACTGCGATGGGGAAAATTTTTTTCGCCTCTACCACTTCGGGTCTTGGTGAGGATCCCTGGTTTTCCGATGGGACGCCTTCGGGAACCCAGGTTTTGGCGCGGCTTGCTCCACCCCCTCCTGGAACTGGGGACGCGAATCCCCTTGGCCTGGTTCCCAGCGCGGTGGGAGGGACCTACTACTTTCGGGCCGAGGATCCCTTGCGGGGTGCAGAGCTTTGGGGAACGGATGGGACGCCTGGGGGCACGAGGGTTTTGGGGGATTTGGAACCGGGGAGGTGGGGGTCGGATCCAGGGGAGGCGATTGGGTTGCATGGGGCCTTGCTGTTTGCGGCCACGAGGACGGGAGTAGGGCGAGAGCTGTTCGCCTCCAACGGGGGACCAGGTGGGACGGGCTTGCTCTATGATTTGAATCCAGGGGAAGGGAGCGGTGCTCCTCGCGGATTTGTTCGTGTCGGGGATCGGGTGTTCTTTCAAGCAGTGACTCAAACTGCAGGGAGAGAGCTTTGGGTTACTGATGGAAGTCCCGGAGGGACCCGGATGGTTTGGGATCTGATCCCTGGCCCCTTGGGGTCAAATCCGAGTCCCATCGCTTCCTTCAGGGGGAAACTTCTTTTCAAGACCGAACCAACAAAGGGTGTCCCCGGATGGTTTCTGGGGGATGGGACTTCGAAGGGGACAGTAGGGCTCTTGGACCCAAAAAAAGCTTTGGGAGTCCAAAAGATTGGGTCTTCCTTTATTCTTGGAAACGTCTTGATCGCATTTGTTCAAGACAAGAGCCGTGGGCTGGAACTCTGGCGGAGCATGGGGGGAAAGGGGGACGCCGTGCCCTTGATGGATTTGTATCCGGGGTCAGGAAGTGGGGTGCGGGAGGGAGCCTTTGTTTTCGAGGAGAGACTCTACTTTTTGGGGAGGAAGGGACCGGGGAGCTTCCATCTTTACCGGAGTGATGGGACTGCCAAGGGAACAAAGGCGCTTTCTTCGGTGAATGCCCCAAAAAATATGATCCAATTTCTCGTCAATCTTCCTTCTTTAGAGAAAGGGAAGCTATTTGGATTTCGTTCTTCCTTGGGGTTGGGGCGGGAAGTTGTGGATTTGTTTCTTATCGCAAGAGGATCAGGGGCCATTCGGCCTGTTGGGAAGTTCCAAATCCTGCAGAAGAGCGCAGGGAATCCCTTTGGTCAGAAATTTCCTCAACTGGGAACTCGCTTTGCTTATTTCGAGGCGGTGGATGGCAATGGACTCCCTAGGTTTTTTCGAACGGATGGAACATCGGCCGGTACGATTCCCCTCACCTTCCCTCGAAACCTCCGGGAGGTACGGGTGATCGGTGCTTTACCTAGAGGATTGTTGCTAGCTGCGACCGATGGATTCCTGGGCCGAGAGTTGTTTTTATGGGATCCGGGTGCCCTGAGTCTTCCCAGGGGGAATGGTTGTGATGGGGTGGCTCTTCAGGCATTGGACCCCGTTTTGGGAAAAAAACTTCTCCTTGGGGGGCGGGGCAAAGGGGGGATAGGACTGTTGTTTGCGGGTTTCCCCCTGAACCCAGGTTTTGTCATAAGAGCTGACTGCCGACTGCATCTCAACCCCTTTGCGCCCATGCCCTCTTTGCCCTTCCTTGTTGCGAGTGGGCACTTCGCAATTGCCGTCT
>DROQ01000234.1 GCA_011321845.1 Planctomycetota bacterium | reverse complement strand
GCCAGAGATCGTTACGCCCTCGCGAAGAATCGGACCGCCCTCGCCAAGGGAGTGCCCCTCTCTCAATCGGGGACGACCTCGGCCAACAGCTCCACGAGCAGCAGTGGAGAGATGGTCCTGATCGCCTACTATGGCTACGATCCGGATAACAGGAGAACCTATCGCCTGCTTTATGGGACCACGACCTGGTGGTCCTACGACGGTTGGCGGGTCGCCGAGGAAATGGACGGGGGGACATCGAATTTCCCCGCCCAGAGGGTCCATCTGGATGGAATCGGGATCGATGAACACCTGGCGACTTGGGCGGCGGGAACCGGTTGGACCCGGAGAAGCTATCTCCAGAATCATCAAAGTTCGACCATGAGGCTCTTGGACGGAAACGGAGCCCTTTTGCAGGGCTTTGAGTATGACGCTTATGGGAACCGTTACGCCTATGACAGCGCGGGAGTAGCGATTTCCACCTCAGCGATCGATGGGGCGGGGATCTATGGGTACACGGGGAGGCGTTTGGATGCGGAGACGGGGTTTTATTACTTCAGGAACCGTTATTTGAATGTGGGGTTGGGGCGGTTTTTGACCATGGATCTCCTAGGTCGTTGGTGGAGTTTGGCGGATTTAGGAAATCCTTATGTTCAATTGGGAGGGAACCCCCGGGTTTTTGTTGACCCTTTTGGCTTTGAAGGGGAGAGAAAGAATAATGTTAGGATTGGAATTGAAAAGGGAAGGAAATTTTTGAATGGGGGTGGGAGAATTGAGTTTGTTAGTGAATATGGGTATGATAAGGATAGCAACACTTTTATATTGAAGATTAAGGAGTTTACATTTAAATCTCCATGTACATCAAAGAAAGGTGACTTTATTTTAGACAGTGTTTGTTTGTCCAAAATAGCTCATGAATGGGTGCATTTGGCTGGATATATCCTTTGCATGTCTGCATGCTTTAAAAAGATTGATGCGCAAAAGGTGGACCAAAAAAACAAGCTCGACCCTGTCCTGGACGAGGAGGAGAAATGTGACAAGAAGTGTACAGATTTATGGCTAGAATCCATGAAGAACCCGAATAAAAAGTCTGAGAGACTTGCGCATTGGTTTGAGGGGTTGGTTTTTAAAGTTTTAGAGGGATGTAAGTAACCATCTCGATTGAAAGGGCTCCGCCATCGATTCTAATAGGAGGAAGAAGCAATGAGGGATGTGAGGATAGGCGCTTTGATCCTCTGTTTGGCGGGGTGCAGAAATCTCCCTTCCCCAATAAAATCACAGGGATTAAGGATCCCTGTTAGTGTGTTTGGTGTCTATATTAGGCAACCAAAGCCCGGGTTTTGGATTTGGGAATTCCTTTCAGACTACGGCCTGTTGGCAAATGACAAAGGGGGGTTGGGTTCTTGGGGTTTTTTTAACAAAAGGGGAGGGCCTACTCGGAAAATGTTTGCCGGAAAGCTGACTGAGGAAAGCAGGTTGGTAGAAGGGGGAGGACCCTTTTTCGCCTCCCTCCTTCCTTACTTCCAAAGAGAGTCGGCTTCCATGTTAAATGATGCCTTGGCCAAATTCTGTGTTGAGGCACAAGAAAGTGGATTTCGTGTTTTCAAATTGGCCGCCGTAAGAGAGGATGGCTTCAGAAAGACAAGGCTTGATATGCTCAATCTCAGGGAGCATGTTCGAAGGAAAATGAAAGTCAGTTCCTTTCAAGGATTCCTTTTAGAGCCAAAGTCAGGGGTTGAGCAAAGGGGAGTCCATGTTGTTCCTTTTATGGGGGATTTATCGGGAGCCTATCTAAACCCAATGACAAGGGGTAGGTATCGAAAAATTGCTAAGAAAAAAAACCTTCAGTTAGAGAAAAGCCAAGGTGAAGCCATTCTGAGGGGATGGTTGAAGTTGGTTTATAAGTGTCCTAATTGCAAAAAAGAGGTTTGGTCGATCTCTTATCCGAAATACCCGATTTTCTATGGAGTGGATCCTAAAGGGACCAATCAAAGGCTGGAGGTTCTCCGCTTGATTCTTTCCCTAAAATGGAAGCGCCAACTGTGGGAAAAGATAAGGGCCAAGGATGGGGGCTCGGTTCACTGGGAGAAGAAAAAGGGAGAATTTGTCCCAGGCAAACTTTTTGGTTTATGTGAGTTTTGCCATAAAGAAGTCTTACTTTCTTTTTATCCAATACAAAAAAGGCCGGAATTTGCCTTCTTGAGATTAGATTAAAAATTTCTAGTCATGGATGATTCTTCCAGTTTTGGGCTGAATTCCCTTGGGAGTTCTTTCCGTAGAAGAAGTCTCCGGTATCCTTCACGTTTTGGGTGGAATTGCACAGTGTCCGGGATCCTTTTAACCGGGCCTATGTCCAGGAGGCAAACACCAGGGACTTCGCCTCGGAGACCTTGACCCTGACGCTCAACTAATCGGCTAAGCCCGTCACCCTCCTGCTTTTGGCGCTCCGAATCAAAAGGAAGACCCAGAGCAGGAGGGCGAGGATGGGCAGAGGCAGGGTCCCCCAAAAGGACCAGGGGGAGTAGTAGAACAGGAGATGGTTCTCTCCCTTTTGGAGCTGGACACCGTTGAGGTCGTGGATGTTTTCGAGGGGGCGGTTTTGCCCCTCCACCTTGACCTTCCATCCTGGATAAGGGACCTGGGCGAAGATGAGGGTACCTCCCTGGTGAGGCTTCAGCTCCAGCTCGACCTCTCCCTGCCCCCAGCGGACCTTTTCGACTTGGGCTTCTCGGCGCTCTCCGTTTTTCAGCTCCCAGTGAAAAACGGAGAGGCTGTGGGGGCGTTCATAGAGCTTGATTTCCCCATCCTTGGCGAGGAGGCGCATCTTGGGTTCCTCTCTTTTGGTGAGGAGCCATTTGACCCCGAGTCGGTCCAGGATCTTCCCGTCCATGGACCAATCCTGCCCGAGGAAGTTGAGATAGGGGATGGGCATGGTGGCCCGATGGCCGATGCTGCTGTGGATGGGGAAAACATTTCCCATGTTTGGGGGAAGGGCCTCGATGTAAATGTGAACCCGGTGGAGGAGGTGGTTCTTGGTGGAGAGGTTTTGAACTTTTTCGATGAGAGGGTTTTTGTAGGCGGTAGGGGGATAGCTTCTCAGTTGCGTTGTTTTGAAGAGTTGGCTGCGATGGAGGTAGGTCTCAAAGCCGGTGGCCAGGAGCGCGATCAACCCAAGGGTGAGGGCAACTCTCCTTTTTTCTTTGAGAAGGCGGAGGAGATAGGCGAGGCCGAAGGCTGCGAGACTCGCGGTCGCGAAGTCAAAGAGATAGAGGGCGCGGGTTGGTTGCCGGACCTTGTTGAGGATGGGGGTGCGCCAGGCGATGGG
>DROQ01000233.1 GCA_011321845.1 Planctomycetota bacterium | reverse complement strand
GGGCGGATTCAGGTGAGGAGGAAGGGGGGGGTTTGGGGGGTTTGGGGGGGGTGAGGGGGAGGGGAAACGCCTGGAGGCGTTTCCTACGCAAAACGTCTGGAGACGTTTCCTACGTAAAACCCCTGGAGGGGTTTTCTACATGAAACGCCTGGAGGCGTTCCCTACTGGCGTTTCCTACGCAAAACGTCTGGAGACGTTTTCTACGTAAAACCCCTGGAGGGGTTTTCTACGTGAAACGCCTGGAGGCGTTTCCTACTGGCGTTTCCTACTTGAAACGCCTGGAGGCGTTCCCTACTGGGGTTTTCTATGTGAGATTTTTTCTTGGGAACTGCTTGGAGGGGCTTCCGTTGTATGCTGGCTGTTTGGAATCCGGCCCCTTTCCCCCATCAGTCCCTCAACAGTCCCGAGGATGCTATGTCGTTTGGAAAAGCTCTACGGAACGGGCTCGCGCTCCTTCCCCTCTTTCTCCTTCCCGCTTCCCAAACCCAGGCCTGGCAAGATGCTGTCTATGCTTTGATCGGCAGAGATTATGACGCCGCAGTCAAGCATCTGGACGCTGCCCTTGCGGCCACCCAAGGCAAGAAAGGCGCGGAAACCAGGGTCCAGCGCTTCCGCTTTCTCGCCGCCAACGCCCTGCTCGCCTCCGGCCGCTATGGCCCGGCCACCGAGCGCTTCGAGGCTCTGCTCAAAGACTTCCCCCAGGGGCGTTATGCCGCTCTTGCCCGCTTTGGAAAGGCCGCTGCGAAGGAGCGTTCCCATTCCTTCGAACCCGCCGCGCGCATCTACAAGGAAGAGCTGCGCCGCCTCCTGGATCCCGCCCGCCGCATGGAGCTGGCCAAGGTCTACCTGAGCTTCGTGGACCGGGCCCTGAAACGTATCCCCAAGGACTACCGCACGGCCATCCAATTCCTGGACCTCACCCGCGGCCTCGGCCTCCCCGACAAGGACACCCTCTCCTTTGAGCGCAGGGCCGCTGCTCTCGCGATGGAGGCCAAGGACTACCGCCAGGCCGTCCAACGATACCAGCTCCTTTACCAGCGTATTCAGCGCCGCGAGGGCAAGAAGAGTGCAGGATTCGAGCGCCTCCAATACGCAAAGGCCCTGATCCGCGCGGGCTCCAACCTCGCGGGTGCCCGCCTCGTCCTCGAGACCCTTCTTCGCGAAGGCCAGGAGCCCAAGGCCGACCTCCACTTTGAGTTGGGTCTCGCTCTGGAGAAACTTCGAGTCTGGAACCGCGCTGATGAGGAATTCAGCACCTTTGTCCAAAGTTACCCCAAGGACAAGCGCGCCCCGGCCGCCCTGCTCAAGGCAGCCCGCGCCCGCGCCGCCTCCGGCCGCCTCCCCGAGGCCCTGCGCGCCCTCTCTCGTCTCAGCGAGGGTTATGGCGATCAGGCACCCGACCTCATTGCGGACGCCGCCGCCCTCCGGGGGAGCTGGCTCCAGTCCATGGGCCGCTACGACGAGGCCATTGCCGCCTGGAAATCTTTTTTGAGTCGCTTTCCTTCCCATCCCAAGTGGCGTGAAGGTCAAAAGGCCATCATCAACCTCGAGTACGCCAAGGCTCTCGCGGCCCGGGACAAAGGCAAGGAGCATTTCGACGAGGCCAAGACCCTCTTTCTCTCCTTTGTGCAGCGCCACCCCCTCGATGGACGCAACCCCGGGATCTACATCCTGCTCGGCAAGATGGAGGAGGAACGCAAACAGTATGACGACGCGAAAAAGCTCTACCGCGACTGTGAGCGTCGCTTCCGCGGGACCAGCCAGGCTTCGGAGGCCGCCTACCGCTACGCCCTGATCCTCGAGACCAAGGAGTTCAAGCTCGCCGAAGCCGCCAAGGCCTACGAGAAGGTCACGGGCCGCTGGAGCTGGGCGGCCAAGAACCGGCTCAGGGCCCTGCGCAGCAAGACCCTGGTCGTCAAGACGGAGCGCGTTTTCCGAACCGACGAAAAGCCCGTCCTCCTCGTGCGCAGCCGAAACGTCAAAACGCTTCGGCTGCGTTTGTATGCCCTCGACTTCGAGGACTACTTCCGGGGGACCATGGGGGCCAAGGGGATCTCTTCTCTCGCGATCGAAGCCATCGCCCCCGACCGCTCCATCGAGTGGAAGGTCAAAGACTATGAGGACTACCGCGAGTTCGAGAACAAGATCCCGATGCCGGGAGGTAAAGCCGGGGCCTGGGTCGTCAAGGTGGACGACGGCGAGCGCGAGGCGACCAGCCTGGTCGTGGTCTCGGATCTCGCCCTGATCCAAAAGGTAAGCGCGGACGAGGTCTTCGGCTTCGTCGAAAACACCAGGACCCAGGACCCCGCCCCCGGAGTGCGCGTGCTGCTCTCCAACGGCAAGAAGATCGTCGCCGAGTCCAAGACGGACGCGCGCGGAGGCTGTCACTTCGCTCTGAAACCGGGGCAACGGGGCGGCACCTGGAATCTGCTCGCGGTCGGGCAGGGCGGGGTCGCTTTCAGCGACCAGAAACCTCTGCGCAAAGGGAGCAGGGCCCGCACCTTCGTGCCTACGAGCGTGGTCTACACCGACCGCCCGAGCTACCGTCCCGGCGAATGGATCGGGGCCAAGGCGATCCTCCGGGACGTCCAGAACGGCAGCTACGTCGTCCCCCGGGACAAGGACTACCAGCTCAGCCTGGTCGATCCCGGTTCCCGCCGACTGCTGTCCAAGGACCTGAGTCTCTCCGAGTTCGGCACCCTCGCCGCCCGTTTCCGTCTCCCCAAGAACCCCAAGCTCGGCACCTGGACCCTGCAACTCATCCGCAAGCGTGATCGCCGCTTCCTCAGCTCCTACCAGGTGCAGGTCCTCGATTTTCAACCGCCCAAGGTGGCGCTCGAAGTCGTCCTGCCCCACAGCTCCATCACCCGGGGGGAACCCATCGAGGGCAAGGTGCGGGCGCGCTACTTCTTCGGTGGACCCGTGCGGGGCCGCAAAATTCGAGTCTTCTGCAACCTGCTCGAAGGCCAAAAGATCCTCGAGGGCCTGACCGATGGAGCGGGAGAATTCCGCTTCCGTTTCGAAACCGATCCACGGCGCCCCCTCCAGGATCTCCTCGTCACTGCTTCGATTGCCGAGGAGGGTGCCTTTGGGCAAAAACTCGTCAAGGTACGGGACACGGGGTACAGGTTGAGCCTCCGGATTCCTGAGGGGATCTTCCTCGCGGGCGAGAGTGTCGAGGCGACGGCCGAAGCGACCGACTTCGAAGGCAAACCCCTGGTCCGAACGCTCGAGTTCACCCTCTTGCGCCTGGTCAAGGTCGCGGGCCGGCTTGAAACCCGGGTGGTCACCAGGATGGAGACCAAGACCCTCGTCGGACGGGGGCTGGCGTTTGCCACATTCAAGCTGGGCGAGGGCGGAAACTACCGCGTCGTGGTCGCGGGCAAGGACCGCTTCGGCCATCGCGTCGAGGCGCGCAGGGACATCTTCGTTTCGGGCAAGGAGGACAAGGTCAAGTTGCGGCTCCTGGCCCGAAGCCAGCACGCGCGGGTGGGCGAGCAGGTGGAGCTGCGCATTGTCAACAGAAGCAAGGCGAGGCTCTGTCTGTTGACTACCGAGGCGGGGGGCGTGCTCGACTTCGAGCCTCGGGTGATCCCGACAGGGGTGACCACCATGCGCCTCAAAATCGGGGCGAAGCACGCGCCCAACTTCGCTTATGCCGTGGCCATGGTGGACGGGAACAAGTTCCACACGGCCCGCAAGGAGTTCACGGTCTCGGTTCCCATGAACCTCGAGATGAAGCTCTCCTCCAAGCTGTTGGCACCCGGCAAGAACCTCGGCATCGACATTCTCGTGCGGGACAGCAAGGGGCGGCCGGTGGAGGCCGAGTTTTCCCTCGCGGCTGTGGACGCCGCCGTGTTGCAGCAATTCCCCGACAAGAGCCCGAGCCTCTACCAGGCCTTTTTCGGCCTCAAGGTGCGTCGCAGCACTCAGGTTTGGACCAGCAGTTCCTGCACCTTCAGCTTCGCTCCCCCTACGCGCAGGGTCAACCTGAGCCTCAGCCAGGAGGAGCAGGAAAAGGCCCGAAGCAAAGCCGAGCCGCAGAAATGGTCGGGCACCGACGATTTCTCTCTTGGTCGGGCGCCTTCTCCCGCCAACGACGCACCTTCTTCTCCGAGGACCGGTCTCCCGGGGAGAAGAAGGCTGTCCAGGAGGGGGGGCAAGGCCTTCTCTGTCAAAAAAGAGCGCAAGGACCTAGAGAAGTCCAATGCGAACCACTTCTCCCTCGGATCGCCCAAGGAGGGGAACCTGTTCCAGGGTTTCTTTTTCAATGATGGCCTGGACCGCGATTTTTCGGTTCGGAAAGACGCCCAAAAGCTGGCCCTTCTGGCCATGGGCCAGGATCGTGGGTCCCAGCAACAGCGAGCCGAGGATCCGAGCCTCGTCCTCCCCTCCGACCTCTCGGTCTGGCGGGCGGTGATCCGCAGCGATGCCAAAGGCCGGGCGCGGATCGAACTGCCCCTCCCCAAGAGGGCGGGCAAGTGGGTCCTCCGTCTTCGGGGCGTCGACAAGGGTAGCCTCTTCGGCGAGGCCAAGGCCGAGGTGCAGACCCGCAACACCCTGGTTCTGCGGGCGCGCATGCCCGCCTACTTGACCGAGCGGGACCGCTTCGAAGGGGAGATCGAAGTCCACAACCGCGGCGAGCAGGAATACCGGGGCGAGCTTCGCTTCGCCCTCGATGGCCAAAGCGAGCGCAAGCTGGCTCTGCGGATCAAGGCGGGTTCCTTCGCGCGGGTTCTCCTGGATCCCAAGGTCCTGGGGCTGGGAGCCGAGAAGCTCGAGGCCGGGACCCACGAGCTGAAGATGCGCGTGGGAGAGGAGTCCAAGACCCAGCGCTTCGTCGTGCGTCCCTGGGCGCTCCTGGACCAGGTGGGGGACGCGGGCATCTTCTCGGGCTCGCGCCGCGTTCGATTGCAGCTCGCTGGGGGAGCCCATCGGGACAAGCGCCTCGTGATCCGGATCTCGCCGCCCTCGATCGAAGTCCTCGTGCGGGACTTCCTTTCGGCCGGGAAAGTCGCGCCTATGGAGTTGACCAAGGACCAGGCCGCGATGGGGCTCGGCGCACTCGCCCTGTGGCGACAGCTCGGCGGCGAACGGGAGGACGCCTTGCTGGCCCGGGCTCTCGCGGACCAGGTGCGCAGCACCCTCGCCTCGCTGATGAGCGCCGAGAGCGGGGGAATCTTCGCTTGGATCGGCAACCGCAGCCTGGGGACCATGGGGATCGAACCCGAGACCGATCTCTACCCTTGGCTCTTTTTGGAGAGGGCCCGAAAGGCGGGTTTCTCCGTGGACGCGAAGCTTCTTGCCCGGGTGCGGAACCGAGGCCAGGCCTGGATCCGTTCCTCCAACCTGGAACATGCGACGCTGGCCTTCCTGGCATGGGCCGAGGGAGAGGGGGCCGACTTCGCCCGCTTCAACCAGCTCCGCCGAGGCCGGGAGCAGATGAGCGCGGGGGCCCTGGGACGGCTGGTGATCGCAGCCCTTCGGATGCGGCGACCGGGTCTCGCCAAGGAACTACTCTCTCTCCTCGGACAGAAGATCAGGGCGTCACTCCGCAAACACCCTGACGGGTCGGATCTCTCCCTGGCCTGGGCCTATCTCGCCCTCGAAGAGGCCGGGGGCGACCCGGGTCTGCGGAAGCAGGGGGAGTCCTGGGCTTTTGGGAGGACGACCGCGAACAACCTCTCCGATCCCCTCGTTGCGGCTCTTGCAAGCGACTTCCTCGCCCGGCGCCGCAAAAAACTGGGGGAAGCGGCCGCAAAGGTCCAGATCAAGGTCGGAAACGGCGCCTGGTCCCAGAGCCTCAACCTCCGGGAGCATCCGCGGGGCAAACTCTTCGAAGTTCCCGCCAAGTTCCTGGGTGAGGGAGAGGTTCTCTTGGATCTTCGGACCTCGGGCCTGGGCAAGGTGGCCTGGTCGGCCCAGCTCATGGGCTGGACTCAGGGCATTCCCAAGGAGCGCGTCGGCGCCGCCGGGATCAAGCGTTCCTACCTCCAGGCCGCTCCCATTGTCGAAGGCTCTCCCTTGCGCGAGGGGTTCTCGGTGATGGGTGGGGGGTTCAAACCCTGGAAAAACCTCAGCGACCGGGTGGAGGCCGGCCGCCAGATCTACGAGGAGCTTGAAATCACTCTTCCACAGGACAAGAGCGAGGAATACCGCTATTTCCTTGTGGAGGAGAGTCTCCCCGGTGGGGCGGTGGTCCGGCGGGATGAGGTCCAAGGCCCCTTCCAGTTCGTCGAGCAGCGCGGGGGCAAGCTCCGCTTCTTTTGCCAGGGAGGAAGCCGGACCAAGTTCCGCTTCCGCTTCCCGCTGCGCGGAGTGTTCTCGGGCGTCTACCGGGTGCTCCCCACTCGGGTCCTCGGCCTGCGTGGGGGAAGCGTTCCGCGCTTTGGGATGCCCGCCACTCTCAAGGTCGTCAAAGACGCCAAGGAGGCCGTCGTTCCCCGGAGGCCGACCCCCGACGAACTCTATCATCTCGGCATCCGCCGCTTCGACGCCCTTGGGCGGGAAGGCCTGCGCAAAAACCCCGACCAGCTCTCCAAGGTGGAAAAGCCCCTCGAGGCCTGCATGAAACGCTTCGGAAGGGAGATGAAACCCCGACCCTTCCTGGAACTGGCCAAACGCCTCCTTACGGTGCGCTTGCTCCGTGGGGAGGGACGACCCATCCTCGAACTCTTCGAAGCGCTCAAGGACCGCAGCCCCAACTTCGTTCTCGGTTTCGAGGACATGGCCGCCGTCGGAGACGCCTACTTCAAGGCGGGCGAGTTCGAGCGTTCGCTCTATGTTTTCCAGGCGGTATGCGAGACCCTGTTCCTTCGCGAGGTGCAGGTCGCGGGCACCCTCAAGGAGCGCGGAAGAGTCCAGGACGCCCTCGGGGTCATGGGGCGGCTCTTTCTCGAGTTCCCGGGGCTCTCCGAGATCCGGCAGGCGATGTATTCGCTGGCCCAGGGGGTGAACGCCCTGGCCGAGCAGCGCAAAAAAGCCCCGCGTTATGACGCCAGGATCGGCAGCTCGATGCAGCTCAAGAAGCAGGCGCGCGACCTCTGCTACGAATTCCTCCTGCGTTTCCCGGATGACGCCGACGCCGACGAGGTCTGCTACTCTCTGGTCAACATCGCCCTCGAGGCCAAACAGTGGAAGGAGGCCCTCGCCCTCCTGCAGAGAGCGATCAAGACCTATGCGGAGTCCACCTGGCTCGACGACTTCCTCTACCTGGAGGGTTACGCGCGCTTTCTCCAAGGCGACTTCGCCAAGGCCAAACAAGTCCTGGACCGTGTGATCCACGGCGAGTTCCTCCTCGGCCGGGGGCGCAAGGGACCCAGTCCCAACAAAACACTCGCCGTCTTCCTCGAAGCCCAGTGCTTCCACGCCGAGGGTGACCCGGCCCGGGCCGTGCCGCTCTACCACCAGGTGGAGAAGGACTTCGCCGAGGCCAAGGAGGCGGCCGCCTACTTCGAGACGAAGAAGCTCCACCTCCCGGAGACCACCGTGGTCGCTCCCGACGCGGAAGCCAGCATCCAACTCCAGACCCGAAACCTGGAGAGGGTTGAAATCCTTGTCTACAAGGTGGACCTCATGAGGCTCTATCTGCAGCGACGCTCCCTCTCGGACATCGGCAATGTTCGCCTCTTCGGGATCAAGCCGACCCTCCAGCGCAAAGTCGTCCTCGAGGGGGCGAAGCCCTATCTCGACTTCGAGCAGAGGGTTCCCCTGGACCTTGAGGCCAAGGGTGCGTACCTCGTCATCGCTCGCTCCGGGGCGCTCAAGAGTTCGGGTCTGGTTCTAAGGACCCGGGTCCGTGTCGAGGCCCAGGAGTTCCCCCGCCAGGGCAGACTTCGGCTCAACCTGAGCCAGGACGGGAAGCGTCTCCCCGGCGCCCGGGTCAAGGTCCTGGGCAGTTCCTCCTCCGGTCTCCGCTCAGGCAAGACGGACCTGCGCGGAGTCTTCGTCGCCGACGGCTTACGGGGCAAGGTTACGGCTCTCGTCGAATCCGAGGGGAACTATGCTTTCTATCGGAGCAAACAGCTTTTCGGAAATCCCATCACTCCCAGTGGAGGCCGGGGGCGGGCCCAACAGTTCGAGGCAGCCAAACAGACCGACCTGCTCCAGATGAACAGCATGCAGCTCAAGCTTCTTCAGGAAAAGGGTGGCCAAAGCCTCGAACGGCTCTTCCGCAACAAGCAACAAGGGGTCGAGCTGCGCCGAACCAAGTGAGCTGCTGGGCCTGGGGCCTTCGTCGGGACCTTTGCGACGGAGTCTCCAACAGCCTTGTATGGGTAATGGGTGCGTGTAGGTGGGGGGGAGGCCCCCTCCCTCGCACTCAGCGCTTGGGGGTTCCTCTCTTGAGGGCGTGGTAGGCCTTGTCGACCTCCCGCTTGGCAAGGAGCAAGTGGCGAATGATGGAAACCCCCAGGACCTTGACATCCAGGACGACTCCCTCGCTCACCACGTCGACCACGGGGTCCGCGACAGCGGCGCCCTGGGCCACTTGTACTTCGTAGTCCCGCACGATCGTCTGCTGCTTGATCAGCGAGATGTTGGCCCGGGGACCCGCCCCTCCGTTTCCTCCCTCGCGCAACTTCGCGAGGACCTTGGCGAGGTGGAAGCTCTCCTTGCGCAGCAGGGGCATGGCTTCCTTGGCCCCGAGTTCGCGGAGCGCCCGGGCGGAGCGGGTGTGCAGCAGGGGATACTTGGAGGAGAAACCAAGGCCGATGGTGGGAACGGCCTCGGCCGCCAACCCCCTGGCCTTGACCAGGTTGAGGATGTCGCTGCGTTGGGGGCCTCGCGGGTAGCGCAGGGCGAGTTTGTAGCAGGACCGGCGGGCCTCGGGATCCCCCATGAGGAGAGACCTCCGGGCTGCTCTCTTCTGCAATTTGAGTCCGTCGGCCGCGTGGCGTTTCAGAAGGGCGAGGACGGGGCGGGGGGAGCGTCCTTTGGTTTCCTTCTTGGGGGCGCGTGCCGACACCTCGGCGAGAGCCTTTGGGTTCGCTTCCTGCTCGAGGAGCAGGGCAAGAGCGCGCGGCGTCAGCCGGTTGATGGCCACCCTGCGCGGGTTCCCCTTCGCGGGGCGAAGACCGACCAGCAGCGCGCGGGCGATCCTCACGGGGCTCGTCATCGCCCCTTTGGGGTGGAGGAGGGTTTGGATCGCTCTTTCCTCCACCCGGATCAGAAGCTTGTTGGCGGGCGTGGTGGAGGGGAGTGTCCCGGGAAGAAGCGTCTCGGTCCGATCCATGTAGAACCTGCCCAGCAGGTCCAGGCCTTCTCGTTCCATGCCTTCCTCGAGGAGGAGGAGAACGCTCTGCAAGCGACGGAAGCTCTGCTTGGCCTGGCTGGTCTTGGCGAGTCTCAAAATGGCCTCGCGCTGTTTCGCCCGCTCGGAGGGCGAAGGTCTGGGAGAAGATTGCTGTCCGGGGAGCGCCGCACCTAGGGACAAACTGCCGAGAAACAAGGGGAGGACCGCGACTGGGATCTGTTTCATCTTTGGGCCATTGGCTAGGACCTTGGGGACAGTAGAAAGCCAGGATACACTAGGAACCGTTCGGCTTGGCTCTTGGAAGGCTCCTTGGGCAGATTTCCGGACCAAAGTTTCCCGGGTGGGAGGGTGATGATGAAGCGGATGAAAGCAGGTTTCGGGTGGGGGAGTTTCGGTTCGAACGCAGGGCCATGGGTTTTCGGTTTGGGTCTGGCCCTCGGAGTGTGCCTGCCTTCGGTCCGCGCCCAGGCGCCCCAAACCCCCGAGCCCAAGACCGTCCAGGAGCTGGTCCAAATGGCCAAGAAGGCCCAAAAGACCCTCAGGGGCTACGACCTTCGCGCCGAGATCCTCCTCCGCATGCCCATCCCCGGCCGCAAGAAGATGGAAGAGACCAAGGGCAAGGCCCGCATCCGTCTCGACCAGGCTCCGGACGGAAAAGAGCGCTCCCGCGTCCTCTCCCAGCTCATCACTCCGCTCGGGACCATGAGCGTCGATACCCTCCGCAACGCCAAAGGCGTTTTCATCCACCAGGCCAGCGAGAACCGGGGAGAGCAGTGGTACAAGATCGGCCCCGAGCTGGTCGCCAAGCTCGACCGCGCCAAAAAAGTCCTCGGCAAGGACCAAGGCGCTCCCGGCGGTGGGGGGATCAGCAACTTCTTCCGCATCGATTTTCTCCAAGCCCTGGCAAGGACCCACGACCTCAGCCTCAAGTCCAAGATCGACCTCATGGGCGTCTCCTGCTGGGTCGTCCACGCAAGCCCCAAAGGCAGCGCCACCAAGAACGAACGCCCCATCCTCCCCACGGCCGCCAGCGAGATGGACCTCTACTTCGACGCCAAGACCTTCATCCTCCGCAAGATGATCCAGACCCTCCACGGCAAAGACATCTTCACCCTCACCGTCCGCACCTTTGTCCCCAACCCCAAGTTCGACCCCAAAACCTTCGCCTCCTCCAGCATGGGCAAAGGCAAATTCCAAGACATCATGGAAGACCCCATCGCCTCCGCCACCATCCGCTCCACCCTCGACCGCCTCC
>DROQ01000232.1 GCA_011321845.1 Planctomycetota bacterium | reverse complement strand
GCGGGGGTGAAGCCGGCCTGACGGTGCTCTCTGAGCCTGTAGCTCTCCCCCTGGATGTTGATGGTGATCGATCTGTGGAGGAGGCGGTCCAGGATGGCGGCGGTCATCACCTGGTCGGGCAGGATTTCCCCCCAAGCGCCCCAGCTCTTGTTGGATGTGACGATGATGGACTTTCGGCGCTCATAGCGCTTGGCGATGACCTCGAAGAGAAAGGTCCCCTCCGGGCGTTCCAGCGGGGTGTAGCCGATTTCGTCCAAGATGAGGATTTTGGGACGAAGGAGAGCCGTAAGGAATCTGTCCTCTCGGCCCAGCCTACTCGCCTTTCGGAATCGGGCGACCAGGTCATGACAGGCGATAAAGAAGATCCGATGTCCCGCCTCCAATGCCTTGATGGAGAGGCCCACCGCCAGAGCGGTCTTCCCCACCCCGGGAGGACCGAGGAGAAGGATGTTGGTCCCTTCCTCGATGAAACGTAGGGTTGCCAGCCGTCCGATCAGGGAGGGATCCACGGAAGGCTGGGCCTCGAAGTCGAAATCCTCCAGCCGTTTCCGGTAGGGAAGCCCCGCGAATTTCAAATTGGTTCCCACCCGCCGGTCGTGGCGGGCCGAGAGTTCCACCTCCAGGAGCCTGTCCAGGACCTGGACGGGGGCCAAGCCCTCCACCCGACCTGCCTCGAGGATGTTCTCCAAGGCCTCGAGGGCGGAGGTCATCTTGAGGTCCTCCAGGCTGGTTCGGGAGCGCTTGTAGGCGAGTTCTGCCTCCATCACGACCTCCCTTCGTAGGCATCCAGAGACCGCACCTGGACGAGAGGAGGCTCAGGGAGGCCTCCCTGAAGCTCTGGGCCGGAAGTCTGGGCGAAGGCGGGGGTCTTCCCCTGGGGCCGCTTCCAGGCAGGCTCCTGGCGAAGCCTGCGGCGCGCCAGGGCATGGCGTGGATCGTCCTGGGGGGGACTGCCGGAGGGTTTCTTGGCGTGGACCCCGACCAGCCGGTCCTCGTGGTAGATCCGGATTTCTTCCTCTGCCGAGACCTGGACCGTAACCAGGATCCCCCGGCGGAAATCCAGGATTTCGGGATCGATCGAATAGCGCACGCCCTGGAAAGAGATACGCCCGTCATGGTCCGCCCGGCGTGTGACCCGGACGAGGGCCGGGTAGGGCGCCTTGGCCGGGAGGGGTTGCATGGCGGCGAGGTCGGCGGGAAAGCGATCGATGGGTCTTTCCTTCGTGGTCCCATGGATTCGGATGTTGGCAACCTCGGCCAGCCAGATGCGGAGTTGAGCGTTGAGGTCCTCCAAATCCTTGAAGGACCGGCCCTCGAGAAAGGAAGTTTTGATGTATCCGATGGAGCGCTCGATTTTTCCTTTCGCCCTGGGCCAATAAGGGGGACAGGCCAAGGTCTCGAAGCCCCAGTGTTCGGAAAAATCCAGGAAGGCCGGCTGCAGGACGGCAGGGTGGTCCTGGGTCCTGGCGATGGCCACGGCGGTCTTCATGTTGTCAATGAGGAGTTCCCATGGGATCCCGCCAAGTTCCCGAAAGGCCCTCTCCAGGCATTCCAAGAGGACGGGGCGTCGCTCGGAGACCACAAACCGGGCCCAGATGATCCGGGAATACCCCAGGACGAGGGCGAAGAGTGAAAGCTTCCTTCGCCGGCCCTGGTGCCAGATATAGCCGCAGGGAGACCAGTCCATCTGAGCCTGGCGCCCGGGCTCGGTCTCGAAGCGATCGACGATTCTCTGGACGTGGGCCTTTTTGATGGGACGGATGAAGTCTTTGAGAATGGTGATCCCGCCGGTGTAGCCCTGCTTGCGAACCTCCCGGAGAAGCACGGTGGCGGGCAGGTCGTAGAGCTCGAGCCGGCTCCGGATATAAGCATGGTAAGGGTCCAGCTTGCTGGCCCTGGGGGAGGGAGAGCTGGGATTGGTTTCGGCTTCGAGCCAATTGTAGATGGTCTGCCGGGAGCGTCCGAGACGCCGGGCAACTTCAGAGATAGAAAGACCTTCTTTCAGAAGACGATGCATGTAATGGACCTCACAGGGTAACATCTTGGGGCGGTCTCCTTGGTGTGGTGCCTGGTTAAATCTTTGAACCCAAGCACTTTACACACTGAGGGGGCCGCACCCCTTCTTCTTTTTCCCCCCCCTGGCGGCCAGCTCCTGGCCTCCCCTTCGCTCGCTGGCCTTCGCCCTCCGGGCTCAGGCCAGCTCACTCAGGTCCGGCCAGGAGCTCTTCCTGGGCCCCAAGGGAGGGCGCACCTGTCCAATCCAAACCGACGTTTCTGTCAAAAATGGAACCGGCGTTGAGCGAGAGGAGAAGGGTCCGCCAGGAGAAGGCGGTACCGGTCCTGGAGAAGCTCAAGGAATGGATCGAAGTCCACAAGGAATTGGTCCTCCCGCAAAGCCCCATAGGCGTAGCGATGAAATACATGAGTGAGAGGTGGGGCGCTTTTTTGGAGTATACCCG
>DROQ01000231.1 GCA_011321845.1 Planctomycetota bacterium | reverse complement strand
CCGGCCGGGCGGGGGACCTCGACGCCGTCTACCACTTCACCTTCAGGGGCGCCGAACGCCGCGAGGTCACCGTCATCATCCGGGAGCAGCGCGTCCAAGTCTCGGAGGGCCACTCCCATAAACCCAGCCTCCGCGTCACCGCCGATACCCAAACCTGGCTGGGCTTCCTCGCCAAAGAAAGAAACCTCCCCTGGGCCCTCCTGACCCGGAAGATCCGCATCCACGGAAACCCCCGCCTCCTGCTCCGCTTCGGCCGCTGCTTTCCGTCTTGAGGCCAGGGTTTTCCCCTTTGGGGGATACAAGGTCGAATGGAGGGACGGTTCCGACCACGATCCGAAGATCCCTCATCCCGAAAAAGAGCAATCCTGGTCAAGCAGGCATCGGGTTTCTCCGTCAGAATGGGATCGCCATGGAACCGAAGAAATACAGGAGAGGGACCGCTCGGGAATACCGCAGGCGCATCCAGCGGGTTCTCGCGCATATCGTGGAGAACCTTGACAGGGATCTGCGGGGGGAGAGCCTGGCTGAGCTGGCTTGCTTTTCCCGGTTTCACTTCCATCGGGTTTTCCGCGGGATGCTGGGGGAGGGAGTCGCGGCCCTTGTGAAGCGCCTTCGTTTGGAGCGGGCTGCTTTTGGATTGCGTGAGGGGAAGGCGAGCGTGACCCAGCTGGCTCTTGAGGCGGGCTTTGAAAACCTCGAATCCTTCAGCCGGGCCTTCAAGGGAGCCTATGGGATTCCACCCTCGGTGTTTGGGCGGAGCGAGGCTCCCAATCCCAGGATTCGCGTGTCCAACGGTGTTCACTGGGATATGGGAGGGACACCCATGGATTTTGAGAGTCCTGCGGCGCCGGGGGAGGGGTTTGGGTTGCGGCTGGTGAAGAGA
The DNA here is from genome assembly GCA_011321845.1 of Planctomycetota bacterium. Taxonomy (GTDB): domain Bacteria; phylum Planctomycetota; class UBA1135; order UBA1135; genus HyVt-539. The sequence continues at coordinate 32,305 of DROQ01000231.1, read as the reverse complement.
CCGGCAGCCCGTATCGCCTTTGTCCGTCATGTGGGTCCCTTGGACCAGTGTGGAGAGGCTTGGGACCGGCTCCTCGGGGTTCTCGGGGTGGAGGGCTGGTTGGGCGGAGATGTGGATTTTTTCGGGATTTGCTACGACAACCCCGACGAGGTGCCGGTCGAAGCCTTGCGCTACGATGCTTGTGCGACGGTCCCGGCGCACTTTGCCGGCTTCGAGGGGTTGGAGCTGGGGGAGCTTCCGGGAGGGGACTTCGCGGTGACGACCCATTTTGGAGCTTATGCAAGGATCGGGGAGAGCTGGGAGCGGCTCTTTGGGGCTTGGCTCCCGGGGAGTGGATATGAACCTGCGGACAACCCCTGTTTTGAACAATACCTCAACAGCCCGGAGAGCTGCGCGGAGGAGGACCTTTGCACGGATCTCTTCCTCCCCATTCGGCCTCTAGCCCACATGAATCCTGATTCCCCATCTTCGGACGATCGCTTTCGACCCGAGACCAGGCCTGCAACAGGAGAATAAGCATGAGCAAGGATGAAAAGATCGATCTGTTCAAGGCCCACAAGGACCAATACATCGCTCGCAGGAAGCCGGTTTTTGTGGAGCTTCCTCCCATCCCCTATCTGAGTATCCATGGGAAGGGGGGGCCGGGGGGCGAAGACTTTGAGCGCTGCATCAGTGCCCTCTACGGTATGGCTTTTACCATCAAAATGCGCCGGAAGTTTGGGCAAGGGCAGGACTATGTGGTCTGCAAGCTGGAGGGGATCTATGGCGAGAAGAACCCCAAGATGGATCTGATCTCTCTCCCCAAAGAGGAGTGGGATTGGAGGCTGATGATTCGCGTTCCGGAATTCATCACCCAGGAGGAGCGGGACGAGGCCGAAGCGGCGCTCCTCGACAAGGGCAAGGACCCGGCGGTCAAAGAAGTCAGGATCGAAGTGGTAGAAGAGGGGCGCTGTGTGCAGATGCTCCACCTCGGGCCCTATGAGGAGGAGGGGCGGACCCTGGAAGTCATGGCGGGCTTTGCGGCCGAAGAGGGGCTGGCCCTCGCCAAGCCTCATCACGAGATCTATCTCTCGGACCCCAGGCGCGTCCCCCCCGAGCGGCTGAAGACGATTCTGCGCCGGCGGGTGGAGGGTTGAGACCGGAAAGAGAGGCAAGAACGTAGCGCATCCATCCTCGTGACCAAAATCAGATACATCGTAATTTGGTCGTGACCAAAATACGATATGTGGAAAAATGGTCAAATGAAAGCGAGGAGGAGGGTCTATGACGCGGTGGTGGAAGACCATCCGGGACCTGACCCAGATCCAACACTTGAACCAGTTGGTCATGCTCGTCGAGCTGCTACGGGAACGGTCGGGGCAGCAGGTTGTCATGAGCAAGCTGGCAGGAGCGTTCGGACCGGAGCGGAGACGGTGCGGCGCTGGCTCGAGGTGCTGAGTGGGTTCTACTTTGGCTTCCTGGTCAGGCCCTGGTTCCGCAATGTCTCACGCTCCTTGCGCAAGGAGCCCAAGTGGTTCCTCAGGGATTGGTCGGGAGTGCGGGGGAATGGGGCGAAGGCGGAGACCTTTGTGGCTTGTCATTTGTTGAAGGCTGTGGAGGGTTGGACAGACCTTGGGCTTGGGGCGTTTCAGCTCTGCTATCTTCGTGACAAGGCTGGGCGCGAAGTGGACTTCGTCGTGGTTCGAGATGGGGCCCCTTGGTTCCTGGTGGAGGTGAAGAACCAGGAGACTACGATTGCCCCTTCGCTTTCCTATTTCCAGGAGCAGATTGGGGCCCCCTTCGCGTTCCAGGTCGTTCTGGAGGCCGACTACGTGGAGGCGGATTGTTTCGCCAGGCCTGGAACGCCGAAGGTCGTTCCCGCCAAACCCTTTTTGTCCCAGCTTTTTTAACAGGGCTGGACACGGCTTTGGTCGTTCTACTTTGGGCTCACGGCTTCTTTGTTTTTTCGCTTGAGGTAGGCGGCGTATTCCTGGTCAGCGCCCTGGATGTGGTTTACGAGCCAGTCCCTGAGATAGGTCGCGGCCTCGGGGCCGATGGCCAGGGGGAATTCTTCGAGTTCGTTCAAGAAGGTCTCGGTTCGGTCCAAGAACGCTTTGTGCTGGCTTTTGTGGGCGGGGAGGTGCGGGAAGCCTGCCTGCTCCATGAGGGTTTCCTCTTCCTGGAAGTGCACCTGCGCATAGGTCTTCATGTCGAGAAGGGCTTCTGCGAGTTCATCGGAGTTCGAGGCGTCGATGGCTTCGTGGATGCGGTTGATGATGTTGATGAGGAAACGATGCTGCTGGTCCACGAAGGGAACTCCCACCGAAAGGGTGTCGGTCCATGAAACGAATTCGTTTCCTACATGTTGCTCAGGGAGGAGTGTGCCCAACTCTTCGGAATCGCTGGAGAGGTGGTCGTAGAAGCTTTTGACTTCGAGGATTTCTCCAAGGTTGGCCAGGAAGGCTTCGACGAGGTTGGGATCGAAGTGGGTTCCTGCGTTCTCCGCGAGGTAGGCGACTGCCTCATCGGCGGACCAGGCTGGTTTGTAGGGCCGCTCACTTGTGAGGGCGTCGAAGACGTCCACGATGGCGCAGATACGGCCGAAGAGCGGGATGTCTTCTCCGGCCAGTCCATGAGGGTATCCGGTTCCATCCCAGCGCTCGTGGTGGGTGAGGGCGATCTCCCGGCTCGCGACCAGGAGGGGATGGTTCCCCTGCAGGATGCTCGCTCCGATGAGAGTGTGCTCCTTCATGGTCTCGAATTCTTCTTCGTTCAAACGATCCGGCTTGAGGAGGATGCCGTCCTGGATGCCGATCTTCCCGATGTCATGCATGGGAGTGGCCATTTCGAGCAGTTGCAGTTTCTCCTGGTCCAGGCCGATGGCGCGTCCCAGGATGACCGCGTAGCGGCTCATGCGCTGGATGTGGGCGCCGGTCTCGTCGTCGCGATACTCCGAGGCGGTGAGGAGCTTCTGGACGATTTCCTGCTGGGCCTTCTTGAGCCGGAGGCTGCTGATCTTGGCTCTCGCCGCGAGGGTGCGGTTGATGATGAAGCTCGAAACGGTGCGCCCCAGGAGGGACATGAAAAACTTCTCTTCGGGATGGGGCTCGTGCTCGTGCTCGATGTAGAGAACCATGACACCGATGACCCGGTTGCCGTCCATCAAGGGGACGTTGTAGTGGCCATGGGGGCGCATTCCTTCGAAGCGAGTGTCGTGTTCCTCGTCGACGCAGGTCTTGAAGAGCAGTTTCTTGCTCTGGGCGGCTCTTCCACAAAGGCAATGCCCATAGGGAACTTTGGCACAGAGTTTGACAAGTTCTGGGGCGAGGGAGTGGTGAACGACAAGAACCAGCTCCTTTCGCGCATTCGTGACGAAGATCGCACCCTGCTCCGTCGCTTTGAGCCAGGAAACCGAACAAATGACGTCGAGGATCTTCTCGAGCTGCGTCTTGAAACTCTCGTCGCTCAGGGTGATTTCGAGGATGGCCGAGATTGCGGTGCGGGTCTCCCATTCAGGAGAGAGAAAGTCATACCCTCTCTCCTTGGGGGATCGACGGCGTTCGAGGGGGTGCTTGTTGGAGGAGGCGGCTTGGGATGAGTGGCTGGGAGATTGAGGATGCTTGTTACCGTTGCTTGTCATTCTTGGAAACCATGAGAGAAAGGTGTGGTCATAGGGAAAGAGCTTTAGCATGTTTCGGGCTCTTCCCGATCTCCCTTTAGCCTCAGGTTTCGGGGGAGTGGGGGGCTCAGTTTTCGAGAAGACGACGGGCCAATGCGGCCGCGATTTTGTCCTTGGACTCCGTGATCGTTTGGATGGTTTTGCGGAGTGGGCTTTCCTTGGGGAGTTTCTGGCCCTGGAGGAGTAGGAGCCATTCGCGCAGGGCGGGGGCCTTGGCCTGAGGGAGGATTTGGGGGGCGAGCTTGAGGGCTTCCGCCATGTGTTTGCCGAGAGCGCGGCGAGCGGGGTCGCGGACGGTGAAGCTCTTGTCGCGGAGGAGTCCGGCGAGCATGCGGGTGGATTCTTCGCCGGGGATGTTGGCAAGTGCGAGGGCGGCGGCGCGCCGGTCGGCGGGATCCTTGGAGATGCTGAGGCTGAGGATGCCGGGGAGGGCCTTTTGGCTCTGGAGGCGGCCCAGGGTCTCGGCGGCTTTTCGGCGTAGGCCGGGGACGGGGTCGTTGCTGAGGATGGGGAGCATGTCCGGGATGGCGGCCAGGTCTTTCATCCGGCCGAGGAGGTCGAGGGCGTTCCAGCGGCGGTCCGGGTTGGAAGGGTCCTTGAGGGCACGGCGCAGGTCGGGGAGGAGGGATGCGCCGATTTTTGGGATGACGCCGCGGAGGGCGCGTCGGTCGAGGGTGTGCCTGGCGCCGAGCTTGTGCTGGATGAGCCAGCGGCCGGCGGGGAGACCGAGGGCGACGAGGGTGGCGCGGGCGCGGGCGACGACGGGGATGTTGTCGCCGACCTGCCAGAGGCGTGCCTTCTGGTAGAGGAGGGCGTAGGTCTTGGCGTTGGCGGGGGGGGGGGGGTTGGGGAGGGAGGCGGGGGCTTTTTTGGGGCTTGGAGCGGTCGGTCTGCTTGGGACCTTGGGCTCGACGAAGTCCCAGAAGAGGCCGTGGGATCGGCGGATGGCGCGGCCGAGGCTGTCCCGCTTCTTGGGGGGGAAGGTGAAGGCGTCCTCCCCGCCGAGGTCGAGAAAGAGGGCGATGGAGCCGTAGCCCCGGGCGTCCTCTGCGTAACCCTGCTGGGTGCCGTGGCCGTTGAAGGGAATGCCGGAGTATGCGTCCTTCCCCTTGCGGTCGATGAAGAAAGCGACGCCGTTGGCCTTGGCCGCTCCTTGGGTGAGGCCGCTGCCCTGGTAGAAGTCGTCGCCCCCTTCGTCGAGGAGCCAGCCCAGCGCGAGATCGTGTGCTCCGCCCTGGCCGACACCGTGGTGGAGGGTGTAGCTGTCGTTCCCACCGCGGTCCCAGAGCCCCCCGGCGGCGAGGTGGATGCCGGCCCCCTGCCCATACTGACCGCAGACATATTGGTCATTGCCGGATTCGTCGATCAGGGCGCCGAGGCCCATCCAGTACCCAGCCCCCTGGCCGTAGATGTCGCAGAGATAGACGTCGTTGCCGCCGCCGTCGTAGAGGAGGCCGATGCCGCCGGAGGCGTCCTTGTAGCGCTCCCCGATGCCGAAACCCTGGGAGAGGGACTGGTAGCGGTCATTGAAGAGGGGTTTGTGCAGGTAGACGCCGCCGGCGCGGTAGACCTCGTTGCCGCCGATGTCGACGAGGGCGCCGAAACCGCGCACACCACCGAAACCCTGGGCGAAGCGGGCCGCGTCGTAGCTGTCGTTGCCCCGGCCAGTGGCGAGGATGCCAAAGCCGAAGCCAGCCGCGCCCTGGGTCAGCGCCCCACCCTCGAAACGGTTTCTGCCGCCTTCGTCGAGGAGAATGCCCGCGCCGAGAATGGCCGCGCCCTGGGAGAGATCGCCGGCGCGGTAGAGGTCGCGGCCCTGGCCCATGTCCCAGAGCAGGGCCGTCCCGAAGAGGGCCGCGCCCTGGTCGAGGGGCTCCCCGCTGATGTAGGAGTCCTCGCCCCCGAGGTCGAGGAGAACGGATACGGGGCGATTCCAGGCGCTGGAGGCGGCGGCCACCCGGCCCTCGTAGCGGTCGTCACCGCCGAGGTCGAGGATAAAGAAGTAATCACCGTGGTAGATGGTGGGTCCGGGGCCGCCGATGGCGACCGGGCCCATGGGGGTGTCGATGTAGACGCGCAGATCCCCCTCGACCTTCGGGTGGCTGATCCGGGGGGGCAGGGACTTGGGGTCGAGTTTTTTGAGAAGGATGACCCCGGCCTGGATCCTGCGCAGGCCGCCGAGGCCGGTGGAGGCCAGCAGCTCCCAGTCGAGGCGAAGGCCGTCCTGCATGCGGGCCGGCAGCCCCTCTGGCTCGGCGCCCGGGGCGGCCGCGGGGGCAGACAAGGGTGTCCCCTTTGGGCCGGGGGCGAAGTTTTCGAGCCAGAGACTGGGAAGGGCGCGGAGGGTTTGGTTGCGCTCTTTGCCGACGAGAGGGCTGCCCCAGCGGCTGTCGCTGGCGATGCGGAGGGCGGCGATGCCTTGGAAAATTTGCAGGAGCCCCTTGCCCGGGGTTCCTTTCCAGTCGAGGGCGCGGGCGGCTTCCTGCCAAGGGGCGCCCTCGCGGTCGAGGTCGCCAAGGGCCAGGAGGAGGGCCTCGCGGGCCGTGCGTGGGTGTCCCGCTTCTTCGGGAAAGTTGGGAAAGGGGGGGAGGCCTGCCATGGAGGTGAGGATGCGGTAAGCGCCGAAGGGGTTGGGCTGGCGCACGAAGCCGAGGGAGGCCATGCGGTAGCCGGAGAGGAGGCGGGGGAGTTCGAGGGGGGCCCCCAGGACTTTGGTGGGGGCGGCAAGGACAAAGCTGTCCTTGCGGGTTTTGTCGAACCCCAGTTCCTGGGCCTGGAGGTTCAAAAAGTCGAGAGCCTCCGCGATGGTGGGGCGAAGATCCCGGATCGGGTCGGGAGGGATGGGGGGGCCGCCCTGTCCCCGTGCCAAGGGGCCGCTGGCGCCGATTCCCAGGGCAAGGGCGAGGGAGAGCCGGAGAGGACCGGCGAGAGGGGACATCCATCCTAAGAGCTTCATGGCTCATAGGTTCGCCCCGAGAGGGGGAGAAGGCCAAGACCTTTTTCCATGGGTGTCCTTTCTTTTTGTAGGAGCCGAGCGTACAGTCTCTGGCCTGTGCGCCCCTCCCGTGAACCTTTTGGGCTCCGGGGTTTGATTTGGGCGGCAGGAGTGGTTGGGCGCATGAGCCCCAACAGGAAAAACAGGGGGCCGCAAGGCGGCCCGTTGCAATGAGAACGATCCATCCCAAGCATGCCTTGGCGCATGAGGGGAAGAGAGAGGCCCGACCCAATTCTAGGGGGCGAAAACCAAAACGCTCTGGCCCCGGGACGAAATGGATCGTCAAAGAAATAAGGAAAAGATCGTGATGGAATCAGATTTCGGTTCTGGGATTCTTCCCGGAGACTCTGAAGAAAACGAGCGCGAGGAAACGACCTCGAGCAGCTCGAAGAGTGGTTCGAAAAAGACAAGCAAGAAAAAGACAAGCAAACGCAAAAAAACGGCGACCAGGAGTCGGAGCCGGACCAAAAAGGCTGCATCGGCCGAAGAGGATGTGGTGGAAGCCGCAGCTTCTCCCGCCGATGCCCCCGAGGAAGGCGAAGAGCCCAAGGCTGCCGAGGAGAAACCCCGGCGCACGCGCAAGCGCCGTTCTCCCGAAGAGCGGGAAGCCCGCAAGCGCGAGGCGGCAGCCAAGCTGGGCAGAGAGCCCGACGAGACCCTCGAGACCTCGAGTGGCCGGATTGTGATCCCTGGCGCGGAGGTGCAAAAAGATGTCAGCCTCGAGAACGATCCCTTTGGGGCGGGGCTTTTGCCTCCGGAAGAGCTGGACGAGATCGCTGTTGTGAATCCTCCTGACGAACGGATGGAAGCCCAGGACGAGGACGAGGCCGTTAGCTCGCCTTCTTCCACTGGCCGTCGCGAGAGAGGACGGGAGGGCAGAGGTCGTGAACGGGTTCGAGGGCGCGAGCGAGATCAAGAACGGAGCCGCGAGGCCGAGGGCGACCAGGATCGCGACACGGACCGTGGCCGGGACCGCGACCGGGGAAGAAGTCGAGGACGTGGAGACCGGGAGTCCCGGCGAGACCGCGACCAGGACAGGGGAAATCGCCGTGATCGTGATCGCGGTTCCGATCGTGATCGAGACCAGGATCGGGGGAGCCGTCGTGACCGGGATCGAAACCGCGAGGACCGTGGTCGTGGCCGTGATCGCGACCGGGGGCGCCGCGAGCGAAGCGAGGGCTCCAGGGACTCGGGACGCTCCCGCACTCCCCAGGGCCAGCGGGTCCCCTCCATCCCCGTTCCTCTTCAGCATCGCAACAGCCAGCGGGTCGCCCTCCTGGTGGATCTCGATGAACTAGAGGCCAGGGCCCAGGAGGATTTCGGGGGGCACCTCAGCGCGAACGGGCTCTTGGAACAACTCCTCCAGGGGCGCCAGAACCCGAGGACCATCGGTTACCAAGGCAACCTCCCCGAGAATCGCCGCAAGATCCTGCTCTCCCAGGGTTTTGACACTTTGATCGAGGAGGAGGACCGGGCGCGCAAGCTCGTGCGCCTCTCCACCGACGCCCTCGCACTCTCCGCCCGGGTGGATGCCGTGGTCATTGCAAGCACGGACCCGGGACTTACTCCCCTGATCGAATACCTCGCGGGAATGGGGCTCAAGGTCGAGATTGGCTGTTTCGGTCCGATGCCATCGGCCTTTGAGGAAGCCCAGTCCCGAGGAGCCAGCCAGGTGGGTCTCGGGGCCGAGTCGGTTTTCATCCCCTGATCCCCTACAGGGAAGCCTGAGGCCGAATTCGGTGGATCTTGGGCTTCCCGCCCCCTTCTTTTCGAGTATAGTTCGAATGGATGAACCCTGGTTCTTGACCTGACGAGGTCTGGGGTCCTATGGGGGGAGGAGAAAAGGGATGAAGGTATACGGCGCCGCAACGATTGCTCTGTTTGTTCTGGGATTCCTGTCTGCGGACGGGAAGTCCCAAGCTACCGTTGCCAAACCCCTGGCCACGCCTCGCAAAAGTCCCCTGCCCTCTCCAAGCTCCCCTTTGATTTCCCCCAATAAACATTCCAAGCCCCTCCCAACCAAGACTCTTCCTCCCCGGCCCGCGGTGTTCCGCGTCTACCGCAAGAGCATGTCCCGGGACCTCTTTGCGGCTTGCGACGCCAATGCGGACGACCGCATTTCCCTCTTCGAAGCCCTCGACTCTCTGGGGGGGCGCCTCAACCGCAGTGTCTTCCACCGAGAGCTGGACAAAAACCGCAACGGTTTTGTGACCTTCGAAGAGTTCGATTCCTGGTTCAAGACCCAGAGTGCCTACGGCGGGGCCATCGTTCTCGCTCCCAAAGCTCTGAGCCGGTCCCGCTTCGGGATTTCCCGGCTCCTCGAGCTGCCCCCCGCGTTGCAACGCTTCTTCGGTCTCCTGGACCTGGATCTCGATGAGAGGATCAGCCCCAAGGAATGGGCGGCGGTAAAACCCCTTTTGGGGAAACGGGCCGAGGGTTTTTCGGAGTTGGACAAGGACCTCTCCGGGTATCTCTCCATGCGGGAACTCAAACCTCTCCTTCCCCTCCTGGTCGTCTTCGACAAAGCCCTCAGGTCCATCCCCGCCCCCAAGCTCCGGCCTCTCCCCCCGGAAATGGCGGGTGCCGATCTCAACGCGGACACCCGCTTGGACGCGCGGGAAATCAAAAGGGCCCTAGGAAGGATCTCCCCATTCCTTGTGCGCCACTCGGCCCGTGTTCTCCGGGACGCCGACAGGGACGGGGACGGGAGCCTCTCCGGCCCTGAGGTCCGCTAAGGGCGAAGCTCCTCCTCGATTCCTGGGGAGGTTAAAGCTCCGAATCGAAGCAGTTCGATAAGTAGGCGAGATCCTGTTCATTTTTTGCCCGGGTTGTTCGCGTTGCCCCGTTTTGTGGATTCACGCAGGAAGTTCCGGGCTGGGAAAGGAGTGCCGCCCGTGACAACTTCGACTTTGCTGACCCCGGATCGTGCTGTGCTGGGGCCTTCCATCGCCCAGGCGACCCATCTCGCCTTGCTCGCCTTCGAGGAATTGGCTGGATTGGAGAATCTGGCAACCAATCTCTCCTTTCTCTCCTACAACGCGGGGTTCGCGGGCTTCCGAGCCGGCGAGGATGGGAGAACCGTCTCTGTGCTGACCCAGTTCACCCGCAGGGCATCCGAAGAGTTGCTGCATGCTCACGATGAAATCCAGGATCTACGGTCCAAGACCTATCGCAAGAACGCCGAGTTGCTCCTGCTCCAGGGCAAGGAGTCCAGCTTGATCTCCTGCATCGACCTGCTCTCCGGGACCAAGCGAGCCATCGATTCCGATCGGGATGACGAACAGGGGAGGGCGGTCTATACCCAGGTGTGCAAGGAGGCTTTGGGGCGTTTTCGTGGGGAGATCGAGCGGGGCTTCCAGGCCGTCTTCGGGTATTTGGATGCCTTGATGAGCCTTACCCAGGACCTTGGAGATGTCCTGATGCGGATGGAAAACATCGCGACCCGCGTGGCCATCGAGGCGACCGGGATTCGTGACCAGGAGACGGATTTTGTGCAAGTGGCCGAGAGGATGCGGGGCGATTGCGAAGCCCTGCGAAGCATGCTTTTGAGGACGAAGCGCGCGATCCGCAGAGCAAAGAATGGAAGTTCTTCGAGGATAAAAGAATGAAGTGCGAAACCCTTTACCGCAGTTCCCACCGTCGCTGGATGGCTTTTGGCCAGGATCCGGATCGCCCCGAGCAGATTATTGACACCAACCAGTTCGTGGTGATCGACGGGGATGAAACCCTTCTCGTCGATCCGGGTGGATCCGAGGTCTTTCCCACGATGCTGGGCGCCTTGACCGGTCGCGTCGACCCCCAGAGCATCACCACGATGTTTCTCTCCCACCAGGACCCGGATGTCAGCTCCTCTCTCCCTCTCTGGCGATCCATCATTCCCGGCGAGGTCAAAATCTATGTGTCATGGTTGTGGACCGGATTTGTGTCCCACTTCGATCCCCAGGCGAGTTTTACTCCGATCCCCGACGAGGGGATGGATCTACGCTTTTCCTCCGGGCGGGCTCTCCGGTTGATCCCGGCGCACTATCTGCATTCCTCCGGGAATTTCTCACTCTATGATCCGGAGGCCAAGGTGCTGTTCACGGGGGACATCGGCGCCGCCCTCGTTCCCGAGACAGCCAAGACGAGCCTCTTCGTCGAGGATTTCGACGCCCATATCCCATATATGGAAGGATTCCATCAACGCTGGATGCCTTCCGAGGAGGCCAAGCAGGCCTGGGTCCGAAGGATCCGGAGTCTCGAGATCGACATCCTCGCTCCCCAGCATGGCCTTCTGTTCAAGGGCAAGGACGTGGGGCGTTTCCTCGACTGGTTCTCCGCCCTCAAGGTCGGGGTGGCTGCCGACCCCGCTCCCCAGCTCGTCTAGCTAGCCGCAGCAGCATCCGCCACCGGGCTTCGTCGCCTGGATCTGCGCCGAGACGACATACTTCTCGATGCCGGATCCAGGGGCCCAGTCCTTGATGAAGGCACGGCTCTCTTCCCAGAGATCGATCCTGATGTTCTCGAAGCCTGCCTCCTCCATCCATCTGCGCAGGTCGGGGACAAAGGCGGCCCCCGTGATGCAACCGGTCAGCAGCTCGGGGTCGTTCATGAGAGAATCCGGCAGGGGAGTCGTGGCCACCACATCGGAGATGGCGAGTCGGCCGCCTTTTTTCAGGATCCTGAAAGCCTCTTTGAGGACCTGGTCCTTCTTGGGGGAGAGGTTGAGGACGCAATTGGACATGATGACGTCCACGGATTCATCCGCGACGGGTAGGTGTTCGATCTCCCCGAGACGAAACTCGACATTGTGGAAATTGCCTTCCTTGGCCGTTTCCCTGGCTTTTTCGAGCATTTCGGGGGTCATGTCGACGCCGATGACCTGACCCTTGGGCCCAACCTTCTTGGAGGCCAGGAAGCAGTCCACGCCGCCTCCCGACCCGAGGTCCAGGACGGTTTCGCCTTCTTTCAAAGCGGCGATTGCTTGGGGGTTTCCGCAGCCCAGGCCCATGTTGGAGCCTTGGGGGATGTCTTTGAGTTCTTCGGGGGTGTAACCCAGCATATGGGCGACTTCGTCGACATTCAGGTCCTTGGTCCCTCCGCCGCAGCAGTCCGAGGCTGGGCTGCAGGTGCCGCTGGAGGAGGGGGCCGGGGCGTTCCTTGCGATGTCGGCGTAACGGTCTCTCACGATGTTTCGGACCCGGTTTTCACTCTGTTTCATCGGTTCTCCTGAAGATCGGCGGAATTCCATGGCTCTCCCCGGCCTGAACCGGGGCGAACATCATAGTCATGAAGATGGGAGGCAAGGAGGACTTCATACGAGATTTGGATAAAAAGGCTCCGGGATGGCATGAGGAGGAGGGGGAGAGTAATTTGGGCTCCCCGTTCGCCAGGCTGATTCGTGAGGATGATGCCCCGGCCCCGGGCTCTCCAGCAACAAGCCAAGTTCGAAAAAGGACCGACATGCGATTTCATCTTTCATTGTTGATATGGGCATTTGGGATCATGGGTGGGCGGGGCCTCCCCGCCCAGGATCGATCCTTTTTCGAGGTGGATCGTGGGATCCTGGCCCTGAAGGCCGAAGGAAAATATGTCCCGGCCTTGGAGCGGACCTTCCAGGCTCTTCGACAGCTTTCCCAAATGCCGAGCCTCGACAATGCCTCCGAAGCACGGGGTGAGTTCCTAGTGGGTTTGGCGGAGAGTCTGACCGACAAGACGGACCGGAGAGCCGATCTGATCGAAAACTTGGGCAATCTGAGAAAGGCTCCCTCCATTCAAAAGAGTCCCATTCTGGACGCGGCCATCGGAAATGTGCTCGTCAATGCCTATATGCTCCTTGGGAAGAGCGAGAAGGCCCGCGCGGAGATGAGGGCCCTCGGCTATGTGCAGGATTTTCAGATCCTTGGGCCCTTGGACAACGAGAGAGGCTCCGGGTTTCGGCGAAGGTTTTTTCCCGAGGACGCACCGGCGAAACCCCTGGATCTGAAGAAGCGGATCCAAGGGAAAAAACGCGAAGTCGGATTCCGGAGAGTGCGTTTGTCCAATCCCCTCTTCCGCCTGGACCTGGGTTCGAGGCTCCGCCCCAATCGCCAGGTGCTCGCCTATGCTGTATTCCAGGTGACTACGGACAAGGAGATGGCTCTGGCCCTGCGTCTCTCCACAACCGGGAGCTTCGCTGTCTTCGTCAACGGTCAGGAGGTGGCACGGCGGGAAATCCAGGAGAGGCCTCTCTCCTTCGACCAGGACGCCTGCGGGTTTAAAACCCGGCGGGGACGGAACCTCGTCGTGGTCAAGCTCTGCACCCAGAGTTCCAAATTCGAGTCCAGGATCCGATTGACCCTGCCCAATGGAAAGCCCATTCCAGGCAACCTCGATGTCTCGGCCGATCCCAAGGCTCTGACGGGGATTCGCCCCTTGGATCATCCTGCGCCCAAGGTGGCGGTTCGCGAGGGGGCAGTGGAATACCTGGCCAAGGCCCTGAGCCGTGCGAAAAAGGTCAAGGTCTCCGATGGGGAAGAGGCGCGCAAGGTGGGTGCGGTGGCGTTTCAATTGGGTTTCCTCTTGGCGAACCGGGGGACGGACGAAGAGGCCAACCGGCGGGATCGAAAGGCGGCTTTGAGAGCTGCCGAGCTGCTCCCCGAATTCGGGCCGGCCTGGTACTTGTATGGAGTCACTTTGATCAAGCGTGGGGCGTCGGACGCGGACCGTGAGGAGAACCCCAGATACCATGCCTGGGAAAAAGCCATTGCAGTATGGCCACGTTACGCGGAGGCCATGCGGGGCCTGGCCGAGATGGAGCGCCGCCTGCGAAAGAATTGGACCAAGGCGACCATGTGGGTGGACAAAGCCCTCGCCATCAACCCCCGCTTTGTGCTTGCCAGGCTCGAAAAGATTCGAATCCTACGGGGACGGGACTTGGATCTCCTCGCAGACCGGGAGCTTCGCCAGTTGATGGAGGATTCCGAAGGGAAACGCTCCTCCCGGGTGCTGGGACAGGCTGTGAGTATGGAAATGAGGAATGATCGGATCCTCAGGGCGATCGAACTCACTCGGCAGCAGGTGGAGCTGAATGGCCAGCCCACTGTCCGGCAAAGATTGAGTCGGCTTCTCTTTCGGATGGGAAAGCGCCAAGAGGCCAAGGAGGTCGTGCTCAAGCTGATGGCCGATTTCCCTCAGAGTGCTAATCTCCCCTTCTTCCTTCGTTTCAACCTCCAGGCGGAGGGTGATTTGGATGGAGCCGAAAAGGCCTTGCAACGGCGTCTCTCGATCTGCCCCGAAGATGAGCGTGCCATCCTGGGAATGGCCCGCATCGCGGCGATCCGGGGGCGAACCGACCTGCAGATCGGATTCCTGGAAAAGGCCTTGCGGTTGGACCCGAACCTCAAGGAGGAGAGGCGGCACCTGGAGTATTTGAAAAAGGACGAGAAGCCTTTTTACGCGGGATACGAATTCGACGGCAAGGCCCTGATCGCAAAGGATCCTGGAGCGCCCAAGGGGGCCAAGAAGGGGGGGGATTCTCATTACTACTTGCTGAGGCACACTCTGGTGCGGGCCTATCGAGACGGCACCCAGAGCCGCTATGTCCATTTTGTCGCTAAGATTCTGACGGATGAGGGAGCAAGGATCTTCGACACCTATCGGCCCCCTTTCTTTAGCTCGGACCAGGACGCTCGTATTCTCGAAGCGCGGGTGATCCACCCCGACGGAAGCTCCGCCCAGGCTCGTTTAGGTCGCGTCTATTGGGTGGACCTCCCACCGATCAAGATCGGAGATTATGTGGAGATCAAGGCACGGGTGGATGATCGGGAACGGAGCTTCTTTGGCGACTACTTTGGCCTTTCCCACCTCTTTGTGCCGCCCGAGGCCGTGGGGATGTACCACTCGGTCCTGGATCTGATCCTCGAGAAGGGCCGGAAATACCACTTCCAAAAAGTGGGGAATGTCCCCGAGCCTGCGAAGAGGATCCTCGAGGACGGAGCGACCTATCTACGCTATTCCATCCCCGAAATCCCACGTCGTGACATCGAGGAGCGAGCGCCCAGCCCGCGTGAGAGTGGCCCTCTGCTCCGCGTCTCCACCTATGGAAGTTGGGATGAATTCGCCTCTTGGTGGTGGAACCTGATCCGCAAGCAGATGGTGCCCACACCGGAAATCAAAGAGAAGGTGGCGGAGCTGACCAGAGACCAAAAGACCCTCGAGGACAAGGTCCGCAAAATCTATGAGTTTGTGGTCACGGATATTCGCTACGTTGCCTGGGAGTTTGGAGTGCATGGCTACAAGCCTTACTCGGTGGGGGCGATTTTCGGGCGCCGGCACGGAGACTGTAAGGACAAGGCGATCCTTCTCAACACCATGCTCGCCCAGATCGGGGTCAAGGCCTGGCCTGTCCTGATCCGGGGGGAGAGTGTGAGGGAGAAGGACGACCTCAGCCTTCCTCTTGTGGAGCATTTCAACCATTGCATCAGTTATGTGCCTGATCAGCCTGGGCTCAAGGGGCGCTTCCTGGATGGGACGGCCGAATACCACCCCATCGACACTCTCCCCCTCATGGACGCCGGGGCCAAGGTGCTCTTGGTGGAAGGGGGCAAGGGAAAGGTCGTCCAGGTTCCCTGGACCGATCCCATGCGCAATCGAGACCAATACAGGTATTCGATCCAACTCAAAGCGAATGGAGACGCCGAAGTCGAAATGCGCAGGAACCCCCTTCTCAACTTCGGCCCTCCCGTCCGGCAGGCCTATGGGAATGAGGCGGGCCGTCGCAAAGAAAAGCTGGCCGATCGCTTAGGCTCCATTTTCGGACAAGTGAAGATCACGGATTTCTCTTTCTCCAATCTGAAGGATCTGGGAGTTCCGGTTCAGTATCGCGTCAACTTCCAGGTCAAAAAATTGGCTGAAAAGGTGGGAGACGGTTTCCGGGTGAGAATCGCCTATCGTCCGATCCGCTTGGCCCGTTTGACCGCGGCCGCGACGAGGAAGTACGACATGCTCCTGAACCCTCCCAGTGGGCGGGATGTGGAGATCCGTTATGTGGCTCCCGAGGGCTTCGAGTGGACAGGGATTCCCAAGGGGGCCAAGGTTCAATATCCGGGTCTCGGAGGCTATGAATGTGTTCTCGAAAAGGATGGAAAAACACTGATTGTTCGTAGGTCCTTTCAGTTGGAGACCCAGCGGGTTCCTGCAGAGAGGTATCCCGAGCTTCAAAACCTCTTCGAAAAGGTGGAGAAGACGGAGGGCCTGGACCTCAAACTCAAGAGGAGTCGTTGAACTGAATGCCTGTAGGAACCTCGGCGCCTAGGCTGCATCACGAGGAGCGCCCCAAGGGCTCTCGCGTTCTCGTTCTCATTCCTGCGATGAACGAGGAGGAGAATTTAGGAGGGGTCCTGGATCCACTCGTGTGCCATTTTTCGCCCCAGGATATCCTCGTGGTGGATGATGGATCCTCGGATCGGACTCCCGAGATCGCAGCCGGCTATGGTTGCAAGGTCGTGAGCCATCTCCACAACCTGGGCTATGGATCCACTCTTCTGACGGGGTATCACTACGCCCTTCTCCATGACTACGATTTTGTCGTTCAGCTGGATGGGGATGGGCAGCATCCCCCAGAACTGATCCCCCGTCTGCTGGATCCTGTTCTCCGAGGTGAGAGCGACGTTGTTGTCGGATCACGGTACCTCGAAGGCAAGTCTCCGACTGGTTTCCTGAGGCGCTTGGGTGCTTTGCCGCTTTCTCTCGTGGCCAGCCTCTGGATCGGAGCCAGGATTACGGACCCGACTTCCGGTTTTCAGGCACTCTCCAAGAAGGCTGTTTTGGAGTTGTGTACAGATGGCTTCCCCGATGACTATCCCGATATCGATGTCCTGATCCATTTGCATCGAAAAAACATCCGGATTCGGGAGGTCCCCGTCGCGATGCGACCAAGGCTCCATGGCCAAACGATGCATGGGGGTTGGAAAGCGATTTATTATTACTATCGAATGGCCGTTTGTTTGCTCCTGATGCCGATTCGAAGGAACTCCCCTTACCGGAGGCA
The DNA here is from genome assembly GCA_011321845.1 of Planctomycetota bacterium. Classification (GTDB taxonomy): domain Bacteria; phylum Planctomycetota; class UBA1135; order UBA1135; genus HyVt-539. The sequence goes on along the minus strand of DROQ01000231.1, from coordinate 15,643 downwards.
GCGCCCTATGGAGGACGACAGCTTGGGTGAGGGGCCTCTCGGGGGAATCTATTCATGACTTCCTTGGCTTGGATTTTGAGTCAAGAGGCCGCGGAGAACCTGGATCTCCCCCCTCGGCAACGGGTCGTGGCGGTGCTGGTCTCCATCCTGATTCTCTTGGGTGTGCTCGAGTTGGTGCGTCAGCGCAAGCTCCGGGAGGAGTATTCGGCGCTCTGGGTCCTGACCGCCCTGGGACTCCTGGTTCTGGCTTTGAACTACCGCATTCTGGTCTGGTTGACACACTTGATCGGAGCTGTCCTTCCGACCAGCACCCTCTTTTTTGGCGGCCTTGTTTTTTTGATGCTGCTCGCATTGCAGTTTTCGGTTCGGCTCTCACGCTTGACGTATCGGTCTCGCTCCTTGACCCGGCGCGTTGCCTTGCTCGAAGAAGAGCTTCGTGAGTTGAAACGCCGCTTTCCCGAAGAGGGTGAAGACTTGGGAAACGATGAGGGAGACTGAACCCAAGGCAACGACTCTCGGACCGGTTCGAGCCTTGCTCATCGCATGGTTGACCCAGGACCTCCTTGGGAAGGCCCGGCGCTCGGGGAAGCGCGCCGTCTCCTCCCTGACTCCGACACTCTTTTCCCAGGGTTTTTTGACCTTCGTCTTTGCGGCTCTTACCTATCAGGACGTCAAGACGACGGCGTTTGTTGCAGGCAATATCGCTTTCGCCATAGCGCTCAGCCTGACCGCAATGTTGGGTGAGGTGCTTGGCGAGGATCAAAGAAAAGCGGACCAGGACTTTGTTCTGACCAGCCCGATCTCTGCCTGGGCCTTTCATCTGGCCAAAGCGATCCACTCACTCCTTCTGCTCCTCCTCTTTCATCTGGGACTCGTGTTGGCGCCGGCCATTCTCGGAATGTGGAATGGTGGCTTCTCTTATGTTTGGGCCATCCCTCTGGTCTCCCTTCTCCTGGTCGGCGGCCTGGCTGGCCTTCTGGCCACCCTCATGGAGTTGCTCCAGAAAACCCGTGGGCCTTCCGCAGTGGCCTCCTTGATGAGTCTGATACAAACCCTCTTGGTCTCGGGCCTCTTCCTGGGCTCCCTCCTGGGTTTGCGGGCCATGTTTCAGGGTGTGAGTGCATTCCCTGGTGGGGCAGTCCTTCTCCATGCTCTCCCTCCCTATTGGGCGGCCCGGGTGGCCGATTGGCTTGTGCAAGGACGTGCGCCGGGGGTCTTCGCTTGGCTGTTCCTCGGTCTCCTTCTGCTTCCGGTCGTATGTGGGGCGATCGTCTCCAAGATCCCCGCCCAACCCAAGATCGGCCGGCCAAGGCGGGAAAGGATCCCCCCTGTTGCATCACTGTTCGGAACGAGCCGGGCGGACCAGGGGATGCTGCGCTTTACCCTGACGATGTTGGCTCGGGACCGTGCTTTTCGGCTTCGGGCCATCCCCCTCTTGGGGCTTCCCGTCGCCGTGGTGCTGCTCGCCTTGCACTCAGGAGTCTCCGAAAAGGAGATCCCCTTTTTCTTTGCCCTGGTCCACAACCTCCCCTTGGCCTGGCTTCCTTTCCTCCTCCACTTCGTACCTTACGCCACGGATTTCGAGGGTGCATGGCTCACCAAGATCGGGCCACAGGATCCCCTCCTCGCGGGCAGGAGGGGGGTCCTTCTCTCCTTCGCTGTCCTGATGCTGCGGCTCCAGGTCCTCCTCTTCCTCTTGGATCTCGGGTTTCGGGGATGGGGCCCTTCACTCCTCTCCAGCCTTCAGAGCTTGGGACTCGCCTTGGTCCTGTTGCCGATTCTGGTGACAGCCTTGGAAGAGGTTCCTTTCTCCTTGGATCCAGCAGATCTCAAGCCTCCCGAGATGGGAGGGGGGCCGATGCTGCTGGCGATCCTGGTTCCCGTGGTTTCCATGGGGTTCGAGCTTCTTCCGCTTTTCTGGGGGGTGCTTCTCAGCGTCCTTCTCCTGGGCCTGGGCAGGGCTTTTGTTGCGAGAAGTTTCCATTTGTGTGCGGAGGCTCCATGAAGAAAAAAAGGGACCCTGGATCCGACCCGGGCTCCGCTCTTCGGCGGGAGCTTTGGTCCATCTTGTTCATGTATGCCGCCCTTACGGTGCTTCCTTTGCTCACGGGGTTTGCTTGCAGCGGTGGTCTGTGACAGAATGCGGCGGGTAATGGGGAGGGCTTTTTCCCCTGGAGGTACATGATGTCCACAAGTGAACACCTCGAGTCGTCCGAGGCGACGACCACCCAATCGGATTCCGATCTTGGTTCGAGGGAGCGGGGGGGGGAGAAGGGGGTCCTTCGTCTGGAACGAAAAAAACAGGCCTCCTCCCATGCCAAGGACAAAACCAGCCCAGCCCTGGGGGGATCGCCTGATCGTTATCGAGAAGTCAAAGCCCTGATCCAGCTCTGACCCTGTTTGTCTCCGAACCCGCCGAAGGGTCCTGGGTTGCGCCCTACCCTGGGTTGTTCCCTACCCTGGGTTGCGCTCTACCCTGGGTTGCGCCCTTTTTCCTTCCCTGCCGTCTGAGCTTGGTCCTTCCCTGCTTTCAGGAGTTTTCTGGTGATTCTCCTGAGTTTCATTCCCGTTGCCCGGAAAAATGTGTCCATGAGACGAAGGGCGGATTCGGGATGCCGCTGCCGGAGCCAGTTCAAACCGTCCTTGGGGAGGGCGATGAGGCTGCTCGGTTCGAGGGCTGTGATCTCCAGGTCATGGGGGAGCCCCACAAGCGCGGAGACTTCTCCAAAAATCTGCCCGACCCCTGCGATCTCCACGGAGCTGAAGCCATCCAAGGTCCCTGGACCACAGAGCTTGACGAGTCCCTTCTCCACGATGAAGAGGCTCTTGGCCTCGTCCCCCTGGCGCGCGAGGACGGCTCCGGCGGGGAGGTTTCGGTGGTGGGCCACCGAGGCAAGGGCCATGAGGTCCAGCTGGTTCAGCCGGGAGAAGGCGGGGAGGTCCCGGAGAGTTTGCGTCAGGTCCATGGTGAGTTCGAGCACAATGCGTTGAAAGAGCTTGGCTCGCAGGCCCGTGAGGTTTTCAAAACGAAGTCCCGCGACGAACATGGGGCCATCGGTGCCGTTGTCGGAGGGGATCACCCAGCGGACAGTCCCCTGAACATCCAGAAGGGGGTCGTTCGAGGTGGGTCTGAAGCTGGCTTCGAGGGAAGTTCCGACAAAGAGAGGTTGCCTCCCTCTGAGCATGAGCCCTCCTGCGCTCAAATTCAGGGCCTGATAGTTCCGGACCTCCCCCGTTCGCGGATCCGTGATCCGAACGGGGATGTGGACTCCAACACGCTGATCCTTGCGTTCTTTGTTCCCCAAGTTCATGTGCCCTGGCTGAAGTCGTAGATATAGGAGATCGCTTCTTTGCGAAGGATGGCGTAGGGGAGCTTCTCCAGTTGCTGGAAGTCCTTCCCCATTTCAGGGTCGAAACCTCGGATCGAGCAATCTTCCATGACAAAGAACTTGCTCTCCAGGGCCTGTGCCTCGTACGCGCCAGGGCGAATGAGACCGGTGAATTCCAGATTGACTCCTCCGTGATGGAAGGCGCGGATCCTCACTGACTTGTCGCTCACCCCTTCGGAGGCGAGGGTTTTTTGGTAAAAATCTCCGGAGGTTTCCACCAACTCGTGGGCGAGGACGATCTCGCTCAGGTTGATGTGGACCTTGGGGGTTTGGATCGTTTCGCCCCTTGCAAGATCGATCATGGTGGCTCCCGAGAGGACCAAAAAGTTTCGCCCGTAGGTGTTGAGGAGCTTGCTGAGCCGATGGAACTTCCCTTGGACCTTTCCTTTGATCAGAAAGGCCCTGGTCAGGATCACATCTTCGACCATTTGGGATAGTGCGTTTTTTCCATCTGTCATCATGTTGCCTCTTCCTTGGGAAATTCCGGAACCGGAGCCTTCCTTTCCAGGAGTTCTCCTGCTCAGTTTTCTTCTAAAACCTCAAGTGCCTCGCCTACCCCATAAAAAGAACCTGTGACCAGGATTCCCCTGTCGGGTGAGCTGAGCAGAATTTTTCGGATCGCGTTTTCGACCGAATCCAAGGCCTCAAAGGGGATCTCCCTCTTTGCGAACCATTCGGCCATTTTTTGCGGGGCTTGGCTCCGCTTTTCGCGGAGTGGAACCCCGATGGCCTTATCGACGAAGGGAGCGATGCTCCCTAACCCCTCTTGCCATTGCTTTGTATCCGCTATGGCGAATACCAGGTCGAAGGGGGGGGCTTGGAGGTTCCGGGTTTGGCCGGGGTCTCTTGGCTTGTTTCCAAAAACAGATGCCAGGTCTTTCCCCAGGGCCTCCAAGGATGCATTGGTATGGGCTCCATCCAGGAGGACGGTTCTCCCATCGGCGAGTTCAAGGATCTGGAACCGCCCAGGGGGATGGAACAATCGCAGCGCGTCCGCAAGGGCCTTGGGTTGGAGGTCTGGGGTTTTTTCAGGGGCAATTTCTCGGAAAAGGAGCAGGGCCAGGGCCAGGGAGCGTGCCTGGGTCCGGGTGTGGATGGGCAGTTCCCAGGGTTCCTTCCCGAGCAGGGGGTGGGTGAGGCGCATTCCCCAGGTTCCCTGGTCCAAGATGGTACACTGGAACTCCTTGGTCAATGGAACAAGGGGGGCTCCGGCTTTTTGGGCTTCCTTTTGGAGGACATCCCAGGCGACTCCCGTCAGGCCGGAGATGCAGGGGATGCCAGGCCGGAGGATTCCAGCCTTCTCTCGTGTGATCTCTTCGATCCGGTCTCCCAAGGTTTGGGTGTGTTCCCGCTCAATGGTAGTGAGGCAGCAGGCTTGCTTGGGGACCACTGTGGTGGAATCCAGGCGCCCTCCGAGACCGACCTCAAGGACAACGAGATCCAGGTCCTGTTCTGCGAAAAAGGAGAGGGCGACTGCCGTGAAGGCTTCGAACCAGGTTTGCCCCTCGATGAAATGGGAGGCCACCCTGTGAAGGTGGGGGACCAGGGCCTCGGCGGAGGCAGGTTCTCCATGCAGGAGGATCCGTTCCCGGACATCTCTGACGTGGGGCGAGAGGTAGACCCCCACCTTGGCTCCCGTGGAGGCCGCAAGGGCCCCTGTCATGCAAGAAACCGTTCCCTTCCCCTTGCTTCCCCCGACTTGGACTACGCAGGCAAGTTTTTTTTCAGGGTTCCCGAGCTTGGCAAGGAGCGCTTCCATCTTATGAAGATCGAAGCGATAGTTCCGTGTTACCGGGGCTTTTTCATAATTGGTCAGGCTGGAGAGGCGTTTGAATGCCTTGTCAAAGGGGGTTTGGCTCATGGAATTGCGCCCCCCTCCATCCGGAATCCCATTGGTGAAACATCTTTCATCTTGCCGATATATACAGGAAGAGACACTTTCATGAATGGTCGGGTTCAAGAGCGAGGTGGGGTATGGGGATAAGCCACCAGGTAAAGGTGTTCGTTTTTCGGGTGCTGGGCAGCCAGGTAGACTTCCTCCTGGTCCGAAAGTGGCCGATCGTCGAGCATAGCTTTGGCCCCGTCAGAGGGACGATCAAAATCGAGGAATGCCCCAAGGAGGCTGTCCTCCGGGAGGTCCGGGAGGAAACCGGCCTGATCCAACCTGCCCATCTCATCGACCTCAATCATGTTTCCTCCCTTGTTTTCGGCGACGAGGCCCTCTGCGAGTGGGAGTTTGGCTACCAGGTATCTTCGCTGAGCCTGGCCAAGGAGATCGAGCCCCGGGGGGAGGTGGTGGATTCGCTCTGGGCCGGGTTCGATCGGGCCTTTGACTGCTTGGAGATGCCTGAGGATCGCTCGGCCCTCGTCCGCCTCAAGATGACCCTGGAGGCAGGTTGAGCCCCTGACCCGTGGGAAGGGAGACTTCGATTCACGAGGCTTGTCCTTTTCCTCCAAGACTCCCGGGTGGGCTTGGCTATGATCCCCAGCCGTGCTTGCTGAGATTACAGCCCATTCCCTCCTTCCGCTGATTTTCCTCCTCCTGGGTGGTGGGGTCCTGCTCTGGGCCGGGGCCGAGTTCCTCGTGAAGGGAGGGATCGGACTCGCCCAATCCCTGGGATTTTCTCCCATCCTGATCGGTTCTACGGTTCTCGCGTTTGGGACCTCCGCTCCCGAGGGTTTTGTGAGCGTGATGGCTCTCTTCGAGGGAAGGGGTGGGGTCGCGGTGGGGAATATCCTCGGGTCCAATGTCTGCAACCTGGGCCTGGTCCTGGGCGCCACGGCTCTGCTTCGCCCCATGAAGATTTCGCGGGTCATTCTCATGCGGGAACTGCCCATTGTCTTCCTCGCCACCCTCTTCTTCTGGGGACTGATCGCCCAGTTGGGCCTGGGGCGGGTGACGGGGGGGCTCTCTCTGCTGGCCTTTGCGGGAATCTACCTTTACCTGGTAAGGGTGTCCCGGATCGCCCTCCCTCCAGGTTTGGAGAAGCAGGAGCGGGAGGGGAGTCTCGGGTGGGACCTCTTCTTTGTCATTGGCGGCCTGGCTGCCCTCGCCGGAGGGGGGCACCTCTTTGTGGAGGGAGCGGGGGGGATGGCGCTTCGCTTCGGCATGTCCGAAGAGATGATCGGGGCAACGGTGATCGCTTTTGGAACGAGCCTTCCGGAGCTTGTGACCTCCCTTGTGGCCGCCTTTCGTGGAGAAATCGATCTCAGCCTGGGGAATTTGCTGGGGAGCAACCTATTCAACCTGCTTCTCGTCGGTGGGTTCCTTGGAGTGCTCCGTCCCATTTCCGTCGGGGATCAGGTCCTTGCCTTTCAGCTCCCAATGGTGGCCGCCATCACTCTACTGATTTACCCTCTGTGTCTTCTCACCCTCCCCCGCATGGTGTTGGGGCGGATCGGGGGTGGAGCGCTCGTCCTGTTCTACCTGGTTTTCCTCTGGTTTGCGTAAAGCTATGGATTCTCCTCCCCGCATTGGCATCGACCTGGACCTGGACCATGATGGGCGCAGGTGGGTTTACAAGAATCCCGCGACCTACCACGCCGCGGTTGTCCGGGCGGGGGGACTCCCCGTTTTTCTCTGCCCGGATGATCCCAGGCCGGCGGGCGAGATCCTGGAAGGTCTGGATGGGGTGCTCCTGACGGGAGGGGACGACATTCATCCCCGGCATGTGGGGAGGCTGGCGGGCAAAACACCGATGACCCTCCTTCCGGTGCGGAGGGAACGATTTGTCCTCAGGTTGGCGCGGGAGATTTGGGACAGAGATCTTCCCTGCCTGGCTGTTTGCCTTGGGAGCCAGGCTTTGAATCTGGCTGCTGGAGGGGATTTGGTCCTGGATCTTCCGAGTGAATATCCCGGTGCCTTGGATCATTCGGGGGGGAAGAGACATCTGGTATTTCCTGAACCCCAAAGCTTTTTAGGTCGTTACTGGAAAATGTGTCCCCAAAGGCTCAAAAGTCATCATCACCAGGCTGCCAGGACCTTGGGAGCGGAGCTTTTTCTCGAGGCCCGGGGCGAAGATGGAGTCATCGAGGCCTTCCGGCATCCTGGGAAGCCCTTTCTTTTCGGCGTGCAATGGCATCCTGAGCTCCAGTTCGAGAGCTTGGGAGGACATCCCTTGCTAGAAGCCCTTGTGCGCGTAAGCAAGGGGCAGCCACTGGAACCAAAGGTCGATTGAAATCATAGAGAGGTTTTGTGTCACTGAAGAACCAATTGAATCCCCCGCCCTTTTCCTCACGAAAACAGAAGGAAGGCCGCCGAAAAAGGGGGGCCAAAGGTCCCGCGGTCCGCATTGGAGTGCTACTTGTGGCGGCGGTCCTGCTGGGATCCATGATTTTTGGAGGGCTGGGGAATCTCCTGGAGCCAGGTGAAAGAACAACTCTGATTACCCCTCCTCGGGACCAGATTCCAAACGATGCGGGCTACTCGGTCCCCGTCCCGGAGATCGACCTCTCCCTTTTCAAGGAGGTTCAAGAAGAAACCTCCGCCCAAAGATATACCAATGAGCCCAAGCCCTATTTGCATCTTTTGAGGGCGGCCCTGAAGCTTGTTCCCGGTTCCTTGCGCGAAATGGGGCTTCCCGATCAACCTGTCCCCGTCGCGGAACTACAAAAAAATCCTGACAAGTTCAGGGGATCTCCCCTCTTCTACGAAGGCGAACTCCTCAGCATCCGCCCTCCGGAGAAGATCCCAGGGCTGGATGGTTTCGAGGTTACTGAAGGGCTGATTGAGACCAAGGCCAAAGAGAAGATCCTTTTTGCGATCATTGAGCCGCTTCCTGAGGACATCCACCGCGGGAGCCTTGTGCGGATCGAGGGGCTTTTCTTCAAGCTCCGGGACGAAAACTTCCCCTTCAAGGTCAAGAAGGCCCCCTACTTGATCGGGGTCAACCTCAAGCGTGCCTTCAAAGAATTCCCCCCCGTAAAAACCCTGGATCCCAAAATCCTGGGGCTGGTCAAGGACAAGAGCCTTCGGGAGAGTAAGAAGATCGAGGATCTCCCTTACTACCACCTGGCGTCTTGGTTGATGAACCAGAAGGATCGCAAGGATTGGCCAAAAAAGATCCCGGAATTGACGCGCGAGATTGCTGTCCATATGGCCCAGGCCGATGGAACCATCCCGCGGGGAAAGATGTTCAAGATTATGGCCAACTTGCTCTGGGTCCAGGTGATCAAGGCTGAGCCCAACCCTCTCAAGGTGGCGTTCTGGTCCCGGGTCTGGGTTTACCATCCGACCATCGGAACAATCGCTCTCAAAATCCCGGGGAAGCTCCCCATGGATTGGAAAACGGGAGACGAGGTCGTTGTCTATGGGGCCTTTCTGAAGAGGATCTATTACGAGACTGGAGCGCGCAAGTCCGAATGGAAATACCGGTTCAGGATCATTCCGTTCTTTGTCGCGGACCAACTCTACCGACTCAGGATTGTGGACAACCCTGTGAATGGGATCCTTCGCATTTTTTTCCTGGGGCTTACAGCCTTCCTCATCCTCGCCCTGATGATCCTTGCGGTCCGCGACTCCAGGGCTGACAAAGAAATAAGGGACCGCCTTCGGCGGAAGAAGATCGAACGGATGCGGAATCGGCGGATGGGAGGATAGGAGGGTGCGTTGGGATCTCCGCCTTGAGAGCCCAGGTCCTGCTACGCGGGTAGAAATCGCCTGTGGGGCGAGTCGGGATCTCCTGAGGGATCTGGAGGAGCTTTCTGGAACGTTTTTTTTGGTCCTGGACCAGGGTTTCCAAGAGGGGCACAAGACGCTGGCCGAGTCTCTCAGCGAGAAGGCTTCGGGGGTCGCCCTGATCCCAGGCGGCGAAAGCCACAAGACTCCCGAGCAGTTGATTCGGCTCTGTTCCCACATTGTCGGAGCCGGTTTAGGGCGAGGGGACCGAGTTGTTGTCCTGGGTGGGGGGGCGGTTCTCGATCTGGGAGGACTCGCCGCTGCCCTTGTCTTGCGGGGGCTGCCCCTCATTCAGGTTCCCACGACCCTTTTGTCGGCGGTGGATGCTTGTTTGGGAGGGAAATGCGCGGTTGATCTTCCGGAGGGTCGGAATCTTTTGGGCGCCTTTCACTTCGCGGAGAGGATTGTTGTGGATCCTGAACTGTTAGGAACTCTCCCGAAGACCGAGTTTTCGAGTGGCCTGGGGGAGGTGGCCAAATATGGGCTGGGCTTCTCGAAGATTCTCATGGATTGGCTGAGAGAGATCCCTCCCCTGAATGCCCAGACTTCACCCAAGCTTCTCGAAGAATTGGTGCATCGATGTCTTCGGATCAAGTCCGATGTCGTCCTTGAAGATCCTTGGGAAAAAAAGGGGCTGCGTCGCACGCTCAATCTGGGGCACAGTCTTGCCCACGCCCTCGAAGCTTTGGCCGGTCCCGATACGCTCAACCATGGCAATGCCGTTGCTCTCGGCCTCAGAGCGGAGCTACGGATTGGCAAGCTCTCCCCCTCGGAACAGAGAGAAGGCGAAGCCTTTCTGGATCACTTGGGGCTGCCGAACGCCTTCGAACAGGTGCTCCCGTCCACCCCAAAGTTGGAGGAGCTTAGGGTGTTCTTTTCGCGGGACAAGAAAAGGGAAGGAGAGTGGATCCACGAACCAAGGATCCATTCCCTGGGGGGTTGCCATGTGGAGCGGCTCAAGGCCTCTTCCTATCTGGAGGATGCTTTTTCCGCCTTGGTCTGAGAAGAAGTCTGAAGAGTTCGTGAGTGTTCCTCCGAAGGGCTCGGTCCCTTGGAGTCAGCCGGTTGTTGGAGGAGGCTGCATCCACACAAGGACTCCAAGGCCAACCTGTAGTTTGCGAACTCTTGATCCCAGGAATGTTCGTTGAGGAATCGTTTGGCTCTTCGAGCCATGGCCTGCCCTTCGGCCGGGTGCTCATAGAGGAACACGAGGTGGTTTGCGAAGGTTTCGATGTCCCCATCCTCAAAGTAGAGCACTTCACCTTCCTGGAACAAGGTCCGCATGATCTTGGTGTTGACGGTCACAATGGGGAGGCCCATCGCGACATATTCGGGGACCTTGAGGGACAGCGCGATGTCTATATGGACATCCATATGGGGGGTGAAGGTCCCCACGGAGGATCGGCTCATGACCTTGGGCACTTCTCGAAGATCGATGGATGGCCGGATATCCAACCGATCCTCCACTCCCAACTCCCTGGCGAGGCGTTCGAGGGCGGCCAGGGGCTCTCCTTCTCCGTCGGCCAGTTTCGGATGCAAAACCAGGCGAATCCCTGGGATCCGATCCTTGGCTTTGGCCAGGACTCGGATGAGCTGGTCGGGTCCATGCCGATCGGAGACGGTTCCTAGATAGAGGAGCCTGAATTCTTGCGGGTTTTCGGGACCTTTCCAGGGATGTTTGCATTCGTCGAAAAGATCTGTGTCGGGCGCGTTGAGGACGACGAGGGAGTCTTTCTTTTCGCAGGTTCCTCTTGCGACAGCCAAATGTTGAAAAATGGAAGTGGCGAAGATCACGCGGTCGGCAAAGAGGTGGGAAGCGATTTCTTGGATCCGCAGCGGAATGATCATGGGATGATTCAAGCTGCAGTGGAATTTGCTCGCGTAGACCTCGGGCATGAGATCGTGGACATCCAGGACGACTTTGCTCCCAAAGATCTTGGGGACGAGGGCGCTGAATACCAAGAAGTCAGGCATGTTATGGACATGCACGACATCAAAGCGCTTGCGGAACGTTTGTTTGGCGAGATGCCAGAAAGAGAGTAGAAGGAAGACAAAGTATTCAAAGATGTATCTGAGGGTTCCTCCCCGCTTCCTGTCGAGGGGGGCGCGAACGAGATGCACACCCTCGATGATCTCATGCTTGGGCAGCCCCTTGGCCCGGAGGGCGACAACCTCCACGTAATGGCCTAGCTTGGCAAGGGATTCGGCGTACCTTCGGACACGAGCGTCTTTTTCGTAGTAAGCGTGAACCACCATCCCTACGCGGATTTTCCGGAAGGGTGATCCCTTTTCTCTTTTTTCTGCCTTCATCCTTTTTTCTCGAGGATCTTTTCACAGAGCTCGGCTAGGTCTAAGACCCTTTGGTCCCAGGAGTCTTTTTGAACGCTTTTCCGCCTTTGTGCCGTTTTTTCTTCTCCACGATCCTCGTCAAGAGCCTTTTGGATCCCCTCCAAGAATTCCTTCGGGGATTGGGCGATCCGGACAAGGCTTTCGTACCGGTGGACCTCCGGAAAATCCATTGTCACTACCGGGAGGCCGAGGGAGAGGTACTCTTTGAGCTTGATGGGATTGCAGTTCTTGATCCAGTCATTTTGTTTCCATGGCATGATGGCGACATCAAAGGAAGAGCCGAGCGCGGGGATCTCCTCGAAGCTTCTTGGGCCTAACCACTTCACATTGGGGAGTTCCGTGAGGCTGTCCATGGGAGTGGTGGCGTCTCCGACCAGAAGGAGTGTTCCTTCGGCAAAGGTCTCAGCTGTGGCCCTCAGAAGGTCGAAATCGACCACATGGTCCCGCAGGCCTCCGAACCATCCAATGATGGGCCTGGGGAGATCCCGGGTTTCAGGGGGGAGATGCTCCTCAGGGATCCTGGTGAAATGTTTCGTGTCGACCCCATGGTCGAAGAGGACCGCCTTGTCTCCGCAAAGATCCTTTTCCTCTTCCATGAGGGCTCTACTCACGTAGAGAACTACATCGGCGCGATCCATCAGCTCCTTTTCGAGGCTTTCGATATAACCGCCGTCTGCCTCTCCAAAGGCGGAGTGCTTGTCGGAGCGATTGTAGATCAGGCAATCGGTGTCCTCGTGTCGAAGGACTTCCCAGGCAGTGGGGACAGTTACGAAATAGATGGGGTTTTTGATACCACTCTTCTTTGCAGCGAACCGGACCTGGGCTCGGATCATTTTTGCGTTCAGGGCACGCATTCTCGCTGACCCGTAAAGAGGCAAAAGGATGGGGCTGAGGACATGGTACCGAGGGAGGCTGGGAACTGGGGTCCTCAGGAATTTGGCCATGCTCTTTGCCTTGCGAAGGATCTTCTTGAGGAAGCCACTGCTCTTGCCCGGGGTAGGCATACGCATTCCGATGCTGTTGATCAGCAGCACATCATGGGTATGGGCAAGCCGGGTCATGAGCTGGAAATCGGAATGGGCCCGGTTGTGGTACCACCAATCCAGCCCGCAAAAGCAGATGAAGGAGCGCTGAGCGAGCAGGTCTTCCCGTCCTTTCGCCCCGTTCATTTCCCTCGCCTGTTCTTGACCCATCCTTTGAATCGTTGTCTCCAGGGTCCCCCCTTTTCAGCAATTTCCCCTGATCCTACTCTTGGCTTCTCGACTTCCTTATAAGATCCTCTTGAAGGAAAACCCTCTTTTCCCTCATGGCGGGGAAAAGCTATGGGGTTCCTTCGAATTCTTCGTGACCTTTTGTTCCCAGCGTTCCGTTGATCCGATCTCATGAATCATCGGGATTCGAGCCGAAACAGTAGGAAAATGGATGAAAACTTGAATCATCTTGAAGGAGTTTCCAGCCCGTCCAAGCCCTGGGATCGGCTTTTCTTGGGGGCGGTTCTGCTTCTTCTTGGAGCAGCCTTGGAACCCTATTTCGAGATGGAGATACGCCTCTGGTTTTCTGCCTCCAAGCAGAATTCGGCATCTCTCATTGCCTTTGTCGGTGCGCTTTGGATGTTTTTGGGGAGGAGGAAAGAAGTCTTCGGTGGCAAGGGCCTGTCGAAACATCTTCCTCTTCTCTTCGTCGGAGTTTTTATCACTGTCCTCTGGCTCGCCCTGTTGATGGACGTTCGGTCCGCAGTCGCCTTGTTTTCCATTCTCCTCCTTTGGTCCTCCCTGGAGTTCCTCTTTGCTTTCAAGCGGGGGCCCTCCACCCTTCTGGCAGGCCTCTTCCTCCTTGCTACGGTTCCAATACCAGGGGGAGTGATGGCGAGAATCGGCCAAGTCCTTGTCGAAGCGGCTGCTACCGTTTCTCATGCCCTTCTGAGCCCTTTCTTCGAGGGCTTGGAACTCTTGGGTTACAGTCTGGTTCTTCCCTCCGGGACCGCGGTGGAGGTGGTGGACGACTGTAACGGTCTGGCGGGAATTCTGCTCTTTCCCGTTCTGGGGCTTATCCTTGTGGCTTATTGGCGGGTGACCCGTTGGAAAACAGTTGTTCTGATGCTCTTGCTCTCCTTTGTCGCCGCCTTTGGGGGCAATCTGTTTCGGATTCTTTTGACGGCCATTTTTGAGTTCCAGGGACTGTCCTGGAACCATTCCCCCTTGTTTCATGAGATCTTGGGCCTGGTGAGCCTGGCTGTTTTCTTTCTACCCCTGGCCTGGTTCCTCTTCAGGTCCAAGGCGGATCGGGCCCAGAATGGGACTGGGACCCAGGAGAGTAAGGCATGAAGGGCCGATGGGTATTCCTCCTGATCCTCCTGATCGGGAGCGGGTTGATCCTGCGGGAACGGTTTATGGCTCAGGGGAGCAGGGCTCGTTTCGACTTTATCGCTTTGGCCGAGTCCATCGACGAGCTCTTCCCCGGCCCTACCTGGGTGGAGGATCGTTTCCAACCCAGTCCCTTGCTCCCAAAGGACTACCTGCTGTTTGTTACAAAGGAAGGCGAAAGCCCCAAGCTCTCGATCTATCTGGGGTACTACCCGGGGATCGTCTTTCTGGGGGAGCAACCTCACGATCCCGAAGTCTGTTATCAGGCCCAGGGCTGGGAGTTGGCCCAGGGTCGGATCAGCGAGGCGGTCCCCATGGGTGATGGGAAGGTCGCCTACGTGCATCGTCTCGAGGTCGCTTTTGGCGAAGAGCAGCGGGAGGTTGTTTTTTGGAGGCAGGAGCCGGGCCGTCTCCCCGAGAAAGCGGAAAGCGGGCTCGTGGCGATTGGGCGGGATCTCGCTGGGAGAATGGGAAGAGGCCGGAGGGATTATGCGTGGGTCCGTATTGAGAGTGACCCGGGCTTTCTCCCTCGGCCTCTGAATGATGTCTGGAAGGCCCAAATCAAGGCCATGATCCAGCGAGTGGCCTCTTGTTTTGAGGACTAGTCGGGGAAAGGTTCAGCGTTTCCTTTTCTTGAAAGCAAAAAAGCTCATTCCTGCCAACGCAGCCCCGAGAACCGCCAGGGTTAGCACGGAACTGGGTTCGGGAGTGGGACGACCGGGGTTGTTGTGGCCGTACAGGGTCGTTGCTTTTCGAACCCCACTGGTTCTCGTCTGGGAGGGGAGACTGGGGACGGTGAGTACTAGGAGAACAGTTCCTGCGATGAGAGTTTTCATGTCGTTCAAGGGTGTTTAAGGTTCTACGATCAAGGCGCTGCCTTGAGGAGTTGCCTTGAAGGGGCTTCAAGGTTTGGTACGTTGTGATGAAAGGGAAACAAGCGAGAACGAGCTGCTGGATGGGCAAACACGGTCTCTAAAGGATGCGATCCAGGATCACGAAGGTGCTGGTATCTCGCTGTGGCTTGGATCCAAAAAACGTCGGAGCAGTATGCGTCCTTTCTTGCGGAATGCAAGAGAGATGATGAAAAATGAAAAGAATCTTGGATCCTCCTTGGCCCCATGGGAAGGGAGAGATCGGGTTCTTTCTTGCCCTGCTTCCTGCGGCCCGAGGGGAGAGGTGGGGAGGGCGAGAATATTTTGAAAAAGTCGCAAAATCTTTGAAACTTTGGACAGGTCCCTATGTATTTGCGGGTCCCAAGGGATTGGGAGCCTCGCTCCTCGGTCCCGAGTGGAGAGAGAGAAAAAAGACTCCTTGGATGGGCTAAATGAGTCCAGATAAAGGGGTTAGAGAGAGAATAGAACAGTACGCACGAGGGTTCACACCGAGAGATTCCGGGCACGGGGTTCGGGATCTCGGGGGCACGGGGTGAATCCTCGGCTTTTTTGTACCCACCGGATTTCCAAGGAGGTCCAAGGAGGTCCAAGGAGGTCCAAGGAGGCCCAAGGAGGTCCAAGGAGGCCAGGAGGTCCAAGGAGCCCAAGAGGGAGTCAAGAAGGAGGCAAAGAAAGCCCAGGGAGGCCCGAGGAAGCCCATGGTATGCCCATATGGGAGCCAGGGGAAGCCCAACCGAACCCCCTGGCCCTCCCGATCCCCTGCACAAAACCTTTTCTCCCCTGGCCCTCTGGATCCCCAGCACAAAGCTGTTTCTCCCCTGGCCCTCCGGATCCTCTGCACAAAGCTGTTTTTCCCCTGACCCTCCGGATCCTCTGCACAAAGCTGTTTCTCCCCTGGCCCTCCGGATCCCCAGCACAAAGCTGTTTTTCCCCTGGCCCTCCGGATCCCCAGCACAAAGCTGTTTCTCCCCT
>DROQ01000230.1 GCA_011321845.1 Planctomycetota bacterium | reverse complement strand
GGTCGAGGTGGAGGGGGCCGGCCGGGAGAGTGAAGGTGGCGATGGCATTGCTACCTAGAGGGATGGGGCCGAGGTCTTGGTCTATGGCAGCAAAAGAAAAGGGAAGAAGGAGCAGGGAAAGCAGGCATGAGTAGGCTCTTTGCATCCCGCTAGGATGCCCCACCGAAGGGAGGGAGCACAATCCCTTTTTCCTGCATGGGCTCAGGCCTTTGCCAAAGGCGGGGGGATTGCTTGGGTTGGGGCAGAGCAGGGCCTGCTCCTGGACAGCGCCTTTTATGCCTGGGAATCCGGGAGAATCCTGGGAAAGCGGAGGGGTATTTCCGGCCTTGCCGTGGCAAGATGCGCGCATGACAGCATGGGTGGTCGAGATTGGCGTTCGGTCTGCGTATCCGGATCCTCAGGCGCGGCTCTGCCGGGGGATTTGCGAGGACCTGGGCTTTTCCCTGGAAGGGCCGGTGCTCGCGATCCGGGGGTTTTTGCTTCCGGGGGAATTGGAAGAGGCGGAGGTTCGCCGGGCGGCGCGGGAGCTGTTTGCGGATCCGATCTCGGAGCGCTTTCGGATCGCCCGGACGGGAGCGGGCGGAAGCCCGGAAAAGGGGCTCTGGGAGGAGTTTGAGGGCCATGCGCGGTTGCTCGTCCAGCGCAAGCCGGGGGTCATGGACCCGGTGGCGCGGAGCGCTCGAGCGGCTCTGGGGGATCTGGGGATCGAGGTGGAGGAGACGGGGACGTACCGTGCCTGGCTGCTTCCACTCGCGGAGGGAAAACGGGCTGAGGCCCTCCCCCGGATCGCGCGGCGGCTCTCGAACGACGTGATCGAGGAGGTGCTGTTCGATCGGCTCCCGGCGGGGCTTCCCCATCCGGGGGGCGAAACAAGCGAGCTTCGGGTGGAGGTGCCGATTCGGGAGGCGGACGACGAGGAGCTGATGCGCCTCTCCAGCGAGGGCTGCCTTTCGCTCGACCTGGGGGAGATGCGGACAATTCAGGGGCACTTCCGCGAGCTGGGGAGGGAGCCCAGTTCGACGGAGCTGGAGACCCTGGCCCAGACCTGGTCGGAGCACTGCAAGCACAAGACTCTGGCCGGGCGCATCGAGATGGAGGGGGGGAAGACCTACGAGAACTTCCTCAAGGAGACAGTCTTCGGAGTCACAAAGCGGCTCGACCCGGACTGGTGCGTCTCGGTGTTCAGCGACAACGCGGGCATCGTGGAGTTCGACGGGGAGGACTGCCTCTGCATCAAGGTGGAGACCCACAACCATCCTTCGGCGATCGAGCCTTTTGGCGGCGCGGGGACGGGGGTCGGCGGGGTGATCCGGGACATCCTGGGGACGGGCCTCGGGGCCAAGCCGCTCTGCAACCTGGACGTGTTCTGTGTCGCGCCGCCGGACATGGCGCCCGAGGAGCTTCCCGCGGGGACGCTGCACCCGGCCCGCATCCTGGACCAGATCACGGCGGGGGTGCGGGACTACGGCAACCCCATCGGCATCCCAACGGTGACGGGCGCGGTGCACACCGATCCGGCCTTTGTCGGCAACCCCTTGGTCTACGTGGGCACGGTGGGGATCCTGCCCAAGAGGATGGCGCACAAGAAGGTCTCCCCCGGCGATCTCGTGGTCGTGGCGGGGGGCCGGACCGGGCGGGACGGCATCCACGGGGCGACCTTCTCCTCGGTGGAGCTGCACGAGGAGAGCGAGACGGTCTCCTCGGGGGCAGTGCAGATCGGCGACCCCATCACCGAGAAAAAGCTCCTCGACGCCCTGCTCGAGGCGCGGGACCTCGGCCTCTACTCGGCGATCACGGACTGCGGGGCGGGCGGCCTCTCCTCGGCCGTGGGCGAGATGGGCGAGGACTGCGGGGCGCGGGTCGAGCTGGAGACGGTCCCCCTCAAATACGAGGGGCTGACGCCCACCGAGATCTGGATCAGCGAGGCGCAGGAGCGGATGGTGTTCGCGGTGCCGCCGGAGAAATGGGAAGCCTTCTCCAAGGTCTTCGAGCACCACGAGGTGGAATACGCTCTGCTCGGCACCTTCACCGACACAGGACGCCTCGAGATCAGCTACAAGGGGACGCCTCTCTGCGACCTCTCGATGGCCTTCTTGCATGACGGGGTGCCCAAGCGGGTGCGCAGGGCGCGTTATCAGGCACCCGAGCCCAAGGAAGAGACGCCTCCCGCGGAGCTCCAGGCCGGCGACCTCGGTCAGGACCTCAAGGCCATCCTCGCGGACTTCAATGTCTGCAGCCGCGAGTGGATCATCCGCCAGTACGATCACGAGGTGCAGGCCCATTCGGGGGCCAAGCCCTTCTCGGGTCCGAGGCAGAAGGGGCCGGGGGACGCAGCCGTCCTCGCGGTCAAACCCGACAAGAACCTGGGCTTCGCCCTCGGGACGGGCCTCAACCCCCGCTACTCCTGGATCGATCCGGCCTCCATGGCCGAGGCGGCCCTCGACGAGGCGGTGCGCAACGTGGTCGTGCGCGGGGGCAACCCCACCCGCTGCGCCGTCCTCGACAACTACTGCTGGGGCAACACCGAGAAGCCCGAGCAGCTCGGCGCCCTGGTCCGCGCGACCGAGGCGCTCTGCGAAGCGGCCCTGCATTACAGGACCCCCTTTGTCAGCGGCAAGGACTCCCTCAACAACGAGTTCCGGGTGGGCGATCGGACGATCTCCATCCCCGGCTGTCTGCTGGTCACGGCCATGGCGCCGGTTCCGGCGCTGGACAAGGTCCCGGGCGGTGCCCTGGAGCGCCCGGGGAGCCCCGTCTACCTGTTGGGAACGACCTATGCCGAGCTGGGCGGCTCGGCCTACTACAAACAAAAGGGCCTCCTCGGCAGCAACCCACCCCGTCTCCGGGATCCCGGCCTCCTGCAGGCCCAGTATGCTGCCTTCTTCGAGCTGACGCAGATCCACGAGGAGAGGGTCTGGACGGCGGCCCATGACCTGAGCGAGGGCGGCCTGGCCGTGGCGGCCGCCGAACTCTGCTTCGGCTCTCCCTATGGCCTCCTCCTCGACCTGGGCTCCATCCCCGGGGCCGAAAACTGCGCGGACGACTTCGAGGCCCTCTTCTCCGAGAGCCTCGGCCGCATCCTCGTCGAAGTCCATCCCGAGCTCGAAGAAGCCGCCCTCAAGTGGATGGAGGGCCTGGACCTCCCCTTCCAGAAGGTGGGAGAAGTCCTCGACGAACCCCGCCTGCAGATCGATGGGATCCAAGGGGACCTCCTCCTCGACATACCGATCTCGGAACTCCGCGAGGCATGGCAAGCCCCCCTCGCCCGCGGCCCCCTGGCCTGCGTGCCGGGGAGCGCACCCCCACCGACTTCTGAACCGACCTCCGACCAGGGAGGAAACCGCCGATGAGCAACGCCACCAAAGGTCCCAAAGCCCTCGTCCTCCAGGCCCCCGGAACCAACTGCGACCTCGAGAGCCGCGACGCCCTCCGCCGCGCTGGCGCCGACGCCGAGCTGGTCCCGGTCCAAGACCTCTTCGCCGAACCGGAGCGCCTGCTCCGCGCCCGCATTCTGATGTTCCCCGGGGGCTTCGCCCACGGCGACGACATCGCCTCGGCCAGGATCCTCGCCAACCAGTGCCGCCTTCGGCTCGGGGACAGCCTTCTGCGCTTCGTGGACCAGGAGGGTGGCTACGTGCTGGGGATTTGCAACGGCTTCCAGGCCCTGGTCAAGATGGGCTTGCTCCCGCGGACGGGCGGCGGCCCCCTCCGGCAGCAGGCCACCCTGACCCACAACGACTCCGGACACTACGAGTGCCGCTGGGTCCGCCTCAAGATCGAGCAGGGGAACTGCGCCTTCCTTCCCGAGGGCGAAGTCTTCGAACTTCCCATTGGCCACGGAGAAGGCAAGTTCATCCCCGGCCCCGACCTCCCCGAGGATGGTGGGAGCTACACCGCCCTCCGCTACGTGGATGACGAGGGGAATCCGACCCAGTCCTTTCCCGCCAACCCCAACGGCTCCCTGGCCGCCATCGCCGGCATGTGCGACGAAACCGGACGCGTCCTCGGCATGATGCCCCACCCCGACCGGGCCTACCTTCCCCCCCACCACCCCCTCTGGCCCAGCCCCGAGGCCCCCTCCGACCCCTCGGGCGCCCGCTTCTTCCGCCTTCTCGTCGAAGCCGCTGCTAAGCCCTGAGACCCCCATGGGATGGGTCCTTCCGGGCCCATGAGAAGAGACGAAGGAAGGGGACCAACAGGATCCTGCTGTCGTGAACAGAATTTTATGACATTCCTCTGGGACGGGAAGCCTTGGTCGGCACCTGAGATCTCGTAGAATTCCCCCATGCGAATCCCTCATCCCCTCCCCCTCCTCCTGCTCGCCGCCGCTTCCCTTCCCTCCCTGCTGCCTGCGCAGGGGCCACGGGACCCCAAGCGGCTCCTCTTGATCTACAACAAGTCCTTCGCCGACCAGAACGGGAACGGGCTCAGCGACTCCCTGGACTGCGCCAACTATTACGCCAAGGCGCGGGGGGTCCCCGCGAGCAACATCCTGGGCATCACCTTCCCCTTCAAGTCGAGGACCATCCCCGGGAACTCGGCCAAGGCCTGGGAGCACTTCCACGACTACATCGTGACGCCTTTGAACGCCAAGCTGAAGGCCCTCGGCACGACCAAGATCGACGGCCTGGTCCTCATGTATGGCATGCCCTACCGCATCGGCGCGCCGACAAGTTCGCAGTCCCTGCGCGCGGTCGACCACCTCCTGCAGGTTCCAACGGTTCTGGGCTCCCGGACAGGCTGGGGCTTCAACGGCTGGTGGACCACCAACCCCTACTTCGAATCCTCGGCAGGCGTCGGGACCGACAAGGGCCACTTCTCCCACACCCTCTACAAATACGGAGCCTTCGAGTACTACCTCGTCACCCGCATCGACGGCTTCGACCTCGAGGCCGCCCTCGACCTCATCGACGGCGCCCTCTACGCGGAGAAGTATGGGAGCAAGGGCGCGGGAAAGATGGAGGGCAGAGCCTACATCGACACCCGCTACGGCAAGAAGCCCGACAGCTGGCTCAAGAGCAACTACCCCTACTATCCAGGCTACCGCACCTACGGGCTCTGGGACATGCGTATGGCTTATGGATCTCTCTGGCCCAGGACCATCGGCCTGCCCACCTGGTGGGAGCCCAGCGGCAAGGAGATCGGGGAGACCGGAGCCAAGTTCACCAACGGCAAGCCCGCGCTCAGCGCGCCGGACGCCCTGCTCTACTTCGGCTGGTACAACTACAACCAGTACATCGACGTCTGGTCCTGGAACGTGGGCTCGGTGGCGAGCGACCTCGACAGCAATTCCATCCAATACTTCGATGCACGCAAGGCCCCCCGCCACGGTTTCCTGACCAAGGCCATGCAGCGCGGCCTCAGCGCGGGCGCGGGAGTCATCGCCGAGCCCTACCTCTCCGGCCACGTACGCCCCGAGATCATCCTCTACTACCTCGCCCTGGGGTATCCCTTCCAGGAAGCCTCCGCCCTCGCCGACCCCGCCCTGTTCTGGCGCGGAGTGCGCATCGGCGATCCCCTCTACGCCCCCTTCCTCAAAACCCTGACACGGTCCAAGGATCAGAGCAGCCCCAAACTCCGCTGGTCCCGCATCGCGGCACGCGCGGGAACCAGCGTCACCTTGGATCTCGCCATCCAGCGCAGCCCCAAAGCTCCCGAACTGGCGAAGGTCCTCGTGAACTACGGTCTCCACGCGAGCATGGGCAAGAGCTTCGACCCCAAGCGAGGGCACCACGCGAGGCAGTACTTCGACCTCCCCGGCCTCGACCCCAAGGCAGCGGGCTATTTCTGCCAGGCCACCTGGACCGATCCCGTGGGACACACGGTCAAGACCCCCGTCTTCGCCATCACTCCGCGCGCCATCCAGGGCGTGGATGTCCATGTCCAGGGTCCGAGCAGCATCAGCAAAAACGCTCCCCTCCCCCTGAGCTTCTCGGTCGCCACCCAGGGTTCCCTCAGCAACCTGACCGGTCTCAAGATCGAGTTGAGGCAAACCCTCCCCACCGCGGGGCCCTGGATCGACATCACCGGGCTCTCCTTCTCCCTTCTCAACGAGGCGGCCTTCGGTCCCGAGTTCGAGAGCCTCCTCTTCGGCATCAAGCCCAACTTCCCCCTCCAGGGCAGCTTCGAGATCCGCATCAGCGCCCAGGTCGGCAGCAAGACGGACAGCCAGGTCCTCACCTTCAGCGCCAAGTAGGCGAAGAAGCTCTCCCGCCAAGGCCTTCACCTTGGCGGGAGAGCGGTACAGCTGGTCTACCCATCCACTGGGTCAGTTGGACCCAGAAGAGGTCGAAGGAGTGACCAAAAGGGACCCCGGTGTGTCATAGGCGAGGAACCCCCACCACTGGTCTACCAATCCGCTGGGTCAGCTTGACCCAGAAGAGGTCGAAGGAGTGGCCAAAGTGGACCCCGGTGTCATAGGCGGGGAACCCCCACCTCTGGTCTACCAATCCGACTGGGTCAGCTTGACCCAGAAGAGGTCGAAGGAGTGGCCAAAGTGGACCCCGATGTCATAGGCGGGGAACCCCCACCTCTGGTCTACCAATCCGACTGGGTCAGCTTGACCGAGAAGAGGTCGACGGAGTAGCCATAGTGGACTCCGGTGTAGTAGAGGAGGACACCCGCCTTCGTGGAAGCTGAGTGATCCACCCCCTTGGCGAGGCAGCCGATGACAAAGGGGGAGCCC
>DROQ01000229.1 GCA_011321845.1 Planctomycetota bacterium | reverse complement strand
GGGGATTTTTTTGGGAGCTTTGGGGACTCTGGAAGCTTTGGTTCTTTTGAAAATTGCCGGAGACCGGCTGTCAGGAAGAGGGGCAGGAAAAGAGAAGAGAGGTGGGAGGCAGGAGGCTATTCGGGTCCCCTGTAGGTCACGGAGTTGTCCCGGGTCTCCCGAATGCGGATGCAGGACAATCGCCCGGGATATCCCCGCCGAGAGAATTCGTCCTCCAGCTCGCGCCAGAAGGCACGGCAGAGGTTTTCCGTGGTCGTCACCACCCCCCTCAAGAAGGGGACATCCTCATTCAAATTCCGATGGTCGCAGGGCTCCACGATGCGGGTGCGGATCGCCTGCTTGAGGTCCTTGAGGTTCATGACCATCCCGGTTTTGGGATCCACCTCCCCAATGACGCTGACTTCGACAAGGTAATTGTGGCCATGCCCCCCCGGCCAATTGCAGTTTTCAAAGATCTCCTCGTTCTCCTCGTCGGAAAGCTGGGGATGATGGAGACGATGGCTCGCGGAGAACTCGGCGGAGCGAGTGATTTCGAGAAAGCCACCTGGTAGGTCTGGAGGCATCAACCTTTCCGAAAGAAGAGAAACCCGATTCCGACCACCCCAAGACCGGCCAAGACCAGCCCCAGGACCAACTGCATCTTGTTACCCCCCTTGTCCGAGGAGAGTTCCTCCGGATCCTGGAGTTCCTCCGGATCCTGGAGCCCTCCCTCCTCAGGCTGGGTCATCCCCAAGGGAGCCTTGGCTTTTCCAGTTTCGGCCTTGCTTCCTGGATCCGATGGAAGGGCCTCCCTGGCACCGGCTTGGGAGGGAACCACCTTCTCGGGATGAGGGAACTCGGGAGCCTTTTTGCTCTCCGCTTTCCGATGCCGTTTGGGAGGTTTGGGCCATGGTTTGCCGACAACGATGGCCCCCTGGAATCCTCGGGTCAGGTCCGATCTCCCCCTCTCTCTTCTGAGTTTTCCCTCTCCCAGGCGGTCCCGGTTGCGAAAGAGTCCCTTCACCATCAGGTCCCCGCGGGCAGTGTAACTCCCGTATTTCGCGGTGGAGGAGACCGTCACGGGAATGCGGATCAAAAAGCTGTCCTCGTATCCTCCCTTGCCGGCGGGAACCGGGTCCCAAACCGCTCCCCCAAAATGGAGAGGTCCTTGGCTTTTCTTGAGGTTGACCTTGCCTCCGGGTTGGACCATGGACCCTCGGTTCACGCTCACGAGCAAGATGAGCTGACCAGTCTCCCCGGGTGCGAGACGGGGAGGATCCTGCATGGCGCGGACATCCAGGCCCAGATTGAGATCCATCAGCTCGCTCCGGTTCCGCCTTTCGCCCTGTTCGGCTCCAGCGGCCTCCACATCCTCCGGAGTTCCGGGGATCACACCCTGGTCCTCCCCAGGTTGCACCTCCGGAGGCGGAGGGGGAGGCTCTTGGCCGCCTTGGACCGGAAGAGGGACGGGGGGTTCTTGGGCCGAAGCCTTCATTCCAAAGGGGAGAAGCAAGGCAAAGCCCAGGACGGGTATTCGAAGTTTTCTCATGAATCGAAGGTCTTGGATTCCAGGAATTGGAGTTGAGATAGGTTAACCGACGGATGAGGAGGAGGGAGCCTTCCCATAAAAAGATCCGACAACAAATCCGGGGTTCCGCCCTTGTTCCCCGGCTGGCCCCCGGGGACGGCCTCGGATTCAGGCCCCTGTCGCGTCCTTCTCTGCCTGCAAGCAGGCGTAGGCAAGGGCGGAATGCGCCCGAAACAGCAGGGCTTCGAGGGAGGATCGCAGCTCTTCTCCATAGGCCACCAGGCCTTCGGGCCCCTTGTCCATGTTCCCAGGGAGGCCCAGATACCTCAGAACGCTCACATCCTCCCCACAGAGAGAGAAGGGGGAGGGAAGGCCCTCGAGTTTCTGCTGGAGAACACCTAGAGCATGGAGGGCATGTTTTTCGGCCTGGCCCAGCGCTTCCAGGTAGCCATTCTTGTCTTTGAGGTCGTGAGGATCCTCGAGCAGGAGGGCCAGACTCGCCTTCTTGAGTTCAAAGTCGAGGAGATCTCCCCAAAGCGACCGGAGAGCATCCAACAGGGGAGGGACCCGGCCAAGGATGGAGCGCTCCTCCTCTTCCAAAAGCTGGGGATGGGTCTCCAAGTATCCGAGCCCCAGATTCAAACGCTCCTCCAACGGTTCCTGGCAAGCCTCAAACTTTTCCCAAGCTTCCCAGAAGGCCTTCCTTCTCTCCTCGAGCAGAGGCTGGATCTCGGCCCTGTCCCGGCTTGGAACAGAAAAAGCCTTGGTCGGGAATTTGAGGTGGCAGGTGGCCATCTCCAAGGCGACTTGGGTCTGCACATAACGGTTCCAGCTCCACTCCAGATCGTCCTCGGCTCTTCCCAGGTTGTCCTCCAGGTTCGCGATCCGTGCTCCCAGATCCCGGATCAACCGGGGATAGGAGCTTTCCTCAGGTTTCTTGGGGGCAACCCGGAGGAGGCGGCGCCCTTCCGCGAGGGAGCCGGCAAGCTTCTCGTAGCATTCCCCCTTCTTCTCCTCCTCCAGAAGGAGGTTGTAGAAGGCATTGGAGGGCATCGTTTTTCCCCTGGTCACCTCCCCCCCCAAAACCTCTTCGAAATGTTCCTGGGTCATCTCCCTTGCGAGGCTTTCGTAGTCCTGCAGCAACGCGGAGGCCGGTCCCTGGGCGGTGAAGACTGGAGGCCGCTCCTCCTTCTCCGCAGCCAGGATCCTCTGCATGGCCAAGGGATGGGTGGCGAAGGCGCTCCCCTTTTCTTGCGCGAGGAACTCCTCCACCCCTTCCCGGAACTCCTGGTCCTCCTCCCTCTCCACGACCTCGGAAAAGAGGGCGGGGAGGTTGTCGGGGAGGATCCCCAGGCTCCAGCCATGGCCCAGCAAGCCAAGCGTCCTCTGCCATAGCCAGGAAAGAGAAGAAACTCGAAACATGGAGTCGGCGAAGCCCCTGGATCCCACAAGGGCGGTCTCGTAGCGGTCCGCGTCGTATTCCATCCGCCGCGAGAGGAAGGCGCTGGCCATGACCCCGACCCTGGCGAGCAGGGCCAGGATCCTTCGGGTCAACCAGACGAAAAACTTCGCGATCCAGCCGAGGACCCCCGTCCAGCCCCAGACCTTGGTCCAACTCTCGAGAGCTTCGTCCCAGGAGTCCTTCTCGTGGACCACCCGAAAGAACCATGCGTTGATCCGCCAGATCAGTCCGCCCAGGACCATCCCCGTTCCCTGAGAAAAATGCCCAAACTCGTGGGCGAGGATGCCGGTGAACTGTTGCAGGTTGGTGGTCTGGACCAGGGGGAGGCCCAGGCGGAGGACCTTGTCCTTGCCGAGGAGAGAGGATCCCTCGTGGAAACCGGCGGAGGCGTTCAGATCCATGTTGAGGCGGATCTCCTTGGGCTCCCGGGCGCCAATGGCCCCGCAGAGGCGGGCGACGAAGGCGAACAGGAGGGGCTGCTCACCGGGGTCCAGGGTCCTTTCCCTTGGTGGCCGCCCCTTTTTGGCGAACAGCGGCTTGACCAAAAAAGCAAGAAGAACGAGGGCGACGATCGCGGGGCCGAAGTAGGCCAAGAGCCTGCCCCGAGCCCCCGGACGACCCGCCAGGATTCCGATGTTCGTGGTCAGGTGCCAGTAGGCCCCATAGACCAAAAGCCCGATGAGAGCGAGGTAGATCAGAGGCAGGAGGACCATCAAAACGCTCACGAGGAGGGCGCCGATTCGATAGCCCAAAGTCACGGGAGGGACGCGGATCCGGTCGGGAAAATGGTCGAGGAGATCTTGGGGGAGGCCTGGGTGTTCGCTCATCCACTGATTTTTGCAAAGGAGAGAAGGGAGCTCAAGAGTTGGCTCGCCTGCCCTGCCTGTTCATCGACGCCGCCTTAGGCCCCGGCGGGAGGGACCGATGCGACGTTCGAAGGCAGGGAGTTCCAGGACCTCGGGGGGGAGCCCGTCCAAAGCCTTCTGGAGGAGGAGGGCGAGGCTGTCCATTTTTTCGGCCTTCAGGGCCCGGAGCAGCATGCGGGCGGTCTCGACGGCGGAGAGATTGAGGCCGTCGCGGGCGGAGGCGGCGGAGGGTCTGGTTCGAAAGGAACGCAGCAGAGCGTCGGTCGCCGCCTCCAAGGCCCCCTGTTCGAAGAGGACTCGCGCCTTGCTCGCGAGCGCGACGGCGACGTAATGCTCGGCGCTCGTCCGGGTCTCGGGAGCCTGGTCCACGCTCTGCTTGAAGAAAGCCAAGGCACGCCCATAGGCCGCCAGGGCCTGCTCCGGGCGGCGGGCCCTCCGATGGAACTCGGCTGCGACGATGGACGCGTAACCTGCGAACCAGGGAAGGGTGCGCTCTTGCCTCTTTTCCTGCAGACGACGGCGGTACCAGGCCTCCAGGCCCTTCACCCCCTTGGTCTTGAGCAGGAAACCCCGGAGCCGGTCATGGAGCAACCAGGAGGCAGGGAAGCGGGCAAGGCCCTTCTGCAGGGCGAGCCCGGCCCGGCCCTTGGCGTCCAACCAGGACAGCATGTCGAAATGCTCCACCACCTGGCGGTCGGTGCCCAGGGGATGTCCCGCGAGCACTCTGTAGGCCGAGTCCATGTCCGTCAACCACTGCGGAGGCCAGGGCCTTTTGGCGCGGTGGGCGTCCACGATGGCGTCGCGGCGGAGGCGGGCGAAGAGGTGGAGGACCCGGGCGGAGACCAGACCGGTCTCGCCCGGCGGAAGGGCGGCCACGGCCTTCTCCGCGTGGGGCAGAGCGGCTTTTCGGTCTCCGCCCGCCATGCGCGCCAGGGCGAGGACACTCTCGAGTTTCCAACCTTTGGCGCCGAGCTTGGCGGCCTCCTCGGCGGCCTCCAAGGCGTCCCGGAAGAGCAGCTCCCGCTGGCTGGGTCCCCTGCCACGCCGTGGGCCGCGCGCGGAAGGGGCCTCGAGCGCGAGCAGCAGCCTCGAGTAGGCGAGGGCGGCGAGGGCGGCCGGGTCCCGGCGATCCTTGCGCAGGCGCTTGCGGGCCCTGTCCGCCTCCTCTCCGACCGCGAAGAGTTGGGGAAGGGCGGGTTGGTACTCGGCGCCCGCGAGTCCCTTGGTCCATCGCCCCAGGTCCAGCAGCTTGGACCCCGTACCCAGGCCCCGATGCACAACGGCGTAGCGGCGGGCCTTGGGAGAGCGTTTACTCAAGCGCTCGAGGGCAGCGAGGAGGGCCTCGCGCTCCTCCGCCTTCATCGGAGCCCGAAGCGCCTCGTGGATCACCTCGGCGGCCCCCGGACGAGTGGACCTGGCAAGGGCCGCCCGCGCCTGGGCGGCAAGCTCCTGGTCGAACCCGAAGATGGCCAGCCGGAGAAGCCCCGAAGGATCGGCGTCAGGGTTCTTCATCGCTTCGGCGAGAAGCGCCCTCTTGAGCTTCTTGTCGCCCTGGATGTAGGCCTTTTCTACGGCTTCGCGATCCTTGCTGTCCCGGCTCCTGACCCGCTCCGTAATGCTGCGATCGCCCCGGGGATCGGGCCTCGCCTGGATCTTGCGGGTCGCGATCCCCTTTTCGATCGCCTCGAAGACCGAGGCCGTGTCGAGGGCATAGTAGATGTCGTAGCTCTCCTTGCCGTCCAGTTCCACCATGATGTGCCTGGGGGCCACGCGTTTTCCGTCCAGGAACTTTTCGTAGATGATCGGCTCGATGGCGATGTGCTCTCCGCAGGTCACCGTCCCGAAACGAGGGCAGGGGATGCGCCGCCCCTGGTCGTCGTAATCCCGGACATTGTGCCGGTAGACCGAGGCGATCACGCAGACATAGGGTTTGTAGAGTCTGGCGATCTCCTTCTGCCGGTAGCGGACCCCCGCGTAATGCTCGCTGGCGATTTCACCGTCCATGTTCACGCAGATCAGGATGGGCCGATGGGTCTTCTGGGAGACCGCGACAGCATCCTCCCAGCTTCGCTCCCAGCGGATCAGGCAGGGGCGCTTCCAGTCCTCGGCCGTGGGGGCGGGCCACATGGCCTCCCGGTTGGTGGGACGCTGCCCGAACGCGGAGGAGGAGAAGGTGAGGAGCAGGAGAGCCAAGTGGGTCGCTTTCATCATCCAGATCCTACGGAAAAGCCCTCCCAATTGGTGGCCCCCAATCGGGAAAGCCGGGGGAGAACCGGGAAAGGTCCCGTGGTGATTGACCGGGCTGGCGGCACAGGTCATCCTTCCTGCATGGAGCGAGCAGCAGCCTACGGGGTGGACCCGGCCGGAAAAGGCCGGGACCTGGAGCGAATCCGCGAGGGGATCGCCTTCGTCGACGAGGTTCGAAAGGAGGTCGAGGCTGTCCTGGTCGGCCAGAGGGACCTGGTCCAGGGCCTCCTCGTCGGCGTCCTGGCGGACGGACACATCCTTGTGGAGGGTGTCCCCGGACTCGCCAAGACCCTGGCCGTCCAGTCCCTGGCGACCGCCTTCGGCGGGAGTTTCCACCGCCTGCAGTTCACCCCCGACCTGCTCCCCTCCGACCTCCTGGGCACCCACGTCTACGACACACGGACCGGCGAGTGGAACGTGAAGGAAGGCCCCATCTTCGCCAACTTCGTCCTGGCCGACGAGATCAACCGCGCCCCGGCCAAGGTCCAGTCCGCCCTCCTCGAGGCCATGCAGGAGAAGCAGGTGACCCTGGCTGGCGAGTCCCGCCCCCTCCCCCGGCCCTTCCTCGTCCTCGCCACCCAGAACCCCCTGGAGCAGGAAGGGACCTACAACCTCCCCGAGGCCCAGCTCGACCGCTTCATGCTCAAGCTCGTCGTCGAGTATCCCAAGCGGGAGGAAGAGGACCAGATCATCCAGCGCATGGCCAACAACCTGAGCAAACCCGAAGTCCGGCGGGTGGCCGACCCCGAACAGATCCTCCAAGCCAGGGAGTTGCTCGACCTCGTCTACTTGGACGAGCTGGCCCGGGGCTACATCCTCGACCTGGTGGAGGCCACCCGCTCCCCAGGGGATTTCGGGCTCCCGGGGCTGGCTCCGCTCATCCTCTACGGCGCCTCCCCCCGCGCCTCCATCGCCCTGGCCAAAGCCGCCCGTGCCCGGGCCCTACTGGAGGCACGGGACCACGTCCTCCCCCGCGACATCCAGGGAGTGGCCATGGATGTTCTCCGGCACAGAGTCCTCACCACCTACGAAGCGGAGGCGGAGGGGCTCTCCGCCGAGGATGTCATCCAAAGGGTTCTGGAAAAGGTGCGTGTCCCTTGAAGCCGAGGGGAGCGCCGGAGGCCGGGCAACCCGAGGCCCTCCAGGAGATCCTCGCCGAGGTGCGGCGGATCGAGGCGCAGAGCCGGGTCCTGGTCAGCGGGGTCATGGCGGGCGGGTACCACTCCTGCTTCCGGGGGAGCGGGGTGGAGTTCGAGGAGATCCGGGAGTTTGCCGAAGGAGACGACCCGCGCTCTATCGACTCCAGCGTGACCGCCAAGATGGGGCGGCCCTTCGTCAAGGTCTTCGTCGAAGAACGGGAACGCTCCCTGCTCTTCCTCCTCGACCTTTCCGCCTCCATGGGATCCAGGGAGGGTGCCTGGACAGCGCGGCAGATGGCGGCGCGAATCACCGCTTGTCTCGCGCTCTCGGCCCACCGCAACGACGACCGGGTAGGCCTGCTCCGCTACGGGCCCGAGGTCCTCGACTTCGCCCCTCCCAAGAAGGGGTTGGACAACATCCTGCGGATCCTCCGGGACATCCTCCAAGGCCCCGCCGCCCCCGGGAGAGCCCGGCTCGCTTCGGCCCTGGAATTCGCCGGGCGTTCCCTGAGACGCCCCGCCACCATCCTCATCCTGAGCGACCTCCTGGGCGAAGACCCCGGAGAGTGGGAAAGCCCCCTCGCCCTCTGCGCGAAAAAGCACGAACTCCTGCTCTTGCGGATTTCTCCACCCGAGCCGAGCTTCCGTGGAGGAGGGCTCTACGCGATCCAAGATCCGGAGACGGGGGAGAGGCGGATCCTCGACCTGGGCAGCCCCCGGGTCCGAAAAGCCCTGACCCAAGCACAAGAAGCCTTTCGACGGAGATGCGACCAGCGACTCCTGCGGCATGGCGTGGAACTCCTCGATTTCGAAATCCCCGAAACTCCCGACATGGACCCGGTAGTCCGGCCCATCCTCTCCTTCTTCCGTAAGCGGGAGAAACGGAGGCGGCGATGAACGCCCTGGAGGAACTCGCCCAACCGAGGGGGCCCTTCCCCTCCCCCGGGTCTCTGCGGGGCCTGCTTTGGGTCCTGGGGGCCTTGCTCTGGCTGGGCGCTTGGACTCTCTGGTATCGGAGGAGACCGAAAACCCCGCGCGGGGACCGCGCCTCGCCGCTCCAGGAAGCCCTGGCAAGGCTGCGGGAGTTGGAGGGCCGCGAGCGCGAGGGCCTGGACGGGGAGGAGTCCCACCTGCTCGCCGTCGAACTCGGAGGGATCCTGCGGCGGTACTTCGAGGCAAGGCTGAGGAAACCCTGCCTGGGTCTCCCCCAGGAGAAGCTGCTCCTTCTGGTCCGCGCGCAAAACCAGGGCTGGGCGGAGACCCTCGGCCCCCTGCTCGCCAAGTGGGAAGGCGTGGTCTACGCGAGGCGGCCCTGGGAACACCAGGAACGACAGATGGACCTGGAGGTCCTGCGCGCCTTCCTGAGCGGGCTCGAGGCCGGCGAAAAATGAGGGTTCTCTCCTTCGAGCATCCCCTGGCCTTTGCCCTCCTGATTCTCCTGCCGCTGGTGTTCTGGGCACGGAGGCGGAGCCGATTCCCGGCCGTCGGCTTCTCCAGGTTTCCGCTCGCCAAGGGACTCAAAGCTTCCCTGCGCCAACGCCTCCTGCCGCTCCTGGACCTCCTCGAAGTCCTGGCCGTCCTCTGCCTGGTTCTGGCGATCGCCCGCCCCTTCGTCCTGCGCGAGGTCCCGGAGCGCTACCGCGGCGTCGACATCCTCCTTTGCATGGACAACTCCTCCTCGATGAACGCGCGGGACATGGACCCGCAAAAGACGAGGCTGCAACTCGCCAAGGAAGCTGCCAGGCAGTTCGCCGCCGCCCGCCGCAACGACCGCATCGGGCTCCTCCGCTTCGCCCGCTATCCCGACTTGCTCTGCCCCCCCACCCTCGACCATTTCGCCCTTGGAGCCTGGATCGAGGGGATGGAAGTCGTCCCCCCCGACGGGGACGAGGACCTCACGGGCATCGGTGCCGCCCTCGCCAAGGCCGCCCTCGTCCTCTCGCCCCGCCGCCCCAAGTCGGACCCTCCGGCCC
The DNA here is from genome assembly GCA_011321845.1 of Planctomycetota bacterium. Classification (GTDB taxonomy): domain Bacteria; phylum Planctomycetota; class UBA1135; order UBA1135; genus HyVt-539. The sequence continues at coordinate 14,949 of DROQ01000229.1, read as the reverse complement.
CTTCGGACCGGCAGGACGGAGAGGCTGCCCGAGTCGTCATCCTGCTGACGGACGGACGGGAGACCGTCGCCACCCTCGGGGGGCCGGGAGAGATCCAGCCCAGAGAGGCCGCCCGGCTCTGCCGGCAATTCGGAATCCGCATCTACACCATCGCCCTGGGGCGCCGGAGGGAAGGAGAGGGACACAGACGCAAACCTTACGACAGGGCCACCCTCCAGGCCCTCGCCAGGATCGGAGGAGGGGCGAGTTTCGAGGCCGGGGACGCAGGCGGCCTCGCTCGGATCTACGCCCGGATCGACCAGCTCGAAACCAGGGAGCGGGACAAACCCCTCCTGGAGCGCGTCGAACAGTTCCGTTTCTTCCTTCTCGCCGCCCTCCTCTCCCTCGGGCTCCGCATCCTCCTGGGGGCGACCTACCTGGAGGTGCGGCGATGATCTCCATCCTTGCTCCCCTGGTCCTGGTCCTGCTCCTTCTGAGACAGAAGAAGCGGAGGACCCGCGCGCGGATGCTCCCCCTCCTTCCGGGGCTGTCCCTCGTCCTCCTTTCCCTCGGCTACGACCTGGGGCCCAGCGCGGAGCCCAGGGCGGTGGACGAGGGAGGAGACGTTCTCCTCTGCCTCGACCTCAGCAGGTCCATGCTGGCGCGGGACCTCCCCCCCGACCGCTTGACGAGGGCCAAGGAGGTGATCCGAACCCTCCTGGAGCAGGGTAGGCAGGACCGCTTCGGCCTGGTGGGATTCGCCGGGGTGGCCCGGCTCCTCGTCCCCTTGACCCGGGACCAGGCGAGCCTTGGCCATGTCTTGGAGGAGGCCAACCCCCTCTTTCTGCCAAAAGGAGGAACGGACCTCGGAGCGGCTCTCCAGACCGCCTTGGACGCCCTGGTCATTTCGGAGCCACGGCGCTCCCCCTGCATCGTCCTCCTCAGCGACGGAGAGGACCATGGGGATGCGGGGAAGACCATGGCCGAGCAGTGCCGGCAGCGTGGGATCCCCGTCCTCTGCCTGGGCCTTGGTTCGCGGCTCGGGGCCAAGATCCCCATCCGTTCGGAAGAGGGTCGAGAAAGCCATCTCAGGGACAAACAAGGTCGGGAGGTCGTCTCCCGCCTCCTGCCCAGGGGCTTGGAGCGGATCGCGCGGCTGAGCGGAGGGGTCTACTATGAGGACGGAGGAAAGGCCAAGGGGCTCGACACCCTCTACCAGGACGCCATCCTCGCCGCGCGGCGCGCGCGCAGAGGATCGCCCGTGCTGGGGCAGGTGCTGGCCCTGCTGGGCCTTCTCCTCTTGGCCCTGTTCCTGGCGAGGACGCCGGGGGGGCGGGCATGAGGCGCTGGCGCTCTCCCTGGACTCCCTGGCTTTTCCTCGGCGCGGGGACCCTCCTCTTCGTGCTGGGGCTGGGCCTCCCCCAAGGTTTCGAGGAAGGAGTTCGCCTCTTCGAAGAGGGGAAGTTCCAAGAAGCCCATCGAGCCTTCCAGGAGCGGGACAGGGCGCTCGGGGACCGCGCCCCCGCGAGTCTGCTCTTCAACCGGGCCCTCGCCGCCCTCAGGGTGGGGGCCAACCAGGATGCCGAGATCTCCGCCGAGCGGGCCGCAGCCCGGGGAGGCCCAGGGGGGTACGCCCTCCGGGACTTCATCCTGGGCAACGCCTCCTACCAGCGCGCAGCCCGCGCCGCCCGGGAGGCCAGGCTCCCCGAAGGCGGCCCCCGCGCCCTCGACCGCGCCATCCTGGGATTCCAGACCGCCATCCAACACTGGAGCCGCGCCCTCGAAAAGCGCCCCAACTGGCCCCAGGCCGCCCACAACATCGCCCTGGCCGAAAAACGCCTCGAGCAGCTCAACAAACGCCCCCACCCCCAAGCCAAAAAGGCAAAAACCCCAGCCCCCCAGCAAAAGGGGACACCCATCCTCCCCAAGACCCGCTCTTCCCACCCCCTCTCCGGCCCCAGCCCGCTGAGCCCCCGTCAGCTCCAGGCCCTCCTTCAAACCCTTGAGCAAAACGAACGAGCCAAATGGACCCTACGCCGCAAAAAACGACAGCAACGCCCCCCCACCGCAGGGAAAGCCTGGTGAACCTCCGCCCAAGGGGGACACCCATTCCTGGCCTCCTCCGGGCCCGGGTCCTGCTCCCGGCCCTCGGCCTGCTCCCGGCTCAAACCGCGACCGCCCAGCAACTTGCGGGCAAACTCGAGATCAAGGCCAGCGCCCCGCAGATCTTCGTCGGTCAGCGCTTCTCCCTCCTTCTCCGCATCGGGATTCGTCGCGAACTCTACCCAAAAAGACTCGTCCAACCCTTTCGCCGCCGCCTCGACCTGCCCGTCCAGGTCCAGGTTCCCTGGCTCGGAAAAAACCCCGCCCTCCAACTCCTCCCGAGAACGAATCGGACAGGTCTGCGATTTTTGCTCGGGACCGAACTCGCCCGCGCCCGCCCCCTCCCCGACCATCCGGCCTCCCCCTTCCGCTGGTTCCAAGCCCGCCTCCCCCTCCAGGCCCTCCAAGCCGCCACCCTCAACCTCCAAGGATCCCGCCTTCTTTTCACCCACGCCGCCTCCTTCCGCGAGGACCTCCTCGGCGGCCGCCAACCCATCGCTCCCAAACAAGAAGAACTCCCCGCCCCCCCTCTCCCCCTCAAAATCCTCCCCCTCCCCCCAAAGGGGACACCCATTCCTTTCTCCGGGGGCGTCGGCAAGTTCCGCATCCAGGCGCGCTTGGAGCCATCCAAGGACAAGGGACCATCCCTTCTCCTTCTGCTCCGGATCGAGGGGAGCGGGGACCTCTCCCGCCTGCGTCCCCCCCAGCTCCAGGACATCCCGACCTTCGGGAGCTTCCATGTCATGGGCTGGACCCGCGAACAGGAGGCCGGAGGCTTGAACCTGCGCTACGAACTCGTCCCCCTCGGCAAGTCTCCTCCCAAAAACCTCCCCCCCATCCCCCTCTCCTACTTCGACCCCGGCCCTCCGGCAGGATACCGCCTGGTCCAAACCCCACCCCTCCCCCTTCCAGGAACTCTCCCCCCCGCGGCCGCGGCCGCTCCCCCTCTCCCCCGCCCCAAGCCTTCCCGATTCTTCGGCCCCAAAACCCTCCTCGCCCTCCTCAGCCTCTGTCAGGGAATCCTCTTGCTGACCTTCTTCCTGGTCCGGACAGCCCCCCCGCTGAAGGCAATCCTCCTAACCCTCCTCCTCGCGAGCCTGATCCCCGAGGCCTTCCTCCTCCCCCCCATCCTCCGTCCGCAGACCGCCAGGGTCCTCATCCTGGAACCGGATTGCCCCCTCTACCCCGTCCCGCATACCGAGACCCGCGTCCTGCGCAAGTTGAAGAGAGGAGCCCTCTTGGAACTCATCGAGGGCTCCGACCGTTGGCTCCACGTCCGGGACGCCAGCGGCCAAGGATGGGTGTCCCGCTCCGCGGGACGCGTCCATCATTTGTAGTTGGCGGCGCGGTCCAGCTTGAGACCGTAGCGCGTGACGCTGTAGTCGGTTTTGAGTTCGACGGTGAGCGAATCCCCGTCCACGATCACCCAGCCGTCCGTCCGACCGAAGGCGCTCCCGCTCCCGCCGCTGATCAAGTTCCCGGAAACCTTGAACTTGGTGTTCCCGAACTTGTCCTTGATCCGGACAAAATCATAGCCCGACTCGGTGTCCAGGCGGTTGAAATGCACCGCGACCCGCGTGGCCCCAGGGCTGCTGTAAGTGTAAGTGTAGGTCTTGTTGTTGGAATAGTTGTGCGGCGTCTCCTTGGCGTAGGTCACATAGTTCCACTTGGCACCGCCTCCTCCGCTTCCGACGACCCAGCTGGCCTTGATGGTCCCCGAGGGGTTCCCGCTGTAACCGTTCACGAGAACATGCCAGGTCCCCGCGGCCGGATTGGTAAAGGTCACACTCTCGCTCGACCCACCGATATAGGGCGCCTTGAAGGTCGAAGTGTTGTGGCTTCCCTTGTCCCCAGGCCAGTTCACCGGGGCGTTCTTGACGTAGAGGTCGGCGTCTCCCGAGCCCGTGAGGGTCACGGTCATGCTGGTCACATTCGAAGGCAGACTGATCGTCCAAGTCTTGTTCGCGCCGGTCGAAACAGAGTAGTTCTGCGTCACCCCATTCTTCAGCACGGTGGAGCCCCCTCCTCCGCCTCCACCACCTCCGCCGCCATTGGCCGCGTTCATCGCCGCGATGATGTTGACCCGCTTGTGGGTCGAGTCCCCCACGACCTGCACACCCGTGCTCTTGTAGAGGTTGGCGAGCTGGCTCATGTTGCCCTGGTAGGCCGGAAAGGCCTGGAAGAACTGGGCCGTGATCCCCGCTGCCGCAGGGCAGGCCGACGAAGTCCCGCCGAGAGCGAAGGTCCCCCCTCCCACCTTGGCCGTGATCACCTGTTCCGAAGGCATGTAGATGTCCAGGAAACTGGCCGTGTCCGAATAGCAGGCCCGTTCGTTCACAACCCTGTTGTTGTCGCTGCAGTACGCAGGGGGGAAGGGTGAATACGGAGCGTTGTTGGCGTCCCAGACCGAACCCACCGAGATCGTGTTGGTCGAGGCGGCCGGCGAACCCATGGCGTTGTTGTAGCCGTCGTTCCCCGCGGCCACGAAGGTGACGATCCCATTCGAGAGCGCCGTCCCGCAGGCCGAATGAATCGTACCCGAGGTCTCCGGCGAAGTGTACTTGCCGCCTCCGAGCGACATGCTGATGATCTTGATCGGGTTTCCGCCGTTCTTCCCGTTCTTGTTGGTCACGCACCAGTTGATGGCGTTGGCGATCACCGAGTTGTAGGCGTTGGGAAACACCGTCAAGCAATAGAGGTGCACGTTGGGGGCGTAGCGCCGCACGATCGCCGAAGTGCCCGTCCCGTGATAGGCGTCGTTGAAGGTCCTCGAGTGGATGGACTGGTTCGTGTTGGAAAAGTTCTTTCCTGCGTACACCACTCCGTTGGGGAGGGTCGTCGAGCCGCCCAGCTCAGGGTGGAGGAGATCGAACTTGGTGTCGATCACGGCCACCCCGATCCCCGTCCCCTTGTAACCGTTCGAAGCCGCCGTGGTCGAACCCGTAAGAGCCCGCCCCTCGACGGTCATGAGTTTGTTGAGGCGGTCCTTCCAGACATATTTGACATCCGGGCGGGCCCCGAGGGCGAGGAGGGCAGAGCGGCTGAAAACCCGGGCGACCACGCTGTATTGAAGGCTCAGTCGCCCGATCAGAACGACTTGCTTCTTGGCTCCCAGGGGACTCTGCTGCCCGAGCTTTTGTTCAAAAGCCTTCTGGCGCTTCAAGACGCCACGCGCGACCTCCGCCACGCGATCCCGGGCCTTGCTGTTTTCAAAGGTGGGGTCCCCCTTCTCCCGCCGGATGTCGATCACGACCCGTAGGAAGGGTTTGGCGATCCCCCCGACCTTGACGAAACCCCGCTCCTCGAGCCTGCGGGCGTCGGCGAGCAGCTCTCCCTGAATCTTGGACTCCGCGGGGTTTTCCCGCCGAAGCAAGTCCTGCACTGGTGGCCCGGCTGGATCCCGGACAGGAAGACGTTCCTGGGCAAAAGCGCCCCCAGGAGCGCCCAGCCCCAGCAAAAGCAGAGATGAAATCATGGTGGAATGGCGCATTCTGTAAGAACCTCCATGGAAGAAGAGACGAGATCAATTGAGAAACCAACCTCCCCTGGCAAGGGAGGAAGATCGCAAAGCCTAGCAATGCCTGCTGTGCGAATAAACTTGCAAATGCAGACAAATTGATTTTTTTCACAAAAACCGGGGCGGAAATTCTTGGTGCCCCCACCCGGGACAAGGCTCAAGATGTCCCGGACGGCTCTCCCGAGCCGCCCAAGATCCGGCCGAGGTCGCAGGCCCATCCCCAACAAGGAGGCGAATCATGACCCCCAGAGCCAAGAACGCGAGCAGCTCAGGCACCGAAACCCGCCGGGATTTCCTGTACAAGGCAGGCCGCCTCGGAGCCGGCATCCTTCTCGGGAGCCCCCTCGCCTGCGCCACAAGCCAGGGAAACAAGGGGTCCAAGCCCCTGCGCTTCCCCTCCCGCCCCCCCAAGAAGAAGGGGGAAAAGCTCCGCATCGGTGTCATCGGTGTAGGCGGCCGCGGCTGGGCCAACCTCCACGCGGTCCGAAGCGAACACATCGCCGGAATCTGCGACGTGGACCAGGGGAGGCTCGCCCGCGCGGCAAAGGCCTTCCCCAAGGCGAAACGCTACGCCGACTACCGCGAAATGATCGACGCGGGGGGCCTCGACGCCGTCGTCGTCAGCACCCCCGATCACAGCCACGCTCCGGCGGCGGCCAAGGCCCTCCGCGCCGGCCTCGACGTCTACTGCGAGAAGCCCCTCACCCACTCCGTCCAGGAGGCCAGGGTCCTCCGCGAACTGGCGAGCCGGCACCAGGCCGTCACCCAGATGGGCATCCAGATCCACGCCGGGAACAACTACCGCCGCTGCGTCGAGATCGTCCGCTCGGGCGCCCTCGGAGAGGTCTCCGAGGTCCACGTCTTCTGCGAAAAGTCCTGGTCCGGCATGGGCCGCCGGCTCCAACCCGCCCCCACCCCTCCCGGCCTCGACTGGGACCTCTGGCTTGGCCCCACCCCCAAGCGCCCCTACGTCCGGGGCCTGCACCCCGCGACCTGGCGGGGCTTCTGGGATTACGGCTCCGGAACCCTGGGGGACATGGCCTGCCACTACCTGGACCTCGCGCACTGGGCGCTGGACTTGGGTGTCCCCCATCGCGTTCGGGCGCGGGGGCCGGAGCCGGATGACCTGGCCACGCCTCGCTGGATGATCGTCGACTGGGAACATCCCCCCGCCGGGAGCCGGGGAGCCGTCCAGGCCCACTGGTATGACGGCGGCAAACGCCCCGCCCTCCTGGGAGAGATCGGAAGGAACTCCTGGCGGAACGGCGTCCTCTTCGTTGGCAGCAAAGGCTGGCTCCTCGCCGATTACGGGAGGCACGTCCTCGGGCCCAAGGCCAAGTTCCGCGGCTTCCAGGCACCGCCGCAGAGCATCCCCGCCTCCAAAGGCCATCACCGGGAATGGATCCAAGCCTGCAAAACGAGAGGAAGCACGACCTGTCCCTTCTCCTACTCCGGCCCCCTGACCGAGGCCGTCCTCCTTGGAGCCGTCGCCTACCGCCTTGGGAGGCCCATCAGCTTCGACAGGGACAAGGGCATCTGTCCCGGGGACGAGGAAGCAAACCGCCTGATCGCCCCCGGGCACCGAGAGGGCTTCGAGGTCTGACACAGAAGACCGTCCCATCCCAGCCCTAGCCTTCGCAACCCTCGGGGCAAGGCCAAGACGGAGGCGCGGTTATGGACCCGGAGCCCCCTCCTCCAACAGGGGGAGGCGGATCGTAAAGGTCGTCCCCCGGCCGGGCTCACTCCGGGCCTCGATCTCCCCCCCATGCCCCTTGACCGTGCCATAGACCGCGGAAAGCCCGAGCCCTGTCCCCTTGCCCCTCTCCTTGGTGGTGAAAAACGGCTCGAAAATATGAGGAAGGTCCTTGGGAAGGATCCCCTCTCCCGTGTCCGAAAATTCCAGGATCAGGGTCGGAGCCTCCCCCTCCGTCCTCGGCCCATCCATGGTCCTGATGGTCAGCACCCCACCCTCGCTCATCGCGTCCTTGGCGTTCAGGACCAGGTTGAGGAGGGCGTTCTCCCATTGGGAAACATCCCCCTCCAAAACTGCGGAGCTGGCCTCGAACTCGTGGCGTATCCGTATATTTGCAGGAAAGGTCCGGGAGGAGAGGAGAAGGACCTCTTCGACCGTCTGATGAAGATCGAAGGGCTGCACGGCGACCTTGCCCCGCCGTGAAAAATCCAGGAGTCGCGCAACGAGCTGGCTCGCCCGTTCGGAGGTTCCCAGGATCTGCTCCACATAACTCCGTCTCTTGAGGGGGTCCGGTTCCACATTGAGCAGCTCCGCGAAACCGATGATGGCCGTCAGGAGGTTGTTGAAATCGTGAGCGATCCCCCCGGCCAACTGCCCCACGGCTTCCAATTTCTGGGCATGGAGTCTCTTCTCCTCCAGCTCGACCTGGGACGTGATGTCACGGACCAGGACCTGCACTCCTCGATTCCCCGGGAGATCCTTGCAGAAACAATCGACCTTGCGACCATCGCCGAGCTGAGTCTGGACCTGCCGGGAGCCCTTGACGCCCAGCTCTTTCCTGAGAACCGATCGCTCCTCCGGCGGAAAAAAGGAGAGGAAGTCCCGCCCCACGAGATCTTCCTCCGAAACGCCCAAGGCCTCGACTCCCGCGCGATTGATCTCCAGGATGCAGAGATCCCGGTCCAAAGTCAGGGCGATCAAGGGACTCTGCTCGAACAGAGTACGGTACTTGCCCTCCGACTCCTGGACCTTGCGGTTGCGTCTGTCCAAGCGGTTTTGCAGATGGGCCATTGCCTTTTGGATGGCGAGTTGCTCGGAGAAAGGGAATTCGGAACGATGGATCGCCGCCCTCTTCAGCGCCTCGATGGTCTCCTGGGCGGCCGCAAGTTTCTTTTCCAGTTCCCGAACCCTTTCTTCACCTCGGGAGTCAGCCATCCGGCCCTCCGAAAACGACTCCCGTCACCGTGAAATTGAGCTGAAGAGGTCCAAAATGCTCCCCGTACGTCGAGAACCCTCCGCAGGGAAACTCTTCGAAACACATCGCCTCCCCAAGCTCGGAGAGCTTCCCTTGTCCCTTGGCAAGGCGGAGCCGCCCCCCGCATTGGAAGAGCAGCATCCCCTCGACTTGATCCACGAGGGAGGCCTGCTCCAGGAGTTCTTCGCGAATCCGCTGCGCGGCCTGGACCCCCTCCATGAGATGGAGGACAGAGCCCTCCTCCACCGCCCCTCCCATCAGGGCCGAAGTCCCCCGAAAGCCCATGACCGCCCGCAGAAAATAGACCCCTTCGCCTCCCAGCCCGAACACCACGGGGCGGCGCGCGAAGACTTCAGCCTCGTTTTCCAACAGGTAGGAGACCTCCACCCCAAGGAGTTCGGCGATGACTTCGACCGCAGGCCACCCATCGATCCGATGGATCAGCCGCCGATCGGGATCCGCCGAAGTCGGAACCAGAGTTCTCTCGCTGCTCCGGTATCCATGGGTCTGAAAGACCTCGAATGGTCGCTTCGGTTCGAGGAGGGCGACCACCACTCCTCCCGACACCGCCTTGGCACCCAGGGCGACTTGCGTCCTTTTGAAATGAAAATCGTCTCCGGCACTCCCCCCAACCAGAGGAACAGAAGGGAGAAAATGGTGCAAGGAAGGGAGGAGGACCTCCTCCATTCCGGAAAGCCCATCACTGAACACAAGCAAGAGGAAGTCCTGCGGACGCTCCAACAACTCCTCCCGAGCCCAGCCCCCCTGGTCCAACAAATCCACGACCAGCTGCTCTCCCTCCGCGAATCGAAAGTTGAAGAGATCCTCCCGGAGGACTCCCGCCACCTTCTGGATCCCCGAATGGGCGAAGAGGGTGACTCCCCCCGTGGTGACCCCTTCCCGGCAAATCTCGCCACAGGTCGTACAACCCATGAGGAAGGACGCGGGAAAGGCCTCGTTCAGCGAATGGGCCAGCGCCTCGAAGTCCCTCTCTCCCCCCGAGAAAAAGAGGAGAAAAGAGGGAGAACCTCCATCCAACTGCTCCCGGAGATCGGAGACCACCCCTCCCGGCTCCAAGAGGCCCGTGTGCGCGACACAGACTGGGGAACCTTTGTTCGCCGGGCTCAGAGAAACACCTCCAGGTTGCTTTGGACCAGAGCCAACTCCGCCTTCAACTCCTGGAGTCGGGCCCGTTCCCTCTCCACGACCTCGGCGGGAGCCCTGCTGGTGAAATTCTCATTGGAGAGTTTTCCCTCGAGACTCTTGATGTGCCCCTCGATCTTGGCTTTTTGTTTCTCCAGACGCTCCCTCTCCTTCACAGGATCCAGCACACCCCCCAGACTGATTTCGCAATCCTGGGCGACCGCAGTGGCGGCCAGCTCCGGACGTTCCAACCCGGTGCCGATCTTCAGCTCCGAGAGCCCCCCCAGGTGCAGGATCCAATCCTGGAACCCTTCCAGGAGGGCCACCTTGGGACCCGGAAGATTGAGGACCGCGGGAAGTCGCTTCTTGGGGGGAACCTGGTAGCGAGCGCGCAGATCCCGGACCCCTCGGAGAATCTCCTGGACGAAGGCGACCTGGCTTTCGAGTTCTTCGTCCCTCCATTCGGTCCGGGGCCTCGGCCACTCTTCGCGAATCAGAAGGGAGCCCACCGGGAGAGGCTGGTCGATCCCCCGCTCGGGCACGAGCGTTCCCAGATGCCCATAGAGTGCCTCGGTGATGAAGGGAAGGGCGGGGTGCAAGAGCCGCAGGACCTGGTCCAGGACAAAGGCGAGGACCTGCTGCGCCTTGGGGTCCTCCGCCCCTTTTTGGAACCTCGGTTTGAGCAGCTCCAGGTACCAGTCGCAGAGTTCGCCCCAGAAGAAGTCCCGCGCCGCCTGGATGGCGTTGGCCGGGAGGTAGTCCTCCAGACCCTGCTCCACCCCCTGGATGGCGGCCGTGAGCCGGGAGAGGATCCAGCGGTCCTCCGCGCGGAGTTCGGAAACCTCGAGGGGCTCGAAGGGACAGCGCTCCAGGTTGAGCATGGCGAACCGCAGCGCGTTCCAGAGCTTGTTGCAGAAGTTCCGGCCCACTTCGAAGCGATCCGAGATCACCTTGGCCTGGGGAAGGTCCTTGCGCGTCCCGATGACGTCGAACTCCTTGCCCGTCTTGGGGTCGATGTAGACGCCGAGGGTCTTGCCCGGCTTGGCCTTGGTCAGATCCACATACTCCTCGTGGAAGGGGGTGATGGCCTGGACCGGCAGCCGAATGTCCTGGAGCCCTGTCTGCATCTCGCAGAGGACATAGCGCATGGCATCGGCCCCGTAGCGGTCGATGATGTCGAGGGGGTCGATGCCGTTCCCCTTGGACTTGCTCATCCGGACCCCCTTGCCATCCAGGATGTTGGCGTGGATGAACACATCCGTGAAGGGGAGGTCCCCCAGGTTGTAGAGCCCCGCGAGGACCATGCGGGCCACCCAGAGAGTGATGATGTCCCGGCCGGTCACGAGACAGGAGCCCGGATAATACTTTTGGAGGGAGCTGGGCCTCCCATCGATGGAACCGAGGAAGGTTTGGCCCTCCTCGATCGGTGCGTGCTCGGGATCGGGCCAGCCGAGAGTGCTCTGCGGCCAGAGGGCCGAGCTGAACCAGGTGTCCAGGACATCGGGGTCTTGCGCGAGCCCGAGGGCCTCGAGGGAGGAGGCGAAGCGCCGCTCGGCCTCTTCGTTCCGGAGACAGGCCTGGATCTCCCAGGGGGCGACGGGATCCTGCGCCGCGGAGAGAGCCGCCTCCGCCTGTCCCAGATCGAAGGTCCGGCCATCGGGATCCTGGACCAGGACCTGGATCCGTCCTTCCTCCATGGGCGGGAGTTTTTGGAGCAGTTCCCGCAGCTCCTCGGCGGGCGCGCTCGCATGCCAGATCGGGATGCGGTGTCCCCACCAGAGCTGCCGGCTGATGCACCAGTCCCGTTTCTCGCGGAGCCAACTCACGTAGGTTTGTTCGTACCGTTCCGGATGGAACCTGAGGCGAAGGCCCGAGGGCGACCGCCAGTTCTCGGCCACCGCGTCGATGGCCGCCTGCGCCAGCCCGGGGCTCCGATGCTCCTTGGCCGTCCCGCGCCCCATCAGGACCCCGCCCTCGATGTCCCCCATCCGCACGAACCACTGCTTGGAGAGCAGAGGCTCGATCGGGGTCTTGGAGCGATCGCTATGACCCACCTCGATCTCCCTGTCCTCGATCCCCTCGAGGAAGCCCTGGGTTTCGAGGTCGGCCACCACCTTCTTCCGGGCGGCGAAGCGGTCCATTCCAGCGTAGGCGCCCGCGCGCTCGTTCAGACTGCCGTCGGTGTTGAGGATGTTGATCGCCGAGATCTCCTCCCGGTGGCGTTGCCAGACCTCATAGTCGTTGGGGTCGTGGGCAGGGGTGATCTTGACGCAGCCGCTCCCCTTGTCGGGCTTGGCCCACTCGTCGAGGATGAGGGGAACCTCCCTCTCGACGAGGGGAACGAGGACCTTGCGCCCCTCCCTGGCCATGCGGACCAGGGTCTCGAGCAGCGCGAGGCGCTCGGGCTCCCGGTCTCCCAGGATGGAGCGGGGATCGGGATGCACCGCGACCGCGGTGTCGCCCAGCATGGTCTCGGGGCGGGTCGTCGCGACGACCACATGACTCGGTTCGCCCTCCCGAGGTTCCACCACGGGATAGCGCAGGTGCCAGAAATGCCCCTGGACCGTCCGGTGCTCGATCTCATCGTCCGAGACCGCCGTGTGCAGGTGGCAGTCCCAGTTCACGAGCCGGTTCCCCCGGAAGATCAAGCCGTCGCTGAACATCCGGAAGAACATCTCCCGGACCGCCGCCCGGCAGACCGGGTCCATGGTGAAACGGATCCGGTCCCAGTCGCAGGAGCAGCCCATCTTTTGCTGCTGCTCGATGATGCGCGCCTGGTATTCGTCCTTCCAGGCGAAGATCCGCTCGACCAGGGCGGCGCGCCCGATGTCGTGCCGCGTCTTCCCTTCCAGCTCGAAGAGACGCTTCTCCACCACGGCCTGGGTCGCGATCCCGGCGTGGTCGGTCCCCGGCTGCCAGAGAGTGTCGTCTCCCTTCATCCGGTGCCAGCGGATCAAGAGGTCCTGCATCACGTTGTCCATGGCGTGGCCCATGTGCAGGGCCCCCGTCACATTGGGCAGAGGCATCATGATCACGTACGAAGGCTTGCCCGGGTCCGGGATGGCCCGGAAGCATTTCCGCTCCAGCCAGTGCTGGTAGACGGCCTTCTCGTGGGCTTGTGGATCGAAGTTTTTCGGGAGTTCCTGGCTCATTTGGGCCCCAAGCATACGGGAAATGACGAAGAAAAGCCTGGGAGTGTGGACCCCCAAAGCCCAGGATTCCAGCCTTTTGAATCCAGGAGGGCGGAGGTCCATAATCCCTCGCACATGAGCCTCCTCCCCTCGTTCCCACTTCTCTCCAGAACTTCCGGGCTCATCGTCCTGGGGCTCCTCACGGCTTGCGGGGGGACGGAGCAGAACCGACAGACACCTTCCAGCCCTCCCAGGAGGCTCGTCTCCCTGGCCCCCAGCGTCACCGAGTCCGTCGCCTACCTGGGCCTCACAGGCAGGCTTGTGGCCGTCACCCGCTTCTGCGACTACCCCCCCGAGGTCCGCGCCCTCCCCAAGGTCGGCGGCTACATCGATCCCAGCCTCGAGGCCATCGTCCGGGTCGCTCCCGACCTGGTCCTCGGCCTCGGCGAGCACGAGGAGGTCCTCGCCAAACTCCGCCGCGCCGGCCTCCGCTGCCTCGCCCTCGACGAGCGCGACCTCGAAGGCATCTTCGGCAGCCTCCTCCGGATCGGCGAAGTCTGCAAGATCCCGGGGCTCGCCGAGGCCAAGGTCGCCCAGCTCCGCGCCATCCTCGCCGCCGCCCGCGCCCGCGTCCGCCCAAGGGGGACACCCACGGTCCTCGTCTCCGTCGGGCGCCACGCCGGCCAGGGGGCCCTGGGCACGGTCTACGCGGCCGGCCCTAAGACCTTTTTGGGGCAGCTCCTGGAGATCGCCGGCGGCAAGAACCTCGCGCCCGCGGGGGGCGCGGCTTTTCCCCCCCTCTCCACCGAAGGTCTGCTCGGCCTCGACCCCGAGGTCATCTTCGACCTGGTCCCAGGTCTCGAGGAGCAGGGACTCAGCGAGGCCAAGATCCTCTCCGACTGGAAGAAATTGCCGGGTCTCCAGGCCGTCAAGACGGGGAGGGTCTACGTCCTCGGGAAGAGCTGGGCCGTGCGCCCCAGCCCGCGCTTCCCCAAGGTCCTGGAGGCCTTCATCCGGGGCCTCCACCCCGAACTCCCCCAACCCGGGGGGAACAAGTGAGCCCGGGCGGGACACCCATGCCTGGTCCCCTGGCGGGCGGGATGCCCCGCGTGGAGGCCAGGGGGCTGTCCTTCGCCCGCCCGGGGAACCGCGTCCTGGAGAGGGTGTCCCTCCGCGTGGAGCCGGGGGAGTGCGTCGCCATCGTGGGGCCGAACGGCGTGGGCAAGACCACGCTGATCCAGTGCCTGGCCGGTTTGCTGCGCCCGCAGGAAGGGGAGATCCTCATCGGAGGGAGACCCCAGGAGGAGCTGAGCGCGCGCGAGCGCGCCCTCCGGCTCGCCTACGTGCCCCAGGCCGACGGACGCTCCCTGCCCTTCAGCGTCCAGGATTTCGTCATGATGGGCCGCTTCGCCCACCACGGCCTCCTGGGCGCCATCCAAGCCCAGGACCGCGCCGCCGTGGAGCGGGCCATGGAGGACACCCATCTTCTCCCCCTCCGGGAGCGCCCCATGGACCGCCTGAGCGGGGGAGAACGGCAAAAGGCCTTCATCGCCGCCGCCCTGGCCCAGGGATCCCCCCTCCTCCTCCTCGATGAGCCCACCACCTTCTTGGACTACGGACACCAGGTCAGCATCTCCCGGCTCCTCCGTTCCTTCGTCGGCGCCGAGGGCCGCAGCATCCTCCTGGTCACCCACGACCTCAACACTGCCGCCCGGCTCGCCCACCGCATCCTCGCCCTGGTCGAGGGCAGGGTTCTCTTCGAGGGGACCCCCGAGGAATTCCTCGACCCCGAGGTCCTCCAGCGCATCTACGGGACAGCCTTTCTTCTCTTCCAAGGCCCCCAGGGTCGGCTCTACGGAGAGCCCGCCTTCTCATGAGTCTCCCCGCCCCCAGGGCCTCCCGCCGCCTGCTCATCCTCCTCTTCATCAGCGCCGGCATCCTGCTCGTCGCCCCCCTGGTCGGCCCCGCCCCGGGCAGAGCCGACCCCGCCTGGATCTTCTGGAAGCTCCGCCTCCCCCGCAGCCTCGCCGCCGCCCTGGCCGGCGCCGGCCTCTCCGCCGCGGGCATGGGCTTCCAAGCCCTCTTCCGCAACCCCCTCGCCACCCCCTTCACCCTCGGAGTCGCCAGC
>DROQ01000228.1 GCA_011321845.1 Planctomycetota bacterium | reverse complement strand
GAGAGGGGTAGTTCGCGGGTTGTGGTTTGATCGATCTGGTCGTCGAAAGCCTACGCCGTTCCAATTTTTTGTTGATGAGGACCTGGTGAAAAAGGGGGTGATCCTTGGGCGTTAGTGGAATTGGGTCTGCATATGGAGGTCGCCGGTCCATCAAAATCGACAAACCGAAAACTTTTTAACCCTGCCACTAGGACCAGCCCCACAACGTTTCGAGATGATTCTAAAGCGTTCAGGCATTCTGTACCAGGGCCTGAGAAGAGCTCGAACCTTGTGCTGATGGTCATTCGTTCCGGGTCCTTCCCTTGGCCTTTGCTGCTTTGAAGACTTATTCCTGCTTTCAAGGGGTCCAAGGGTGCAAGTCCTTGTCAAAGGCCTTAGCGCCCCCTCCTTGTGATCCTGCAGTTCGGTCCATTTGAGTTTTCCTCATCGGATCTTGCCAAGATCCCTTGGACCCGCCAGCCTTCCGCGGTCCCCCAATTATTTTCGCGGAGTTCCTTCAGGATGAAGAGTGATGATTCGTCACGTTCTTGCCATTCGTTCGCTAAAACAAAATCTACCTTAGATACGGGTGGAGAGTCTTGGGGAGGGAGTGGGTGGCTCTCTCCTTTTCATGGCCTGGTCAAGGGCTTTGGGGCGGGTGGGGGAATTGCTTTTCCTCCCCTGGTTGAATAGAGTTTTCGCCATGGAGGAATCTCGCCCAGGCTTGCTCCGGATCCCGGACCTATCGAAATCTTTCCGGGAGCTTTGTGCCCTGGACTCCCTGACCCTGTCACTGGAGGAGGGGGAATCGCTGGCGCTTCTGGGGCCGAATGGGGCCGGCAAGACGACGGCTCTCCGGTTGTTGATGGGGGAGCTTGTTCCTGATCGGGGGGAGGCACGGGTCTTTGGACATGACTGCTTCCGGGAGCATGCGGAGGTGATGCGCTATGTGGGCTATGTGCCGGATGATCCCCTCTTTTTGGATCGGATCCTGGGTTGGGAGTTGATCCATTTCGCGGGGAGCATGCGGGGGATGGAAGAGGGGGAGATCCAAAAGCGGGCGGGGGCCTTGGCGGAGCGCTGGGATTTCCTGGATGCCCTGGATCAGGATCCCGCTGGGTACTCACGGGGGATGCGGAGAAAGCTTGCTTTGATCCTCGCCCTTCTTCATGAGCCGGCCCTGCTCCTCCTGGACGAGCCGACCATCGGGCTCGACCCCATCGCCACCAAGGTTCTCCAGGAGGTGCTCGAGGAGGAACGAAGGCGGGGGATGGGGGTTTTCCTTTCCACCCAGCTCTTGGAGCGGGCGGAGCGGATGGCAGACAGGGTGGCGATCCTGGTGGAAGGCAAGCTGGTGGCTTCGGGGACCTTGGAGGAGCTGAAGTCCCAGCTCGCTCCTGGGGGATCGCTGGAAGAGGTCTTTTTCAAGGTCGTCGCCCCCCAAGGGGTGCAGGAGGGCTGAGGTGGGGGCGCTCTCGGTGGACTCCGCACCCCGGAGAAGGCGGCTGGGTCAGGTGGATTGGATCCGGCTCATGGGCAGGATCCTCTCTCTGCAAAGGCAAAGGCGACCCAAGCTTCTGGAGGGGTGGAGGATCTTGCTGCTGCCCTCCCTCCTCTTTTCGGTCGTGTTTTATTTGGTGCTGTTCCACCAATTCCTCCTTCGATTGCTGGCCTGGGCCACGGGAAGTCCTGAGCCCTTGGAGGCCTTTCCCGATTCCTGGCCTGCAGGATCCGCGGGTCTTCGTGTGGGGCTCTTTCTCTGCCTCTTTCTTTTCCTTGTTTTTCTTTTCTTCTGGTCCTTTTGGATCTCCAGGACGGAGAGACGGAGAACGACTGTCGCCTGGAGCCGGCAGTTCCCCCTGGGGGCGAGGAGCTTTCTCGTGGCCGAATGGCTCCTGAGTCCCCGGGAGCATCCCTTCCTGCTCTCCCTGGTCTTTCTCCCCCTCCTAGTCCTTTTTTCCATCGGGCATGGAATCGTTCAGGCGGCGCTCCTCGCAGGTCTTTCATGCCTGTCCCTTTGGTACCTGGGCATTTCCCTGGGGCAGTTCACCATCCTGCTCTTCCAAACCAGCCCTTTCCCAGGGGTGGTGCGGGATTTAGGGAGGGGTTTCCAAACAGTCCTCGTTGTTTCGGTGTTCCTTTTTCCCATGATGGCCCTGGAGGATTCTTGGGCTTGGGCTTTGGCTTGGATCGATCGCCTGCCCCATGGGCTTTTCTTCCTTCCAAGCAGTCTGCCCGCCCATCTCGCAGGCGGCCTGGGCCTCCCGGGCCTGGGCTGGAGCCTGGTTTCGATGCTCTTCTTGAGTCTGGGGGGGCCCCTGGTGAGCGCCTTTGTCTTTGGCAGGGTTTGGCAGGAGACTTCCGCGCAATCTTCTTTTGGGGAGGTTCCTTTGGGGAGGAGGATCCGGGGTGAAGGCTGGAATCCGAGTCCCCTCCGCCGCTTTTTTCTGAGGAATGGTTTGTGGGGATTGGAATGCCTCCGGGGTCTCCGCCAACCCAGGAGGCTCTTGCCTCTCCTCTTCATCCCGGGCTATTCCTTTCTTTTCCTGAAAATTTATTCCAAGGGCGAGGGGGAGTGGGCCCTCGGGTACTCGGAGTTTCTCTACATGTTTTTCTCCATGTTTTCCGGGATTGGATTCGCCCGTCCAAAGAAGGGGGGAAGGTTTTTGCAAGCTCTCCCCAGGGAGCCCCTTTCCCTCTTCCTGCCCTTGGGCTTCCTGGGAGCGGTCCTGCTCCCTTTGGTCTTTGGCCTCTTCGCGCTCTTTTTCTCTTCCTTCCTCCATCTTTGGCATCCCTCTCTAAACGAGCTGCTCCCTCTTTTTGTCTTTGGGGTGCCGCTGGGCTTGTTGGCAGGCCTTTCGGTCGCTCAGGGATATCGGGGCCCAGGGAGCAGAGGCTCAGGGAGGGATGGCCCGGGGAACAGGGGAGAGACGGAGGGTTTTGCCTCCCTTGGGGGACAGAGCTTGTTGGGATGGGGATTCTTTGTTCTGTCCTTTGCAGGCTTCATGCTCTTGGTCCGAGAGCCCAGGGTGGGGGATGGGATCCGCTCGGTGCTCTTCTTTTTCTTGGCCGTTATGACCTATTGGAAGGTGTTCGCCGACCAGTACTCCATCTCCTGGGATCCCATCGCGAGCTCCAATCGGCGACCCCATCCGGTTGCGCTGATGCTGGGAATCTGGTTCCTTTTTTGGTTGGAGGCGATCAACAGCGGGCATGGGCCAAGCCCTGGAAACCCCTGGCTGGACATCCGTTCCTCTACCTTGGAAGCCTATGCCGGGGTTTCGGTGGTGGCTGGGGCCCTCCTCTCCTTCTTTGCGGCGTTTCTTTCGATCTGGTTCAAGCTCCTGAGGCCGAGGGATCTCGTTTCCCTTCGGGGTCTTCGGGAGAGCTTCCAGGGGGAGAGGCCGGGCGCGGGATCTCCGCTCTTGGGGATGGGTTTCGGGCTCGCGGCGGGCATGGTGGGCGCGGGCAGCCTCCTTCTCTTTCCGGGGGTCCGCCAGGTCCTGCGTCAGACCCTCTCGGGGGGAGCCCCGCTGTTGGTGGGTCTGAGCATCCTTCTTCTGGTCCTGGTGCAGGAGATTCTCTTTCGGGGGCTGCTCTACGCCTGGCTGCGTTTCCACTTTCGGAGGACTCTTGCCCTATGGATCAGCTCGATCTTTTTCGCGCTGATGCTGCCCTTCCCCTTGGTGGTGCCGCTGCTCGTGCTGGGGCTCCTCGCGGGGCGGGCCTACGAGCGAACGGGGAGTCTCTTGGCTCCTCTCCTCTGCCATTCCCTGGCCCTGGGGATCTCCCTCAGCAGCGTTTTCCTCTGAGTGTTTTCCGATCAAGGGCGGCGAAGGGTTCCCTGCTTGCTCGACCTGTTTACCTGCTTACCCGCTTACCTGTTTACCGGACCTCTCATGGGACCACCAAGGATCCAAAGAAGATCCACAAAAGATCAGGCCTGTCCAAGATCGTTTTTCACCCATCTCCCAAACGAAATCCTGGAGACCAAAAACTTGGACAGGGGGCAAGGGGGCCCTGATTTCGAAGCGGGGGGGTGGGCTTGGAATGCGGGTCTCAGGTGCAGACCCGCTCCTCGTCTTCGTCGGGGAGAAGGGCGTCGGGGATGGGTTTGCGGCCGGCGTAACCTTCGTGGAGGCCGTGGTACCAAGCGACGCTGTCTTCGTCGCTGCGCCAGCAGAGGAGGACCTCCTGGCCTTCGATGATGGCGGGGAAGTCCACGAGGCCGATCTCGAAGTTCCAGTCGCGGAAGGAACAGCCGATCTGGGCCAGCTCGTGGAAGAGCTGAGCGAGGCGGTCCTGGGCTTCTTCCAGACCTTGCTCTCTCGCCTCGGAGTTCTCCTGGAGGCTGAGGCTCTTGAGCGCCTTGCCGGTCTCGAGGATGTCGGCGACAATTTTCCGGACGAGGGGCAGGCTCTTGTTGGCCAGGGCTGGTGTGAAATGACGGGATCTCATGGGGACATTGTGGGCCATGGTCCCCGGCATCACCAGACAGGAGGGAACATTTCTTGGGTCGGGCGGGGGGAGGGGGTTCAAGGATGGGGAGGTCGCGCCGAGAATGGGGGGGCGGGGACGGGGTTCAAGAAAGAGATCCAGGAAAGAGATCCAAGGACGACCAGATGCCCGTCGACGGGATTCCAGAGAGCAAACCGATCGGAGATGGCCAGCCCGGGCGGGAGGGATGGAGCTCCGGGAGAGGAAGGCCTGGGGAGGGCCAAGAGAAAAAGCCTCTGCTCCGAGGGAAGGACCGCGTCCAGCTCCATTCCAAGCGGGAGCAGGCCTTGGCCCTCCTAAGGCACTGCGTTCTTTTGGGGATTCGGGAGAGTCTGGGCATGGAGGCAAGGCCTCCTTCCTACGGGCGGGAGGAGCAGCCCTGCACGGCCGAGAGGGTGGCGGAGCAGCTCCTCAGCGCCGCGGGCCAAGCGCTGCAAGAGGCCCTGAGCAAGGGACTTGAAGACGCTCCCCAGCGTCTGAGGGAGGGGGCGGCCCGGGGAATCGAGGAGGCTTTGGACGCCCTCGGGCCGGACCTGGAGGAGGAGGCCGGGGAGGCTGTAACCCGGACCCTGGACCTCTGGGCCGAGGGCGTCGAGCGGGCGAGCGAGCCTGCGCCCTAGATCGCTCAGCCTCACCAGCCGATCCGGTAGCAGAGCCAACGCCCCCCGATCGGCCGCGCGGTCGTCTGAACAGGGACACCCTTGCTTTGAAGCCTCTTCAGCCCCTCGTAGAGGCGGGCGGCGGTGGTCCCCGCCGCCTGGCCGGGGGGCGCTTCGCGGACCGGCAGGATCAGGAAGCGGGGATGGAAGGCCCGGCGCAGCGTCTCCAGCGGGTCCTCGCTGAGCCCCAGCTTGACCTCTTGCCAGGCCCGCCAGGCTCCCGGGGCCTCCCCCCACATGAGGGTGGGGTCCATGACCCCCGTGAACACGAGCCCTGTGCCCACCGTCCCGTAGATCAGGGGGGAGCTGAGGCCCCAGTCCGAGACCCAGACCACCTCGCCGGGCCGGCCGTTGGCGCGCAGCCAGGTGGCGACCTCCTGGAGGGCCGGAAAGCGGTTGGCCTCCACGCTGGGCCGGGCGGCGCGGACCTGGAGCCAGCCCAGGGGGAGGAGGAGGGCGAGAGTCCAGGCCGGGAGGCGGGGCTGCAAGGCGGGGAGGCCGGGCCGCAAGGCGGAGAGGCGGGGCCTCCAGGCGCAGGCGAGGCCGAGCAGGACCAGGGGGGCGGCGACCTCGAGGAGGCGACGGCTGGCCAGGCCCCCGAGCAGGACGAAGAGGATGGGGAGGAGGAGGCTGAGAGGGAGGCGGCGGGCCTTGGCCAGCAGGGGCAGGGCGAGGCCGGCGAGGAGGAGGGGGGCGTTCCAGCGGAGCAAATCCCCCAGGCTGTAGGGGAGGAATTCCGTGGGCACCACCCGCAGCTCTCCCTGGAGGATGGCCCAGGGCATTCCGAAGTTCATGAGCCCCAGGAGCTTGAGGTTGGCGGGGAAGTCCGGCCGGAGAAGCAGGGCGGGGATCCAGGCGAGGAGGAGCAGGCCAAGGGGCCGAAAGGCGAACTTCCCCCGCTGCAGGCGCGCCCCGAGCCCGACCAGGACCGCGCAGAGCAGGGGCAGCAGCCAGGCCCCGTGGCTGTAGCAGTAGGCGAGGCTCAGGAGGAAGGTCCGCCAGCGTGGGGCCCGCCCTCCCTCGGGCGCCCGGGGGTGGCCCGCCCCGGAGCCGGGGATCCAAGCATGGGTGTCCCCCTTCGCGCTGTTCCCCCTCGCCTCCACATCGCCCTTCGCCTCTGGGGCGGAGGGCAAGGAATGGGTGTCCTCCTTCGTGTCCTGGGCGGAGGGCAAGGATGGGGTGTCCCTCTTGGCCTTGCTATCCTCCTTCGCGTCCACAGCAGAGCTGGAGGGCAAAACATGGCTGTCCCCTTTCGCATTCCCGGCTGAACCAGGGGGCGGAGAATGGATGTCCCCCTTCGCGTCCTGCGCGTCTTGGACAAGGGAGGCGAGGAGGGGGGCGAGGAAGGCGAGGGCGAGGGGGAGGTCGCGGAGGGCGGTCGAGCGGAAAACCCAGGTGGAGGAGAGGGCGGGGAGGAGGAGCAGCCAGAGGGGGGAGGCGGTGGGGCGCAGGATGCGCAGGGCCCAGAAGAGGCCAAGGGCTTGGAGGAGGACCAGGCCCCAGATGAGGGGGGCGGCATGCTCGGGACCGAGGTCCTTGCCATAGGCCAGGGCCAGGAGGCCGCTCAACAGGAGGTGCTTGTCGGCGAAATGCTCCGCATAGGGTGTCCAACCCGCGGCGGGGATGCTGGACGGGAACCCCTGGCTTGCGAGGGTCTTGCCCAAAAAGAGACTCCACCAGGCGTCGAAACCCACGGGCACGGACCCCGGCGGCACCAGCCAGACGAAGGCCAGAAAGAGGACGGCGAGGACCCCGGCCAGGGTCAGGAGATCCACACCAGGCCGGGCGCGGAGGAGGGGGGAGGAGTTGGGAGGACTCGTCAGTTTGCCGCCTTGGTCCCTAGATAGGCGTCCAGGCACTTGCGGGAGTCTTTGTCGATGTTGGTGAAGAACACCGCGACCTCATAACGGGGATCCCCCTTGCCTCCCGGAATGGGCTCGCAGCGCACCACCGCCCCCTCGGCGAGGAAGTCCTGCTCCTTGGCCAGATCCAGCCGGACCTGAACCAGGGTCATCTCCGGGACGGCCTCGGGGAACTGGCAGCAGAGCCCCAGGGCGGAGATGTCCTTGAGCCGGGCGGAGGCGTCCACATCCCGACCGCTGAGGGTGACGGGAAGGTCCGCCTGGAAACGAGGCGCGCGGCGACGGTCGGCGGGGTTTTCGGTGGATCCACTCTGGGCTTTGGTGCTGGCTTCGCTCACTCTTGTTCTCCCTGTCAAGATTCGAAGGCTGGGAAATCCAGCCCCTTGGCTTCGATTGACCCGGGAGTTTACCCCCGGGGGGCGGCCCATCGAAGGGAGAGCTTGGCTCGGCCCCTGAAAAATTGTCTCAGCCCTCCTCCACCGTGGGGAGGAGATCGCCGAGTTCTGGGGCTTTCCTTCCAATTCGC
Organism: Planctomycetota bacterium; assembly: GCA_011321845.1. Taxonomy (GTDB): domain Bacteria; phylum Planctomycetota; class UBA1135; order UBA1135; genus HyVt-539. The sequence continues at coordinate 17,102 of DROQ01000228.1, read as the reverse complement.
GCCCGTATCGGGGAAACTAGCGTCTGATTTCCTTGGGAAGTCCCCTTTGGACCTCTTCTTTTTTCTTTTCTGGAACCTTTTTGACCTTTGTCCCTGGATGCTCTTCGGGGGGAGAAAAACGCATGGCCAACTTCAACAAAGTCCTTTTGATCGGAAACCTGACCCGGGATGTCGAGATGCGCGCCACGCAGGGGGGAACCCAGGTCGCCAAGTTCGGCATGGCGATCAACCGCAAATGGAACAGCCCCAACGGGGAGTCTAAGGAGTCCACCTGCTTCGTGGATTGCACGGCCTTCGGCCGGCAGGCCGAGGTCCTGGCCAAGTACGTGCGCCGGGGGAGCCCGCTCTTCGTCGAGGGGCGCTTGGATTTCAGTACCTGGACCGCCCAGGATGGCAGCAAGCGCAGCAAGCTCGCCGTGGTCGTGGAAAACTTCCAGTTCCTCGGGTCGGGTCAGGGAGCGGGGGGCCGTGCGGGGGGTGCCCAGGGAAGTTCCCAGGCCTCCACCGGAGGCAACTACGGGGCCGAGCCCGACATGGGGGATTATGGGGACGGCGGATATGGCGCGGGTGGGATGGAGACGGGAGAGGTTCCTTTCTAGTCCGGATGGCTTTCTAAGAAAGCACTCCCTCAAGACGATCTAGCGCTCCACCTGGCAGGTCCCCAAAACCCCCTGCATGAAAAAACTTCCGGTTCACCTGAGCCAAACCCTGGTGACATGCCCCTCCCTGGCAGGGCCTCAAAATCCCTGCATGGAAAAAAGATCCTGCAGCGAAAACCACGCCCGGGTGGTTTCCAAGCCCGAGCGGTTTGCTAGGCCGGGTGGTTTGCTGGTCCGGGAGGGCTAGCCTGGATGGGCTAGCCTGGATGGGTGGAGGAACTCCCTAGGGTTCGAGGGCCTGCCTCCCATGGGAGCGTTCCCTCCCCTGATTTCTCCGATTCCTCCTTCCAGAACCCTTTTACCCTTCTGGCGCAAAGGGGGAAGCCATCGTCCCCCCCCCTGATTTCTCCGGTTTCTTCCGGCCCCTGCTCAAGTTTTCCCCGGATCTCGCCGATGGCGGAGCAAGAACCATTTTGGGAACAGGTCGCATTCCTCGTTCCCGTTTGATCAGGGAAGGGGACCATGGAGCCGAAAATCGACGTCCTGGCGACTCTCGAGGCGAAGGCCCGTAAGACGACCATCGAGGAGTTGCAGCAAAAAGGCAGGCGCCAGCTCAAGGTGATCCGAGCCTCCGAGATTTCGGGGATGATCCAGGAGTCCATCCGGAAGACCCTCGAGGCTTCGGAACTGCTTCCCCGGGAGCAGGTGGACGAGCTGGTGGATCGGGCGAGCGCCGAGTTCGAAGAACTCAAAGAAGCTCGGATCAAGGAGCAGCGCCAGGCCCGTGAGTTGGCGACCAAGCTGGCCAAGGTGCAGCAGGACCTGGAAGAAGCCCAGAAGGAACTGGAGAGAGCCCACCAGGAATGCGAAGCTCTGCGGCAGCAGGGGGGCGCGGCGGCAGCCCCGGCCGCCCTGGCAGATGGAGGAGCCTCGGCCGCCGTCATGATGAAGATGATGGAAGAGTTGATGGCCCTCAAGGCTCAGGTGCAGCAAGGCGCTCAGGGAGCCGCCCCCGCCGCCGGTGGCAATGCCGCTGGACTCGAGGAGCAGCTCTCCAAGATCGCCGGCGCCCTGGACGAAAAACTGGACCGCTTCGGCAAGAAGATGGGGCTCAGCTCGGCGGTGGATACCGCGACGGTGGACTTTTCCAAGCTGGCGGACCGGGCGCTCGAGGAGAGCGCCAAGCTCGAATCGAACGTTGACGACGTCGAGATCGAAAAACGCAAGGGCGCCGGGATTATGGGCAACCTGGACAAAATCCGAAAGATGAGGGGTGGCGGCTGAGACGCCTCCCTGGGCGGGAGGAAGGCTCTCCCCGGAAGAACCGAGACAACACCAAGAATCAGGGAAGAAAAGGAAGGAAGACCAAATGGATCAGGAACGGACAGAAGACCAGACCAACGATTTCGAAGCGGGCATGGAGAGCGCGAGCAGTTCTGCAACCTCGACCTCGAAGCTGTTGGGAAGAGGGTTGGACATCGGAACGGCCAACATCGCCGCCGCGGTGCAGACCGAGGAGGGTGGGGTCGAGGTCGCAGTGGAGCGGAACGCCTTCTTGGACATCAAGGCGGACGTCTACTCCAAGAACATGCTCACCAAGCTCAAGGTTCCCTACGTCGTCCACAACGGCAACCTCGTTGTGCTCGGCCAGTCGGCCTTTGAGCTGGCCAACATCTTCAGCCGGGAAACCCGCCGTCCCATGAGCGATGGTTTGATCTCTCCCTCCGACGTGGACGCCCTCCCCATGATCCAGCTCATCATCGAGAAGGTCCTGGGCGAGCCGGCCGAGCGGGGCGAGAACTGCTACTTCTCGGTGCCCGCCGAGTCCATCGACGCGGACAACAATGTGATCTACCACCAGGGGCTCTTCGAAGGTCTCCTCAAGAAGATGGGCTACACCGCCAAACCCATCAACGAGGCCCACGCCCTGGTCTTCGCCGAATTGGCCGACCAGGATTTCACCGGCATCGGCCTGAGCTTCGGCGGGGGCATGGTCAACGCCTGCGTCAGCTACAAAACCATCCCGGCCCTGCAGTTCTCCGTCGCCCGCGGTGGGGACTGGATCGACAAGAACGTCGCCCAGGTTCTCGGGATCAAGGCGAGCAAAGCTACTTCGATCAAGGAGAGCGGCATCGACATCCGCGATCCCAAAACCCGCGAAGAGGAAGCGGTTTCCATCTACTACCGCAACCTCATCCACTACTTGATGGAGAACATCCAGGTCCGTTTCCAGAGCGGCCAGGATATGCCGAGCTTCCCCGATCCCATCGACATCGTCTGCTCGGGCGGGACCTCCCTCATCGGCGGGTTCATCGAGGTCTTCCAGGACGAGTTCTCCAAGCTCGACTTCCCGATCCCGATCCGCAGGATCTTCAGGGCCGAAGAGGCGCTGAACTCCGTTGCCAAGGGCTGCTTGGTGGCAGCCGCGATCGGGGAATAAGGCAAACAGACCTTCTCTTTCCTGGTAAGGAAAAGCGCACGCCCGGGACCTGGTCTCGGGCGTGTTTGCATTGGTTGTTTGCGTTACCATGAAGGCACTGCATTCCTTGTCTCTTCGTTTTTCTTTCGAAGTTCCCTTCTTCCCAAGAGGTTCACCGATGTTCCTGCTTCCCCTCCTTCTTTCCTTCCAGGGTGGTCCCATCCAATTGGAAAAGCGCGTTCCGCGCCCGATCGAGCGCCCTTCGAATCCTCCTTCCCCCAGCTCAGGTCCCAACATCGTGAGGCGGGGACCCTTCGCCTCCATCCAGGTCAACGTGGACGCCCTGGGGGGGAACAAGAAGGGGGACGCTGCCAACGAGCCCTCCATCGCCATCGACCCCACCAACCCCAGACGCATCGTCATCGGCTGGCGGCAGTTCGACACGATCCGCTCCTCCTTCCGCAAGAACGGCTGGTCCTACAGCAAGGACGGGGGCAAGAGCTGGGCGGCCGGGGCGACGATCCAGAGCAACCTCTTCAACAGCGACCCTGTCCTCGACACGGACCTGTCGGGCAAATTCTATTATCTCAGCTACCCCGGAGGGCGCAGCCTCAAGGTCTTCCGCTCGAGCAACGGAGGGCAGAGCTGGACGGGACCGACCAACCTGACCGGCGGTGACAAGGCCTGGATGCTGGTGGACAAATCCAATTCCATCGGCAAGGGCAACATCTACGTGATCTGGCAGGTTCTCCACGGACCCAACACCTTCATGCGTTCGACGGATGGGGGCAATTCCTTCAAGGGGCCCTACGCCGTGGCCAACTGGCCCACCTTCGGGACCATGGCCCAGGACAGTGCGGGGAACCTCTACGCCTTCGGGCTGCGCCGGCAGAGCTTCGGGACCTTCGTCCTGGACAAGTCGGTCAACGCCAAGGACAAGACCAAGACCCCGACCTTCTCCTCCCGCTTCGTCAACATGGGGGGGCGGATGGCCTTTGCCAAAACGCCCAACCCCCAAGGGCTTCTGGGTCAGGCTCAGGTGGTCGTGGACCCCAGCCGCCGGGGCTATGTCTACCTGCTCTGCTCGGTGGACCCCTCCGGCAGCGACCCCCTGGACGTGCACTTCGTGCGATCCACGGATGGGGGGAGGACCTTCTCGGCGCCGGTTCGCGTGAACGACGACTCCAGGACCAATGGCGCCTGGCAGTGGCACGGCACGATCTCCGTGTCGCCGACTGGGCGGATCGACGTGGTCTGGAACGACACGCGCAACAGCCGGGGCAACGCCCGCCTCAGCGAGACCTTCTACTCCTATTCCCTGGATGCCGGCAAGACCTGGTCCAAGAACGTCCCCATCGGTCCCCAGTGGAACAGCAGTCTCGGCTGGCCCCGCCAGAACAAGATCGGAGACTACTACCACGCTCTTTCGGACAAGGCCGTGATGAACCTCGCCTACGCCACGACCTACAACGGCGAGCAGGATGTCTACTTCATCCGCATCGGCGACTGCAACAAGAACGGGATCCACGATGGGGTGGACCTCCGGAACGGGACCAGTTTCGACGCCAACCAGAACACCATCCCCGACGAATGCGAGTTCTGCCAGACCGACCTGGGCTTTGGTGGGGGGACCATCAAACTGAGCGTCTGCGGGGACGATCTGACCAAGGCGGGGAGCCGGGCCAGCCTGGATGTCCAGGGCGGGCCGGCCAACGCCCCGGTCATCCTCCTGTTCTCGGCCGGCCGCTTGAATCCGCCGATCAAGTTTCCCTTTGGCGGTTCCATCGTTCCCGACCTGCTCCGCTCGCCCAGCGTCGTTTTCACGGGCTTCGTGACCAACAGCAGGGGCCATGTGGGCGCCACTCTGAAGGGAGGCTCGAGCAATCTCCTGACCCTCTACGCCCAGGCCGTCCAGGTCCAAGGGACCAAGATCCTTCTATCCAATGCTCTAAAAATCCGCACGGGGAGGTAGGATCCCTGCATGCAGATCAAGGTCCTCCTCTTCGCCTCCGTCCGTGAACTCTTCGGGGTCTCCTCCCTCGAGCTGGAAATGCCCGAGGGGGCCTGTCTCGCCGACCTCGACCGGCGGCTGAAGCTGGAGCGGGAGGGCCTGTCCGAGATCCCCTTCGTCTATGCCAAGAACCGGGCCTACGCCCAGTTGCATGAAACCCTGCGCGAGGGGGACGAGGTGGCGCTGGTCCCCGCGATCTCGGGGGGAGAGCCCCCAGCCTTCGCCTTTTCGACGGGGCCCATCGATCCCCGCGAACTGGAGGCCTATGCGCGCAGCGACCGGGACGGGGCGCTGGTGACCTTTACGGGGGTGACCCGGGACCACCACGAGGGGGAGGCGGTCTCGACGCTCTCCTACGAGGCTTACGAGGACATGGTCCTTCCTCTCATGGAGCGCCTTATCTACGAGGTGCAGCAGGAGCGGGAGTTGGGCCGGATCTACGTGCGCCACCGCCTGGGCGAGGTCCCCATCGGCGAAGCCTCCATCGTGGTCGTGGTCGCTGCGCCGCACCGGGGGCCCGCCTTCGACGCGGCCCGCGAGATCATGGACCGGATCAAGAAGGAGATCCCCATCTTCAAGAAGGAGACCCTCCAAGGCGAGCAGGGCTCCCGCTGGGTGGGGAAACTGCCCGAGGACCCGGGATCGGTTTCCTCTTGATCCCGTAGGGTCCCGGGGCTTTCCTTTTGCCTTTGCGTTTCCCTTCTTCCTTCCCTTGGGTTCCACAGGAGAATCTTTGATGCGTATTTCCAGCAAAACCGGCGCTCTCAAGACCGCGCGGACCGATCTTCTCGTCTGCCTGTTTGTGAAGGGGGAAACCCCCCAGGTGCCTCCCGCCTTCGAGGCCGCCCTCAAAGCCGCCAAAACCGCCGGGGACATCCCCGCCAAGTTCCAGGGGAGCCGGCTCCTCTATCCCAGCGGACGCTCCATGAGCAAGAGGCTCCTCCTGCTCTGCGCGGGGGAGAGCAAGAAGCTGGACAACGAGCGTCTCCGTCGTCTCGCCGGGGTCGCGGCCAACAAGGGTATCGCTCTCAAGGCGACCTCCCTCCTCCTCCACCCCTCCGAACGTGTTTGCAAGGGCCGCGATGGAACCCAATTGGGCCTCGCCCTGGGCGAGGGATTGCAGATGGGAGCCTACCGTTACCAGCCTCCCTCCAAGGAGAAGGCCAAACCTGTTTCTCTCCGGGACGCCGGGGTCCTCTGCCCCGAGAAGGGCGCCCCCAAGGGGCTCACCGCCGCTGTCTCCAGGGGCGCGAAGCGCGGCGCCGCGGTCTGCTTCGCCCGGGACCTCGGCAACAAGCCCGGCAACCTCCTCACCCCGCGCAAGCTGGCGGCCGAAGCCAAGAAGCTGGCTGGCGGCAAGATCCGGTTCAAGGCCCTGGACGAGAAGCAGATGGCTGAAAAGAAGATGGGGGCCATTCTCGCCGTCTCCCAGGGTTCGAGGGAGCCTGCCCGCATGATCTTCCTGGATTACAATCCCGGAAACGCCAAGAAGACGATCTGCGTGGTCGGCAAGGGCCTCACCTTCGACGCGGGGGGAATCAGCCTCAAGCCGGGGGCGGGCATGTGGGACATGCGCTACGACATGTGCGGGAGCGCGGCCGTCCTCGGTCTCTTCCACGCCATCAAGAGCGGGGCCTGCAAGCCCAAGCACCGGATCATCGGGGTGGTTCCGACGAGCGAAAACCTCCCCGGAGGCGAAGCCATCAAGCCCGGCGACGTGGTGCGTGCCTGCGACGGAACCACCATCGAGATCCAGAACACCGACGCCGAGGGGAGGCTCATCCTCTGTGACGCTCTGGCCTATTCCAAGAAGACCTACAAACCCGACGCCATCGTGGACCTCGCGACCCTCACCGGGGCGGTGATCATCGCCCTCGGGCACGAGATCGCGGCCGCCATCGGCAACGACGACAAGTGGGTGCAGGAGGCCCTGGCCGCCGGCGAATCCTCCGGGGACAGCCTGTGGCAGCTTCCCCTCCGGGACTTCCACCGGGACCAGATGAAGAGCAAGTTCGCCGACCTGAAAAACATCAACCAGGGTCGGGCCGAAGGGGGAGGGACCATCTCCGGGGCGGCCTTCCTCTCCTACTTCGTGGGGGACACGCCCTGGGTCCATCTCGACATCGCCGGCACGGCCTGGAACCAGAAGGCCAAGGGGTACTACAGCGGCGGGGCGACCGGATTCGGTGTCCGCCTCCTGGCCGATCTGCTGGGCTGACTCGGAGAGTGCAAGGGATGGTGACGGGTGTGTGGGGGAAGAGCAGTAGGCGTCGGCCCGGGGGGAACGCTCTCCTGGGGGCCGCCCTCCTGCTTCTCCTCGCCGCCTGTGAGGAGCAAGACGGGGCCCCGGCCTTCGACACTCCGCTGGACCTCCTCCCCGGTTCGGCCCACACGACCTGGATTTGGGAAGCTCCCTTTCCCGAGGACGCTCCCTTCTTTTTGCTTCCTCCCGTTCCTCCCAGGCTCCGCTTCGCGAAGGAAGGGGCCCTCTCCCTCGTTCGGGTGCGAAACCGGGGGGGGAGCGCCGATGCGCCCATCGGAGGCTTCGACTTCGGCGGCAAGCAGGCCAACGAAGAGGTCCTTGCTGAGCTGCAGGGGCAGGTCTACCGCGATCTCCGCTTCGGGATGGTCTCGGACCTGATTCTCCTCCGGGGCCAGCTCAAGGCGGACGATGTCGGTGGACCGGGGCTTTCCCGCCAGGCCTGGTTCGTCAAGACGGAGCTGGGTCTGAAACTTTTGCTCCCGGCCCAGGACAAGGGCAACCTTCGCCTGCTCCTGGACCCCCGGCGTGCTCCCCTGGTCACGCGTTGGACCCAGCGGATCCCGAGGCGCTTTGGATCCCTTCTTGGGTTTAGGAGCTTCCTGTCCCTGGGCTTGGGAAGCCCCGGTGCCGGCAAGCTCCTCGCCTACGCGCCCCTTGTGCGTGAGCCCGAGGGGCTGCCCGCGAGGTTGCGGTCCATCCCCCGAGCGCTGGCGGACCGCTTTCAGAAAAGCAAGGCAAGCTGGTTGCTCCTCGGGCTGGACCTCCCCGCCTTCCTGGAGGAGGCCCAGGCGGGGCTCTCCACTTCGAACGACCCGATGCAGGGGGGAGCGATGGATTTTCTGATGGGGCGCCTCGCAACGGTGCTGGGCCCCTTCGCGGATCCCAGGGTCCGGGCCAGTCTGGGGGACTTCGTCGCCTTTGCGACGATGGAAGAGCTGGGCGGGAAGATGCCCAGGGATCCCAGCCGCCTGCTCTTTGTTTTGGGGCTCAAAGACGCCAAGGCCTTCGAAGCCGCGCTCACTCCCTTCGCGGACCAAAGTGGGAGGGGAGCGCGGGTCTTTCGGCTCCGGCAAAAGGGTGAGGGCGCCTGGGTCCTCAGCCTGCTTGGCTTTCGCTTCGACCTGGGAATCCATCAGGGCATAGCCCTGCTCTCCTCTTCGCGGACCCGGGATCTCGCCGCCCTCGTCCTCGGCGAAGAGGGAGAACCCTCGGCCAAGGAGCTGGAGACTCCCAGCGCTCCCTGGCGGGAGATCCTGCTGCGCGGGAGGCTCCACCTGCGGGACGGTCGGAAGTACCGCTTGGAGCTGGGCCGCGTGGGCAGCGGCCTGGGCGCTTCAATAATCGAAGCGAAGAAGCGGTAGGTAGCGCTCCCGGCACTCTTCCTCGCTGAGCCCCGCCGCTTTGGCGAGGCTTTGCAGGCGCTGCTTGTCCTGGAGCTGCTCGCGACGCAGCCGCAGCTGGTAACGGGTCGCCACCAGAAAAGACTCCGTTTCGGTGTCCACCAGGCGGACCTTGGTCCTCCCGGTCCTGGGATCTTGAAAATGGTTGAAGGGGAAGATCACGATGCGGCCCATGTGGCGGCAGACGATTCCGCCGCTCTGCCTCCTCTCGATGGCGTTCATCGCGCCGAAGCCGAGGTCCCGCGTGTATTCCTGGTCGAAGGGGATGGGGGCTGCGCAGCGCAGTTCATAGCCCACCTTTTTCTCCATCAGGCTGACGGCGATCCCCCGCTCCTTGAAGGTTTTGGTGAGATGCCTCCTCAAAAAGTATCCCATGGGCAGGTCAGTCAGGCGGATGTGCCCGTGGGGGTCCCGCTCCACGCCCCCTTGGCGTTCCAGCTCCTTGGGGTCGAGGCGGTCGGCCAGCCCCTCGGCAAGGACCACCACCCCGTCCCGGCGCCCTTCGCTCCTGCGCCTGGCGATGGCCGCCTCGATGGGGAGGGCGATGTCCTCCAGTTTGAGGGTGGTTTCGGGGAACTCTTCGGGGATGAGGGAGAGGGTGGCCCCCCCGGCCTTGGCGATCCCGAGGGCGAGGTGTCCCGCGTTGCGCCCCATGGTCACGACCAGATACCAACGTCCAGTGGTCTTGGCGTCCTCCATGAGGCTCTCGACCACTTCGACCCCATAGTGCCGCGCAGTTTGATAGCCGAAGGTGGAGAGGCCTCCGGGAAGGGGGATGTCATTGTCGATGGTCTTGGGGACATGGATGAGCCGCACCGATTCCCCGAGTGCATGGTGCAAGGCGGCCGCGGCCGCCGCCGTCCCGTCTCCTCCGATTGTGATGAGAGCGTCGAGCCCCAGGGCGTGGATGCTCTCGGTCATGTTCCTGAGAGACTCCGGATCGTCCACGTTTCCATGACGCGAGGTCTGGAGGATGGAGCCTCCCGTCCTGTGGATGCGGGAGACGTCGGGGATGTCCAACTCCATGACATGCCGGGTTTCTCCCTGCTCCAGCCAGCGCAGGCCCTCGCGGATCCCCAGGACTCTCCAACCCCGGTTGCGGGCTTCGATCGTGGCGGCGGCGATCACTCCGTTGATCCCGGGCGCGGGACCCCCGCCCACGAGGATTCCGAGGGTTTCCTGCTTCTTGTCTTGGTTCATAGGCGGATCTGGAAGGGTGTCCTCTGGTAGTCGTTGCCGACGGATTTCAGGATCCTCAGGAAGGACCGGGGTTCACCGTCCACCTCCTTGAGGAAGAGATGGAGCACATTGTCGAAGGTGGAGAGGTAGGTCGCGGGGTCCGCCCCCAGTTCGCCGGGGAGGGGGCCCTGTGCCACCAGGTCGACGAAGAGGGGCGTTACGCGGCGATAGCGAAGAAGATCCAGAAGGGCCGGAACCAAAAAGGACTCCTCCTGCAGGAGGGGGAAGCGCCTGTGCAGTTTGTAGATGTTGTCGAAAGCCAAGCGCCCCGCCCGGGGTTCCGAGCCGGGGTCGTTCCCGGGGTCCACCATGCGCAGGATGTCCGAAACGAATTTACCGGGGCTCAAAAACTCCGGGTGCAGGTAGAGGAGCCTCAGGTTGGGATTGAGCCGATCTCCCTGGCAGAGGTTTTGGAGGCCCTCGCGGTTCTTGCAGACCCTGTGGACGGCGTCCTGGTCTTCCTTGGTGGAGACGAAGAGCCCCGTTTCGCCGGCACCCAGTCCTTCGCTCAAGAAGCGAAGGGCGAGCCGCGAATAGCGGGTTCCAGGTTCGGCCAGGATGACGGTGGAGGAGAGGCGACTTGGGCCTGTCCCGTTCTGGAAGGCTTGGGCGGCTTCCTCGCCCAGGAAGGGGATGGGCTCGGTTCCCCTCGGAGGCACGGTGAGCTTGCTCTGGTCCCGGACGATGGAGAGCTGCGCGGCCACCGAGGGATAGATGTGCGTCCCCGGACCCCGCTCACTGCGGGCTCCGAGGTAGAGGTCCCGTTGGACCCCCTTGCCCGCGATCGAAAAGTTGTGGGCTCCCCGGTAGTAGTACTGGTGCCTGGCCTTGCGGATCTCGAAGAGGCGGGCCTTGAAGTCCAGCCCCTCGCGGAAGCTGAGATGGATCAAAAGATCGGTGGACAGCTCCTCGGCGCTGGGCATGGAGCCCTGGTTGCGCGAGCCCTCTTCCTGGATGAAGATCCCATGGATGCGGTTGCGCATGAGTTCGCGCCGCGTGTGCAGCAGGGCGCTTCGCTTCTGGATATAATCCATCCCCGTCAGCAGAAGGCCGACATTGTCGATGCAAACCATTCCGACAGGGCGCACACGTCCGTAGTTGCCGATCTCCGCCTCGATCCAGTCGATGTCGATGCAGAAGCCGCTTTTTTCCCGGTCGGGGCTCGCCTGGGTGATGACGAGGCGGTTGGGTTCGCCGCTGGGGGAGTCGGTCTCGAGGCAGAGTTTTTGGGGGTTCTCGGAGCTGAGCACCCGCACTTCCCTCGGTGCCCCGAAGTAGCCGCCGAAGTCGAAGTCGAGCTTCTTCTGGATGTCCAGGGGGCTTTGCTCCACCGAGTAGAAGAGGAAGGTCCTGCCCCCCCGGTCGTCATGGACCCATGCCCGCACCAGGAGTTCGAGGCCCAGGAGGGTTTTGCCCGTCCCCGTCTCTCCCGTGATGAAAGAGAAGGAGGCGCTGTCCTCGGGGTAGCGGATTCCACCGCCGAGGAGGGCGTCCAGACCGTCGATACCGGTCGGAAGGATTTCGAACACTGCAGTCTCCGTTTGAGAAAGGGTTGAGGATCAGAGAATAGCCATTCTACCGGGGCGAGGTGTAGAGGCTTTTTCTCCGGTCTCTTGTCAGCCGGGCGGGTTTTGGGCAGGCTCAAGCCCATGCTGAACGATCCCAAGGAGCACTCGAGGCTGGTCCTGATTCGTCATCCCCTCCTGGCCGAGCCCTTCGCCAGGCAGGCTCTGGGGCAGGGGTCCGCGGAATTGGCCCGCCGGGGCCGATCCCAGTGGTTGCAGGTCATGAAGACCCTCGACGCCATCCCCATCGACCGGGTCTTCGCCGCCCCGGTGGCGCACTCCAGCGAGCCCGCGCGCGCCCTCGCCGGGGACCGGGACCTGGAGCTGGAGGAGGACCCCCGCCTCCTCGACCAGGACCTCGGAGACTGGAGCGGCAAACTCTGGGAAGAGATCCGCCGCGAGGATCCCGACAAGATCAAAGAGTTCTTCCTCTCCTACGGGACCGCCGCCGCTCCCGGCGGCGAGAGCCTGAACGAGTCCCTCGATCGCATTCGCTCCTGGTGGGAGGATCTGCGCGGGGAGGTCTTCGAAAAGACCGTCGCCGTCGTCGCCGGCGGGCACCTCCTCCAGGGCTTCGCCGCCTGGCTCATCGGCCTGAGTCTGGGCCGCGCCCCGGCCCTCGCCCTGCCCCCCGGCGCCTTCGGCATCCTCGATGTCTACACCGACGGAGCCGTCTGCCGCTGCTGGCATCCCCTCTGCCTGAGCGAGGAGATGCCCTGAGGCTTTCCTCCTTACTTCCCTCACCCCTCACATTTGGCACCGGGAAGAGCGTCTGAGGCCTTTCCTCGTTTGCTTGGCTCAGCCTCCGCAGCAGGAAGCGCCGGTGAGTTCCTTGTAACTGCGCCAGGCCAGGATGAAGGCGGCGCAGAGCATGGCGCCGCGCTGCAGGAGGAGCATGCCGCGGGGACCGAGGCGTTGGTGGATGCTGCCCAGGAACAGGTGGGAGGCGGCGAGGAGGGGGAGGCTGGCGGCGGCGAAGACTCCCATGGAGAGGGCGCCGCGCAGGGGAGTCCCTGTCGCAAGGGCAGCGCCGTAGGCGGCGTAGAGGAGACCGCAGGGGAGAAGGGGGGTCAGAGCCCCGAGAGCCCCCGCCCGCGCGGCCGGGCTCCAGTGCAGGGTCTTTTGGGACCAGCCCCCGAGGACCTTGGCCAGGCCGGGGATCTTGCCGAGATACTTCTCCAGGCCGAAGGCGTAGAGGAGGAGGAAAAACACGATGCCCAGGGAGATCCAGGGACCTTGCCCTGTGACCTTGGCGGTTCCGAGGAGGGCGCCCAGGGTCCCGGCCATGGCGCCGACCAGGGTGTAGGAGATCAGCCGGGCGCTGTGGTAGCTGATGACGCCTTTTTTGGAACCCATGAAGCAGCCGGCCAGGGGACCGCACATTCCGGCGCAGTGCACGCTTCCGACCGCCCCCAGGGAGGCGTTGTTGACGATGTCCTGGAGGACGGTTTGCGTTGCGATCTGGAGAAACATGCGTTAGATCCTATGACAAAGCCATGGCTGAAGGGGAACAAGATAAGGCAGCCCCGGCCCGGGCCGAGAAAAAAAAAGGCGCGGAGGCTTGCCTGCACTGTGGGCTGCCGGTTCCCCCGGGGAGCAGGCACCCCGGTTTCTGCTGCCCGGGCTGCGAGGCCGTCTACGGGATCCTGAAGGGTCAGGATCTCGGGACCTTTTATGAGCTGGGGGGAGGGAGGGGGCAACCCGTGGGGGCGGCTCCGCGACCTTCTGTCCTGGACTGGCTGCCCGCCCTGGAGCGGGAGGGGCGCTTGCAGGGCAGCCTCACCCGGGTCCAGCTTGACATCCAAGGGATCCACTGCGCGGCCTGCGTCTGGGTGCTGCAAAAGCTCTGGAACCGCCTCCCCGGCGCCCTGCAGATCCAGCTCAACCCGGGGCTGGGGCAGGTGGATCTCAGCTATGACCGCGCACAATTGGACCTCCGGACCTGGATCCACGCGGTGGAGTCTCTGGGCTACCGGCTGGGGCCGCGGGGGCGGGCCGAGGAAGAGAAGGAGGGGGAGCGGCGGCAGCGCGGCCTCCTCTGGCGGCTGGGGATCTGCGCCGCCCTCTCGATGAACGCGATGATGTTCGCCTTCAGCTATTACTTCGGGCTGGATCCCAGCGATCCCCAGATCTATGGACTCTTCCGCTGGATTTCCTTCGGCCTGGCGACCCTGGCGGTTCTGGTGGGGGGGCCGGTCTTCTTCAAGGCGGCCTTCGCCGGGCTCAAGAACCATGTTCTACACCTGGATCTGCCCATCGCCCTGGGCATCCTCCTCGCCTACGGGGGCTCGGTCTACTGGTTCCTGGCACGAGGGGACCACAGCTATTTCGATACGGTCACGATCTTCATCACCCTGATGCTGCTGGGGCGCTGGTTGCAGGAGCGGGCCATCACGCGCAACCGGCGTTTTCTGCTCAAGGCCGAGGGGATCGAGAAGCTCCAGGTCCGCAAGGTCGAGGGAGAGCGGCTGGAGACGGTCCCTGCCCTGAGCCTGGAGAAGGGGGACCTGTTCCTAGGGCTGCCGGGGGACCTGGTGCCGGTGGACGCGCTGCTCCTGGACGGGGAGGGACTCTTCTCGCTGGACTGGATCGCGGGGGAGTCGGAGCCGCGCCGCTTTCGCGAGGGGGAGGAGGTGCCGGCGGGTTCCTTCGTGCGCGACCCAAGCCCGCGGCGCCTCGAGGTCCGGCGGGGAGTGGAGGAATCGGGGCTGCTGCGCCTGCTGCGGCCCGAGGCGAGCCCCTTCACCGATGACAGGGGGAAGGGGTTCTGGAATCTGCTCAGCCGGGTCTATGTCCTTGGGGTGCTCGGCCTGGCCTTCCTCGGGGCCATGCTCTGGGCCTACCTGGATCCTTCACGCTCCCTGGACGTGGCCATCTCCATCCTGGTCGTGACCTGCCCCTGCGCCCTGGGCCTGGCGATCCCCCTGGGCTTCGACCTGGGGATGGCCCGGCTCCGGGGCCGGGGGATCTTCGTGCGCAGCGGGGACCTGTTGGACCGGATTGTGGGCCTGCGGCGGGTTTTTTTTGACAAGACGGGTACCCTGACTTGGGGAGGGTTGATCGCCAGGCCTCTCGGGGAGGTGGGTGGAAAGCCGGGAGAGGGCTTTCCCTGGGCGGTTCTCTACACCATGGCGCGCTCGAGCCTTCACCCGGTCTCGGCTGCCATCAGCGAACGGGTGCCTGAGGAGGAGCGACGCTTCCTCTCCGAGCTTCGGGTGCGGGAGGAACTCGGTGAGGGGCTCGAGGCGGAGCTGGGGGGGACCCGCTATCGCTTGGGCCGGCCGGGTTTCGCGGGGGAGGGGGAGGGAGAATGCCTGTTCACGCGGGAAGGGGAGCTGCTCGCCGCATTTCGGGTCGAAGAGGACCTGCGCTCGGGCTACGAGGAGGCTCTCGAGGAGCTAGGGAGAAAAGGGCTCGAAGTCTGGATCCTGAGCGGCGACCACCCGGACAAGGTGCAGGCGGCGGCGAAAAAGCTGGGAATCCCCGAGGAGCGCGCCCTGGGCGGGCTCCGCCCCGAGGCCAAGGCCGAGCTGGTCCGGCGCTTGGACCAGGGCCGGGGGCTCATGCTCGGGGACGGCCTCAACGACGCCCTGGCCTTCCGCGAGGCCAGCGCGGCGGGGACCCCCGCCATCGACCGACCCGTCCTTCCCGAGGCCTGCGATTTCTTTTACCTGGGAGGAGGAGGCAATGCGGTCTCGGATCTTTTCGATGTGGCAGTCGGCTACCGAAAAATCGTCCGCTGGAATCTCTGGGCCGCGGGGATCTATAACGGAGTGGCGGTGACGCTCTGTTTGATGGGCTTGATGAGCCCCCTTCTCTGCGCCATCCTGATGCCGGCCAGCTCCCTGGTCCTCCTGGGGCGAACCTGGGCCAAGATGCGAGATCCCGGAAGAACCCAATGAGCGTCGTTCCCCTCCTTGTTTTCTGCAGTCTCCTCCTCGCCGCGGCGGGAGTGGGGATGTTCCTCTACAGCATCCGAAACCGGGAACCCGAGCACATGGACCGTCTCTCCCTTCTGCCATTGGAAGACGACGCCAACAGCAAGGACCTCCCTCCTGAAACCCCCATCCCCGAGACAGGGGAGGTTTCGCTCCCCTCCGAGGACGCGGAGAATTCTTGAAGAGTCTGCTCGGGGTCCTCTCGGCTATGGAGCCCATTCTGTGCATGGAAAGGTCCCAAGTTCCCGGGGGCGAAGTGTCGCAGATCGAAAAAAGGGGACAAATTGAACTGCAAAATGAGAAACCTTCTCTAGGCTCTTGCTCCCATAAGAGCATATCCGGACATAGGACCTAGTTTGAGGTAAGAAGATGTCGGAGCAGAATGTCGCCTCTCCCTCGCTTGGGAAAACCCGTGTCGTTTACGACGATGTGAGCGTGAAGAATTTCATGTGGGCCTCCATCGGATGGGGGCTCATTGCGGTTCTGGTGGGGCTCCTCGCCGCTCTGCAGCTCAGCTTCTGGCAGCTCAACTTCGGGCTCCCTTGGCTGACCTTCGGGCGCATTCGTCCCCTCCACACGAACGCCGCCATCTTCGCCCTCGTGGGGAACATGATCTTCGCCGGGGTCTACTACTCCACGCAGAGGCTCTGCAAGGTCCGGACGGCTTCGGACTTTTTGACCAAGATCCATTTCTGGGGCTGGCAGCTCATTATTCTGGGGGCGGCCATCACCCTTCCCCTGGGCATCACCCAGTCCAAGGAATACGCGGAACTGGAGTGGTTCCTGGACCTTCTCGTGGTTCTGGTCTGGGTAGCCTTCGCGATCAACTTCTTCTGGACCCTGGCCATCCGGAATGAAAAGCAGCTCTACGTGGCCCTTTGGTTCTATATCGCGACCATCCTGACGATCGCCCTGCTCTACATCGTCAACAACCTCGCCCTGCCGATTTTCTGGAACAAGAGCTACGGCCTCTTCGCGGGGACCCAGGACGCCCTCACCCAGTGGTGGTACGGGCACAACGCCGTGGCCTTCTTCCTGACCACTCCCATTCTCGGGATCATGTATTACTTCTTGCCCAAGGCAGCCAATCGGCCGGTCTACAGCTACCGGCTCTCCATTGTCCACTTCTGGGCTCTGATCTTTATTTATATCTGGGCGGGTCCGCACCACCTCCTCTACACGGCGTTGCCGGACTGGGCCCAGTCCCTCGGCATGCTCTTCAGTTTGATGCTCTGGGCGCCCTCCTGGGGCGGGATGCTCAACGGCCTTTTGACCCTGCGCGGGGCATGGGACAAGGTGAGGACGGATCCTGTTCTCAAGTTCTTCGTCGCGGGCGTGACCTTCTACGGCATGTCCACATTCGAGGGGCCCCTTCTCTCCATCAAGAGCGTGAGCGCCCTGGGCCACTACACGGACTGGATCATCGGGCACGTCCACGCGGGCGCCCTCGGCTGGAACGGGTTCATGGCGGCTGGGATGTTCTACTGGCTGGTTCCCAAGCTCTTCAAGACGGAGATGTACTCGAAGAAACTCGCGGACGCCCACTTCTGGGTCGGGACCCTTGGCATCCTTTTCTACGTCGTCTCGATGTGGGTCTCCGGCGTGAGTTCGGGCCTGATGTGGCGGGCGATGACTCCCGAAGGGACCCTTCTCTATCCCGACTGGGTG
>DROQ01000227.1 GCA_011321845.1 Planctomycetota bacterium | reverse complement strand
GAGGCAGTCTGCAAGGAGGAGGGGTTGTCCGGGGATCTTGCGTGCCAGGTCCAGGGCATTTTTCGCGAGCTGTGCGGCCTCTTCGAATCTACGCCTCTCTGTCAGGAGCTGGGATCGAAAGAGCAGGACCTGGGTGAGCCCCTCCTTTCCACGATCTCCGAGAGAATGGTAGGCCGCGGCACAGAGTCGGAGCTGTTTTTCTGCGTCTTCCAGTTTCTGGGTTTCGACGAGGACCCGAGCGTACTTCAGGCGAAGCTCGGCCGTCCGGGGATCCCCTGGATCCAGGTGGCTTTCGTACAGGGACAGGGCTTTTTTCAGCTGTCTTGCGGAGCGTGGGTATTGGCTGAGGTTCCTGTAGGTTTCCCCCAGGGTGCCCCGTAGGGAAGCTTCGACCAGAGGATCCTTGGGAGGATTGCGGTCCATTTCCCTCGCGGCGGCGTCGACCAGCTCGACGACCGTGAGGGGCTTCCCCCTCCTCAGGTTGGGATCGGAGGCCGTCAACATTCCGGCGAGGAAGCGACGGATTTGTTCGGTCTTGTCGGCCTCGCGCCTGGCCCTGGCGAGGGCGCTCTTGGCTTCGGCTTCGCTCTTTCGGGAGCGAAGGGCGAAGGTGGTGGTTCCGATGACCCCGAGAATCAGGACCAGGAAGGTGGTCAAGGTTCCGTAGACCAGGCCGCGGTGGCGGCGGGTGAACTTCTGGATGCGGTAGAGCCGGGAGGGGGGACGGGCATGGATCGGTTCATTTTGGAGAAAGCGTTGGAGGTCCGCCCCCATCTCTCCGGCCGAGGGATAGCGGCGCTGGGGATCCTTCTCCAGGGCCGTCTCGAAGATCGTCTCGAGGTCCCCCCGCAGGCTGGAGTCATGCTCCCCAAGACGGGTTGGTTGTTCCTCCTGGATGATTCGGGCCGCTTGGGCGATCGAACAGCCATGTACGTCGAGAGGGAAAACCCCCGCGAGGCATTGGAAGCCGATGACACCCAGGGCGTAGACATCGCTGGGAGGGCCGATGGACCGGGAATCCCCGCGGACCTGTTCGGGACTCATGTAGGAGAGGGTGCCGAGGATCTGCCCTGTGTGTGTCTGAAAACTCTGGTTTCGTTCCGCTTCGAGGAGCCGGGCTACTCCGAAGTCGAGAACCTTGGGAACCCCTTCCTGGTTGACGAGGATGTTCTGGGGTTTGAGGTCGCGATGGACGATCCCTTTTCGGTGGGCCTGTTCCACTGCGGAACAGATCCGGATCAGGAGCCTGATGCGTTCTTCGAGGCCGAGTCTGTTTCGACGGCAGTATTCCACCAGGGGAAGGCCTCGAATCAATTCCATGGCCAGGTAGGGCTGTTCGCTTGTCTCTCCCCCCGGCCATTGGACCAGGCCATGACCGGCCTGGTAGATGTGGGCGATTCCTTCATGGGGGAGTCGGGCGAGAATCTCGGCCTCCCGGTGGAAGCGTCGTTCTGCTTCGGGATCGAGGAGGTCCCGACGCAGCAGTTTGAGGGCGATGGTGCGGTGGGGATTCTCCTGGCTGGCCTCGTAGATCATGCCCATGCCTCCCTTGCCCAGCAGGCCCTCGATGCGATAGGGGCCGACCCTCAAGGGAAGCGGGCTCGGAGGCTGGGTTCTTTCCTGGAAGCTGAGTTGTTCCAAGAGAGGGCGGTCCAGTTCCTCCAGTTCCCGTTCATCGAGAGCAATGAGCCGTCGAAGGGCAGTGGCCAGGGCGGGATCCTGGTTTTCGAGTCGTTCGAGGAAAACCTCTCGTTCCCTTCCCTCCAATTCGATGGCCTGGTGGAACTCCTCCTCGAGGCGCGTGGGAATCGCATGTCTTTTCATGCTTGGATCCTGTCCGCAAGCCAGGCGCGCAAGAAGCGCCATCTTCGTTCGACGGTTCGAAGGGGAGTTTCCTGAAGGTCGGCGATTTCCTTCATGGTCAGGCCTCCGTAATAGCGGAGGGTGACGAGGGCGTGCCCTTGGGGATCCTGCTCCCTGAGTTCTTCCAGGGCTTCGTCCAAGGCGAGGATGTCCTCGCTGGGAGTCTCCAGGGCGAGGGGCAGATCCTCGATGGGGGTGCGCCTCCGTTTCCCTCCTCGTTTGAGAGCCTGTTTTTTTCGCGCGCTTTCAATGAGGATGTCCCGCATGGCCCTGGAAGCGGCAAAGAGGATGTGTCTCCTTCCTTCCCAATCCTGGGAAGGTTTGCGGGAAATCCGGAGGTAGGCTTCGTGGACCAAGGCTGTGGCTTGGAGGGTTTCTCCCGGGGGAAGAGCCCGCAATCTCGCCCGGGCCAAGGCCCGAAGCTGGGGGTAGACAAGAGGAAGGACGGCCTTGACGGCCTCCTCGCCTTCGCGCGCGGCGCGTTCCAGGATGCGAGTGATGTCCTCGGATTCAGAGGGCGGGGGGGCCGGTTCGTCGAAGCCTTCGAAACCAGGATCTTTCCGGGAGCGAGACAAGAAAATGCAAAAAGGATGGAAGTTGGCTGGGGAAGCATTCTAACACCTTCATCCTTTGTCCTGGAACTCCCCTCGAAGCCGCCGTGAGGGGAAAGTCTTCCCTTTGCCTTTTCCCATGACTGGAGAGCCGAACCTGACATCCCAATTGCAAGAACCGTCCTCCCCGCTTTTTTGAGAGGGGAGGACGATGGGTTCGCGATTACTTGCAGAAATCCGGGATGGAGGGGAGGGCCTGGCGTGGAGTCGTGAAGGAGAGGGCCGAGGTAGGAACGGTGAAGTCGATGGTGACGACCTTGGTCGTTCCCGGGAATGTGGCCTTGCCCTGGACCCGGATCTGGGAAATTCCTCCACTCAACTGGGTGGCGTTCTTGGTGATATCCCAGTTTCCATAGGGGCTTCCCGTGACTGTGCAGTCGAAGCTGAAGGATTTTGGAAGGCCAAATCCGGAGGCTCTGTAGGTCGCCGAAACCTTGGCGGTTCCTGTGCTTCCCTGGGGATAGAGAACCTTGGCAGTGCTCTGGTAGCTCGAAACCTTGGTGCATCCATCCTTGAAGACTTTGAGCGTTCCCTGGAGGCTGAGGCCGTTCACCTTGAGGCCGAGCCGAGTCGAAGCCGTGACGCGGGCGGACTTGGGTGCAGCCGCGACCAGGAGGGAAAGGATCTTGGCGTTGACCGTTGCCTGGACCTTTCTGAGGAGGGTGGGGGAGACTTGGAAGGAGGGCAGACGACCTGCCAGGGGGCCGGATCCCTCGAAACGGCAGGCGCTGGGACCATTGATTCCACAGCAGCGCAGGTAACGAGAGCCGCTGTAACGACTCGAGATCGGAAAGGGGGGAAGTCCGAAGGAGGGAACCGGCTGGAGAGTGGTTCTCAGCGTCCCACTGGCCGAACCCTTGGGGCCATCCCCGCAGGGTTTCCCGACCTTGGCGGATCCTCCGTTGCTGAAGAGGATCCCGAGGCGATTGGCGGAGGGATCCAGGGACATGAACTGGTTGTGGAAGGGGAACCCGATCAGAGAAGGAGTCTTCGGAAGGGGGAAACGGAAGCTTCGATTGCCCAGGTGGGAGGCTTGATTGACGAAGGTCAGATCGGGAGAGATGAGCAGGAAACAACCGGGAGCCCCGAGGTATTTCAGGGACAGGGGAAGGGGGATTCCTCCCCAAAGCTTTTTGGTCGCTCCGAAGTGGAGAAAAACGATCGACTGAGGGGCGGAGTAATTGGTATTGACCTTGAATATCCTGCCAATCAAGGGTGGTTCTGGCACGGTGAGGGTCAGAGGTTTGAGGGTGTCGACCCATGTCTCCCCAAAAACCCAGGGGCGATCGATGGTTCTCCATTTTCCTTTCGAAAAGTAATAGCCCTTGATCGTCTGGCCTTGGGTGCAAATCGGTAGAAAAGCGCCTTGCGGGAGAACGAGGACAATGGCGTGGGGAGTGCCGCCGCCGATGGTGTAAGGCTTTTGGAAGGCCCCGCGATAGACCCCGTAGGTCTTTCCGATCCGGATGCTTCCTTTTGCCACCCGGTTCTGGGGAACTCCCGCCTTCGACAGAGTCCAAAGCTCGAGCGAAGCCGTGTAAGGCTGGGCGGCTCGCATGCGGAAACGGGCCCCGGTTATGGTTCGGTCCACCTGGTTCTTGGTGATGATGGCATAGGGAGCGCCCGAGGTCCGGACCGAGGATGGGGATTTGCAATTCCAGTTGAAGCCCGGGCCATCGGAGCGGATCTGTTTGCTGCAACCCTGTCCGAAATAGGAGTAGCTGCCCTGCTGGGCCTTTCCTTGCCCACCCAGGAGCAAGAGGGCGAGCACAGGGAAAAGTCCCTGCAGCCGGGAAAAGAGGAACGATTGGTTTTGCTTCGGTTTTGCTTTCATTTTTTCCTTCCTTTGGTTGGAGTTGCTCTCCTAGCCGTGAACTTCCAGGGGAGTCCGCCAGGTTTTCTGAAAAAAAAACCGGAAACCCAGGGCTGGGCCCATGACGGAGGCCAGGAGTGAGGAGGGTTCATGGCATGCCCTCTCTTAGCAATCTGTGGGGCTGACCCCTGGTGGGAGGGGAAAATGAGGGTTAAGGTTGGGGGTAAGTCCGACAGACTCTTATCCTGCTTTCTATTGAACAAAAAACCCAATCTAAAGAAAGGATAGGAACCTCCCCCTCTTCTTTATCTAATGAGATTTCTTAGGGGGAACCTTTTTACAATTGCATTTCCCCTTGCCGTCTTCTCCCCAGAAACAGCATTCTTTGGCTGGAAAATGGTCAGATTCAATGCCTTTGGGTGTCCAAATTTTTATCCGCTTCAATTCAGACTTCTTGGTATTGGAATTGTATTTTCCCAGCACTAAAGTTTGGAGTTCCCATTCGAGATAAAAAAAGATTTCATCCTTACAAGGCCGAAAGTGGTAACCATGTGTTTTCGAGTCCTCAAAATGGAATTCAAGGCCGTTGGATTTCGTAACAGACCAGAACCCATTTCTTCCACCCTCCCCTCCAATTTCAGTCTCCCCCTTTACTAAAAAAGGAATCCCCCCACTCAGTTTCCCCTTGGCCCCCACCTTCCATTCCCAACCCTTGTTATCGGTTTGGGTAGTTTCAACGGAAAAAGTCAGACTTACTTTTGAAGTCACCGAATCCCCACAATTTTTATGATGTCGGTACCATGGATCCGTAGCGTGTCCGTCTCCTTCCGGATCCGTCGTTGATGTCCCATCGCTCATCGAATAGACCACACGCCACTTGTCCGGCTTGGCTTTCAAAAAGTTCAAGACCTCTCCTGCGGTTCGTCGTTTCTGTTCCTGGCCG
>DROQ01000226.1 GCA_011321845.1 Planctomycetota bacterium | reverse complement strand
CGGGCGGGCGGGGCGACATAGACCGATTGGATCCACCAGAACCACCCCGCCCGCCAGTCGCTCCACTCGCGGGTGACCAGGAGGGATGCCTGGACCTCTCCATCCAGCTCGGCCACGAGGTAGAACCCCAGCCCTTCTCTCTCGAAGACGGCCTGGACCCCTCGGGTCACTTGCTCCAGAGGGAGTTCCCGGTCCTCGGTGAGTCGGGCCATCTCGACCTGAAAGTGGGCGATCGCCCCAAGATCCTCGGGGCGGGCGTCGCGGATGATGGGCTTCATGTCCCTGTTTTTACCTCTCCGCTCCGAAGGGAACAGGGCCTGTTCAGAGAATCCGCACGCGCAGCGCGGCCGTGGCGCTGAACCTCCCGGTCTTGCAGGCGGCGGGGTTCAGCCAGAGCGCCTGCAAGTAGAACTGGATCCCGGGGAGGGGCTTCTTCCAGGGCAGGGGCAGGAGGGCCTTGCCCTTGGCGTCGCTGAAGGCCGAGAAGAAGAGCGGAACCGGGCCGGCGAGAAAGAAGCGGGTTCCCATCAGGTCGAGCCCCTTTTCGTTCTTCTTGAAGCCGACGAAGATCCAGCCGGGGCTCAGCGGAGGGAGACCTTCCAGCCTGGCTCCGAAATCGGGGGCCAGGGAAAAGGGGCGCTGGGAGAGGGTGAAGGCGGGAATCCCCCTGCACCAGGGAGTCGGCGCGCCGAAGCATTGGACACCCGCCGGGAGGAAAGCCCGATCGATCCTCGCCCGAAAGGCTTCTACCACGGGAAAGACATCGAAGAGACTCTTCGTCACGGCGAAGACCCCGCAGAGGCCCCGTTCCAGATCCAGCCAGGGGCTGAAACCGAAGGCTCCATAATGGTTCGCCTGGAGCACCCTCCCGTTCTTGGAGATGCGGTCCAGCCACAGCCCGATGCCATAGGGCCCGAGTCCCTTGAAGGGCAGCTTGAGGACTTTCATCCCCTTGTTCTGCACACGGAGGATCTCTCGGACCATCCTGGTGGAGAGGACGCGCCTGAAGCCATAGACCCCCTTCCCCAGGATCATCTGTAGGAGGTGGGCGTATTCCTGGGCCGAGCTGCGCCCCGCGATGGCGACAATGGGGTTTCGCGTCTTGCCCAGGGCCTGGTAATCCGTCGTCTTCATCCCGAGAGGATCCAGGACGTTCTCCCGTACGAGCTGGGCCCAGCTCTTCTTGCTCACTACCTCGGCGATACGCGCGGCGACCTGGTAGGAGACGCTCCCATAGAGGAAGGCTGTCCCTGGAGCATAGAGCGCCTTGACCTTGGCGATCTCCCGGACGCAGCGGTCCAGGGTGGTGGTCTGCACGTAGAGGGACCAGTGCGAATCGGGCAGGCCGGAACTATGGGTCAGGAGCTGGCGGATCGTGGCCTTGCCCACCTTGGTCTTGAAGTAAGGGAGGTATTTGTCGACGGGGTCATCGAGGCGCAGCAGGCCCTTGTCGACGAGGACCAGGATGGCGCTGGCGGTGATGAGTTTGGTCGAACTGAAGAGGGGGTGGAGTTCACCCCTCCGGTTGCCGCCGAAATCATGGGTCAGGATGGGCCGCGCCGTGGTTCCGAGCCAGAGTTCGGCCTTGGTGATTTGGAATCGATCGACCAGGTCCCTCTGCAGGAGGT
>DROQ01000225.1 GCA_011321845.1 Planctomycetota bacterium | reverse complement strand
GGCCCGGGAATGGGAGCGACCCCATGGTCGGCAGAGAGGCAAAACACATAAGCCCCCTTCCCCACTCTCTGGTCCAAAAGATGGAGCAACCTGGCCAGTTGTCGGTCCAACCTGAGAAAGGTGTCGGCGACCTCCCAGGAATCGGGGCCAAAAGCATGCCCCACGTAGTCCGTAGAAGAGAACGAGAGCAGCAGAAGGTCGGGAGTTTCATCCTTCCCCAGCGCGAGAACGGGGTCCCGAAGGAGGGTCTCGGCCGCCTTCTCCAGGAAAAGGTTCCCAAAGGGACTCGAGGAAAGAAGCCTCCCCTTGTGGGAAAGGACATGGGGAAAGCTGTTCTTCCAGGGCCTGGGAGCCCTTTCCGCAGGATCGTCATCCGGGCGGATTCCCGAGGCCAAAAGGGCTTTGACCCGTTCTTTCTCCCAGGTTTTCCAGAGGGGTTCCCAGACAGCCCCCTTCCAGCTCTTCCTCTGGGAAACGGCAAAGTTCTTCAAAATCATCCGAGCCCGCTCCCCAATCGGGCTCAGATCCCGCTCGAGGTAAAAACGAGAGGTCCCAAGACCCCTCCCCCATCCCACATAATCGGCTTCCCTCCCCCCCAGGAGGATGGCCGCGCGGTCCTTGAGAGAGATGCTCAGAATCCGTGCCTTGGCTCCGAATTTTTTTCTCCACTGATCGGAGAGAGTGGGGACGAGGAGGTTGGCAGGGGACATTCCGGATTTTCCTGCTACGCAATATTTCGACCTTAGACCGGGGCCTTCGCGCCAAGAGTTTCCTACGATCCCACTTTTGTCCGGGTAGACCCCGGTTCCCAGCACCGAATGCCCAGGACCGGTCTCCGTGGACGCATCCCGATAGGAAGCCTTGGAGAAGTAGGCCCCCTCCTCCAGCAAACGCCGGAATCCCCCTTCGCCTAAAAAAGGACGAAAACGCCCGATGTATCGGGAAGCCAACTGGTCCACCGAAACATAAACCAGCAGTTTTGGCGGACTCTTGGGGGATGGGACCGGCGGGCCTCCCCTTCTCCCCTGGAGCTGAATCGGAGCCAGCATGACAAGGGGGGAGAAGAGGAGGGCTCGGATCATCCCTCTTCCCCCTTGAAGATTTTTTCCGCCACCGATTGGGGAACAGGGGTGTATTCGAGAGGCTCCATCATAAAGGTCCCTCGGCCCTGGGTCATTCCCCGCAGAGCGGTGGAATATTGGAACATCTCGGCGATGGGGACCTTGCCTTTGATCGTCCGCAGGTTTCCGGTCAGGTCGATATCCGAAACCATGCCCCTCCGGCTGTTGAGATCCCCGATCACATCCCCCACGTATTCTTCCGGAGTCTGGACCTCGATGCGCATGATGGGCTCCAGGAGGACGATGTTCCCCTCGGTCGCCTGACGGAAGGCGAGCTGCCCCGCTGCCTGGAAGGCCATGTCCGAAGAATCCACCTCGTGGTATTGCCCGTCGTAGAGGTTGGCGTGGATATTCACAAAGGGATAGCCCAGCTTTCCTCCTCCCGCGGCAGCCGCCTCGATCCCTTTGAGAACGGAGGGGATGTATTCCTGGGGGATCACCCCACCCTTGATATTGTTCTCGAACTCGACCGGTTTCTCGGTTTCCTTGGGAGAAAAGATCAGGCGAGCGACGGCGAACTGACCATGGCCACCCGACTGCTTGACGTGGCGCGCTTCGACCTGGCGCTCCTTCTTCAAGGTCTGGCGGTAGGCCACCCGAGGCTTGCCGACATTGACGGGGATCCGGAACTCCTTCTGGATCCGATTGAGCACCACCTCCAGGTGGAGTTCCCCCATCCCCTCGATGATGATTTGCCCGGACTGCTCATCGGTTTTGGCGTGGAAGGTGGGGTCCTCCCGGGTGAGCTTGGCCAGGGTATCGGAAAGCTTGTCCCTGTCCTTGGTCGTCTTCGGCTCAATGGACATGGCGATCACCGTCTCGGGAAACTCCATGGAGTCCAGAGCGACAGGGAAGTCCTGGGTGCAGAGGGTGTCTCCGGTAGAAGACTGCTTCAACCCCATGATGGCGACAATGTCCCCGGCCTGGGCCAGCTCGATCGGCTCACGGCGGTTTGCATGCATCTGGAGGAGTCGCCCCACCCGCTCGCGGCGATTGATCCGGGGATTCAACACCGTGGTTCCCGGGGCCAAAGTCCCTGAGTAAATCCGAACAAAGGTCAAATCCCCATTCTGGTCGGAGATGGTCTTGAAGGCCAGAGCGGAGAAGGGTTGATCCGGAAGGAGCTTGAGAGTGATCTCCTCCCCCGTTTTTGGATGGATCCCCTTCAGGTCGGGAAGGTCCATGGGGGAGGGGAGATAATCCACGACCGCGTCCAGGATATTCTGAATCCCCTTGTCTTTGAGGGCGGATCCACAAAAGA
This sequence comes from Planctomycetota bacterium, assembly GCA_011321845.1. Taxonomy (GTDB): domain Bacteria; phylum Planctomycetota; class UBA1135; order UBA1135; genus HyVt-539. Next base: position 4,691 of record DROQ01000225.1, on the reverse strand, counting down.
CGGGGACGATCGCACGTTGGAGGACTCCGGCCCGGATGGCCTTTTTGATCTCGGGAACGTTCAAGGGTTCCCCTTCGACGAATTTTTCGAGAACGCTGTCATCGAATTCGGCGACATTCGCGATCAGGTCATTCCTCAAGGATTCCGCCTCTTCGCGGAGTTCCTCGGGAATGTCCCGGATCTCTACATCCTTGGCATTTTCGGCCCAGATATAAGCCTTCTGCTCCACAAGATCGATGACCCCCAGGAAATCCTTCTCGATCCCTATGGGCATCTGCATCTGAACAGGAGTCACGTTCAAGCGGGTCTTGATGGAGTCGATGACGAAATCAAGGTTGGCCCCGGTGCGATCGAGCTTGTTCACAAAAGCGATCCGGGGAACCTCGTAACGATCCGCCTGGCGCCACACCGTCTCGGATTGGGCTTCGACCCCCGCCACTCCACAAAACACCCCAACCGCCCCATCCAGAACACGGAGAGAGCGCTCGACCTCAACGGTGAAGTCCACGTGCCCAGGCGTATCAATGATGTTGATTTGGTGTTCCTTCCATTGACAGGCCGTCGCCGCGGAGGTGATCGTAATCCCACGCTCCCGCTCCTCCGCCAGGTAGTCCATGGTCGCTTCCCCATTGTGGACCTCGCCGACCTTGTGGGTGCGCCCCGTGATAAAAAGAATGCGCTCCGTCACGGTGGTTTTGCCCGCATCGATATGGGCCATAATCCCGATATTGCGGAGCTTCCTGAGTCGGGCGATATCCTTGGAAGATTTCTTGGCGGTTTTGGTTGCCGAATCAGTGGCAGTCATTGTCTTGATCTCGAAATAGGAACAAAAGGGAAGAAACTTGTGTATAGGAAAAAAGGCAAGAGGGGGGATTAGGGAACTCAAAAAAGGAGCAAAGCCAGCTCCTTCCTTCCCGCTTCCCGTGCGTCCCAATCCCGATCCATTCGATAAGTCTGAAAAACCGGGGACCGCCCAATCTTGCTAAAAAAGTCGAACGATTCTACTTGCCCCACGAATCTGAGCAAGGGGGACCAAACATTTTTTCCCACCAATCTGAAGGAATCCTGAATCGATCCGAGGATTCAGCGATATTCGTTTCGCTTTTTCGGATCATAGAAGTCCAGCCTGAAGGGATTCCAGGCATTCTGCTCCGCAGCAAATTCCTCTTCCTCTGAGATGTCGGCGTTTTCCTCGACTTCATCGGGGAAATCCACCTGAAAAACCCGCAAGCCCTGGACCCTGTGCAGGGGAATCAGGGGGTACATTTTGGCCTCCTCCCCCTGGTCGTCACGAACCCAAACACTTCGCACCTTGGTGATCTGGAAGGCTTTTCCCTCCTCGTCCCGCTTGTATAGAGCTGCAAGGTGGATGGTGAAAACATTGGAACGGGTGGTAAGGAGATTCTTGAAGCGATCCAGGGCGTCATTCTCGGGCAGGAGTTTCCAGTCCTCCACAAGATCCAGGTCCTCCACACTGGTGAAGATCTTGTACTTGGGGCCCTGATCCTCCAGCAGGGCTTCTTCATCCCCCCCCTGCTCCTTCTCCTCCTCGATCTCGTTCCGGTAGCGGAGAATGGACTCGATCACCGACCCAGGGATCTCGCTCACCGGGGCCAAGGCTTGGAGTACAGCCCGGGGAGCCGTGTTGATGTTGATCCGAATCCCGGGTCCCAGGGCCTTCTCCTTGTCCTCTCCCCCCGTTCCATTCTCGGTCCCATTCCCCCCGGCCTGGGGATTCCCACCCCCCTGATCCCCGGCTCCCCCAGAGGGGTTCGCGCCGCCTCCCTCGCCAGGTCCCCCAGGGAGAGGAGTACGACGGACCGAGGAATAGACCGTCAGAACCGACTCCAATCCAGGAAAGAGTGTCCTCCCCACAATCCGATCCGGAAAGGCTTCCTTGGGAATCCGGCCCGTAAGCATCAATTCATGCAAAGAAAAGGGTGGGAGGACCTCGGATTTGTCCAACTCGAACTTCCCCGCAAGGGGAGGCTTGGGGAGATCGTCATTGCGGCTCTCCCCTCGCATCCACTCCTCCATGGCTGTCACCCAGGTCTCGGCTTCGGAGCGGCTGAGATCAAACTCCGCGTCCTCCCAGAGTTCATCCAGGAGGCGGATCAAACGCTTCCTGGACCGGTCGCGAAACTCGGAGTCCGGGGAAAGCAGGGTGAGGATGTTGAACTTGCGGTTCTCGTCCTCCACAAAGGCATAAACCGTCAATCGGTCATCCTCATACACCACATAGGGCTTGAACCAGGAGTCCCTGCTCGAATCGCCGGGGTCCCCCCCCGCGTCCTCCTTCCCCTGGCCCTTTCCCCCCGGCGCTCCGGTTCCCCCGGCACCGAGGTTCCCCAGAGCCCCCCCGGCCCCCGCGCCCGCAGAGCCCCCTTCCCCACCTCCATCACTGTCCCCCGCCAGGTCTTCGAGGACTTTGGCAAGCCCGACCTTGAGCGCTTGGGACTCCATGGTCTCCACCGCAAGATTCTCAGCTGTCATACGGTCGAACTCGGAGGTCGTCACCAATTCGGCAACAATGATGTAGAGGAGGGTGACAATCAACAGGACCAGAACCAGGGCAATCCCAGCCTCTTTCGTTTTCCCCCCCGGGGGGGCATCCATACTCCGATTCTCCCAGCTCATCCCTGCTTTATAAGACATTCATCCACGGAACCCGCATGCTTCCTCCCCCGGGTCCACCCTGCCGGTATGCTTTGCGACCTCGAACCCTCCGTCGAACGCTTGTTTCCCCCGGGGGACGAGAAAACTCCCCCGGATCTTCCCCGGCGGACCAATGGCGGCTCAAACTCCCAAGGCTCCCTGTCCGGATTCTTCATCCGCATCCCTCATGAGAGGGGATCAATACCCTCCACCCAAAAAGTCATCCCCTTCCAGCCCTTCCAGATCCCCTTCGAAGCCATAGATCACCTTGGGGTGGATCATAAAGATGACCTCGTTGTAGCTGTTTTGCGTGAAGGTGGATCGAAAGAGATAGCCGAGGATGGGAATGTCTCCCAGGATGGGGAGTTTGGAGACGTTTTCGAAGTGGTTTCTTGTGATCAACCCCCCAATGGCAGTGGATTTTCCACTGGGAAGCAGGACCTGGGTGGTGGCCCGCCTGGTCGAGATATTGGGAGTCGGAATCGGATCCGTATTGGAAAAACCGGTCACAGCGGACACGTCCGCCTGAATCTGGAGATAGACCATATCTCCAGGGGTTACCACCGGGCGAATGGCCAGGGTCACCCCAACGTTGGCGAACTTGATGGATGTCTTGGTGTTGTTGCCGATGATTTGGGCCTGGGGGTAGGGGATTTGGGTGGTGGTATTGATCACTGCCATGCCCCCGTTTCGCACGGCAATCCGGGGGTGGGAGACAATGTCGGCCTTTGCCTGGGTTTGAAGCATTTCGAGCTGAGCGTTCAGGTCGAAATTGTCATGAATCCCTCCAATGGTAATCAACCCCTCCGAGGAAGGGCCGGCCGCCGCCCCCGAGGCGGTAATCGAGGAGTTGGGGAACTTGGAGATGATCTGTTTGAGAAAACCTCCCTTCCCTCGGGTTTTCAGGGTCGGAGTAGAACTCGAAGTTTGGCTGACCCCAAGGTCCAAGGTGTCCCCATGTGAGACCTCCACCACCTTTACCTCGATCAAAATCTGGGGAACGGAGGCATAAAAGAGATTCATGGTCTCCTCAAAAGCTTCCAGTCCATCGGGTTGGGCAGTAACGAGAAGGAGATCGTTCTGGATCTGGGGGCCGGGGATTTTTGGAATCGACCCATTGAAACCTTTGTTGGGAAGGGGAAGGGAGACCACGGAATCGAAGCCCGGAATCATGTGGATTTCGATGTCGAAGCCCCCCAGGAGGGAGTCGATCAAAGACTTTGCCCCTCCCTTTTTGTTTTTTTTGATCTGATAGGTGGTGGGCTCCCCCTTCTTTTTTGGAGGATTCTGTCGGGTTGCGTTGGCGAGTTGCAATAACCTGGTCAGGACTTGCCCGGTTTCCGAATTCACATAGAAGGGTTTCGTGACCCTTCCGTCGGGATGGATCCAGATCCGGCTCCCAAACCGTGAATAGAGTTCTTCATCCCCAACCCGCTCACCGAGGGCGGCCTTCTCCTGCCCGGGTTCGGGTTTCGGAGAATCCTGCCCATCCCCCTTCTGTTTCTTCCCCCCCCCCTGGCGCCCTGCCCTTTTGGCAAGGGAGGCATCCGCCCAGGGAGAAGAGCGGAGTTTTCCCACAAAGCGTGGCTTCTTGCCTTTGACTTCTACCGGCTTCCCAAGGGGAGTCCCAGAGGGATCAAAGACCTGCACTTCGGTGCGTGAGCCCGAAAGAAGACCGGATTGGAAATCGGGAAGAGGGCGCGTCGAGGTTACGCAGGAGCCGGGGATGAACAGGAGGGCTCCTCCTACCGCTGCCCACGTTCGAGTCTTCACTGAGAACCCCTCCTCGCTTGTCGTTTCAGGCCCGCCTGGCCCTTGAGCCCCCAGGATTCCATCCATCGTTCGAGATCATGAATCCTTTGGGCTTCGAATCGAACAATCAGGGTAGCGCCTTAGAGAGGAAGAGTCATGGGAAAGCAGCGCTAGATTTCGTTTGCTTCCTCCCCGATGTCCACATTCTCGAGACCTTCGATCACCTTATCGGTCAGGTCCACAACCTCGAGATCCTTGGGATTCTCCCGGATCGAACCCGCCTT
>DROQ01000224.1 GCA_011321845.1 Planctomycetota bacterium | reverse complement strand
GGTCCCCCTGGAGTTTCCAGAAATCCACCAATTATTATTTCCCGGAAGTGACGGAGATCGTTCCTCACTTATTGGATGACCCGCATCCTTGGTGGACCTCAAGTCAGACTCTTGGTTTTTCAAGAGCTACAAACCCGATCTGGCAGTCTTGCATTGCTCAGTACAATCTCGGGCTCTATGCGGATCCCACCTTTGGGCGAGTGAATCCTCCTGGGTCCTATAAGGGTGATCCAAGTCTGGCCTACCAATGGCTGGATCTAACTTGGACGATCACGAACAATTCCCCCCTGAGTTTGATCCAATTCTTTGATTATGCCATTCCTTTCAGGACACCGCAGTCCTTCCGGATTGATAAATTTGATGCATGGAGTCGGGGCTTTGATGATTCGAAGGCGGTGAAGCCCGTTGTCAGTGTTTTTCCCCCAACTACTCCTTCCAATAGCAATCAACCGCTCGCTTTGCGGTTTGCGGTTGCCCATCAGTTAGCCCCCTTTAGTAATCCTTTGGATTACACCCAGTCAAACCTGCAAAGTTTCCTAGTTTATATTGAAGGTGGTGGGCAATGAATCGTCTTTTCCTTCAGGGTTTTCTATTTCTGGGGGCTATGTGTTTCGCCCCCCCCGCCCCCTCCCAAGCCCGCTGGGAAATGGAGCATGACGGCCTACCCCACATGGTCGGTGCCGCCATGGTTACGGATTATGGTCGGGGTAAGGTTGTACTTTTCGGAGGACCCCGTGGCCTAAAATATAGAAAACCCCGCTTCTCGGTGGTTTGGGAATGGAATGGAAAAAGCTGGGATGGAGTTTTGGATCCACAGGGTCCCGCTTACCGCAACCTCCACGCCATGGCCTATGATTGGGTGAACAAGGGGACTCTATTGTACGGGGGCTATAGAATCTCCTTCCAATTTTCCTCCAATGGCCTCCAAGCCCTACTCAATGACACCTGGGTCTGGAATGGCCGCACTTGGAAAAATATGAAACCGAAGACTCTCCCGAGTCCCGTACGGGGACGGGCTGCCATGGCCTCAAACCCTACCACAAAGCAGGTGGTCTTGTTTGGGGGGGAGGTGGGCCTTAGCGCCGCCTGGGCTTTGAATGACACCTGGGTATGGAATGGCAGCACCTGGAAACAAGTCTTTCCCAACACCGTACCCCCGGCTCGCAAGGGTCATTCAATGACCTATGATCCTTCCAGCAATCGCATTTTGATGTTTGGAGGGTTTACCAAATGGGGGAAGCAGTTCCCCAGAAAGGACCTCTGGGCTTGGGATGGAAAGGATTGGAAACTTTTGGATGCGGGAACTTCTGGAAACCCAAATCCCGGCTTTCGGTTTGCGGCAGGGTTTTCCGCCATCCCAGGCAAAAAAGGTGTCTATCTCTGGGGAGGAGTGAGTTTGGTAGCGGGCCGCAAGCACTTCCGCGATGTCTGGAACTGGGATGGCAAAAGCTGGAAGCAGGTCGCCAAAGACACCGGCCCCACCGTCTTTGACGGTTCCAACGGCGCCTGGGTCCCCGGGACCTCGTCGATCATCGCCATTGGCAAGAAGGGGACCACTCTCAACAAACCCGTTCCCACGGATGAGACCTGGGAATTTAACGCCAAGACCAATGCTTGGCGTGTGGCGGCCAAGGGAAACTACGACCCTTTATATTATTCCATGGGAATTGTCTTCGATGGTCAAAGGGATCGCCTCCTTACCCTGGAAACAGCTTCGCCGAATTACGAGTATTTAACCTGGGTCAAAGATCAGGGGAAACCATGGAAGAAGCTGATTGGGGTGAAGGGTCCGCCTTTTTCTCAAAAAGCTTTTGCTGGAATACGGTTGCTCAACTTATGGACGTTAAACCGCGTCATGCTTCATTACGAAGTCGATTCCACCCACTGGGAGACCTGGCTTTGGGATGGAACGCGTTGGGCAAAGGATACGAAGAGTAAGGTTTTTCCTCCAACCTTCAAGTTAGCCTTCGACTCCAGGAGAAACCGAGTCCTTGCCTATGGGCTCCGGGGAGCATTTAACTATTCAATTTGGGAGTGGACCCTCGCAAATGGTTGGAAACTAATTGTTCCCAATGTGACAGGCTTGCCCTTGAGGAGGGATACCGACCCCTACATGGCATACGATCCTGTACGAGATCGCCTGGTCATTTATTTCGACCGTAGCGGAAACAAGAGCATGTTCTATGAATGGGATGGGAAGAACTGGAAGGTTTTCAAGTCTCCACAGTTCCCAAATGTTCCTTTTGCATACTTGTCCTATAGCCCCAGTTTAGAAGGTTGCGTGTTGTTTGGAGGTTGGGACACCGTACTGAAACCCACCTTTGTGAACAATGGCGGGGTTTGGCTTTGGAAGGGAGGTAAGCTGACAAAGCTTCCCAATGCATCTTTGCCCAATGCGAGATCCACCGAGGGTCTGGCCAATGGATATTCCTTTGACCCCAACCGAAACCTTCTCTGGATCAGCTACCGTGGCGAAGTCCCCACCTCCCTCTGGAAGTTCAAGGTGGGGAGCCTGCAGACGGACCGGAGCGTGTACCACCTTGGGGAAAAGGTCCTCTTTGATGTCAACCTCCCCAAGCAGGCCAGCCATGTCTTCGTGGGTTTCCTCTCCCTTGGGCAGACGCCGATGATCCCGGTGCGGGTGCGCAAGTATTTTGGTGTCCAGTCCCTTCCCCTTGCTCCTGACCTTTTGTTTCAGGCGAGCATGGGGTTTGGGTTGTTTACGCCGCTATCGGGGACAGGGAAGGGCCGATACACTCTTCCCATTCCTCAGGACAAGGGGCTACTGGGCTTGGATCTCTTCGGGTCGGGGGTTTCCTTTGGACGCCAAGGGCTCAGCGCGGTGGCGGACCAGGTCGCGTTTAGGATCTCTCGATGAGGGCTGGGGGGAAGGTTGTTGTCTTCTCCCTGGTCGTCCTGATGGGGCTGGGGTTGTTCGGGTTGGAGTCGGGGTGGTGGGGAGAGGCCGACTCCTTGGACACGAAGGATCCTGGGGCGGGGGGGAAACCTTCTGCCACCTCCCTTTCTCCAAAATCGGAGGAGGGAGAGAAGGGGGTGGCGGGTTCCAGGGTTCTTCGGAAGGCAACTCCGTCGAGTGTCTCCCGGCTCCGTGTTCGGATCTTGGGGAAGGATTTGGGGAAGAAGGGGGAGAAACCGGCGGGAAAGGTGTATTGGACGACGAGCCCAAAGGCTCCGGTGGCTTCGAGCATGATGGCTCCCGAGCATGGGTTTCCGCTGGCAAAGAAGGGGGAGTTTCAGCGTTCCCTGGAAGGGGAGACGGTATTGGAGATTCCGGCGGGGCATTGGACCTGGGTGCGGGTGTTTACGGTTGTGGAGAAAAAGGCATGTTCGGGATATCGGCTTTTTCCGCCCTTTTCCGGGGAAAAGGAGTTCCTCTTTATTCCCAAGCCTGAGTCCCGGGGAGTTCATGTCTTTCTTTGCCGGAAGGACTTGGAGACTCCGGTTCCTCACGCTCCGATCCGGGTTTTCTGGATGGGGACGAAAACTGGTGGGAACTGGAAGTTGGTCCGGACGGTGAAGACCGATGGAAACGGTTATGTCCGGGTTTCTCAGCTCCAGCCGGGTCGGTTTCTGCTCTTAGGACCTGGTGCGAAAAGGGACGAGTCGCTTCCCTATGTCCAGCGGTTCTTGTTGCCGGACTTTGCGCCGATGACGGAGATCCCCCTGAGCCTGGTGGCCCATGAGAAGCGCTTTGCTTTGGTCGTCGAGGTCCACGCGGGGATCGAGAAGGGGCCGCACCGCGCCCCCAAGCTTTTTTTGAAGCGCCGGAGTGATTTCATGGGGGAGCTGTTTCCGATGAAGGGTGTCCTGGCTCCCGGAACCCAGAAGGTCCGCTTTTTGGTCCCCTTGGGTTCTTATGAGGTGGGTGTCCTTCCTCTTGGGCGGGTGGCCATCCCGAGGGAGCAACGAAACCTGGAGTTTCGATCCCCTGGGCAGAAGTTTTCCTTGTCGGCCATGGAGAGGAAGAAGCGGACCACGGTGGTTTTACGCGGGATCGGGTCTCGGGATTTTCCGGTCTCGGTGTTCCCTCTTCCTCCGGGGCCGGTTTTTGACGACGAGATCGCCTTGATGTTCCTGGGGCCGTATCGCTGGAACTTGGCGGAGCAATGGATTCCGACGCCATCTGGGACCTTTGACTGCATTGTTTCGGGAAGGACCCAGTCCTGGCTCAGCAGGAGGCCGGTGGCTTTTGGGGGGGACCGGGTCGAGATTGGTCTGGAGCCGGCGACTCAGGTGCAGGTCAACTGGAAGGGGGTCCCTTGGGTGGTGGGCAAAGGGGCTTCCTTGGAGGTGAGGACGGAGAAGAGGCGGTTTCGGAGGGTCTTCAGCCGTCGTTTGGTGCCGGACGGGGGTAGGATGGAGCCCTCCTTTGTCGCGAACCTCGTGGTGGATCGGGGGCGGGTGTCCCTGGTCTGTCGGGCGTTTCAGACGGACAAGGTCCTATGGAGGAGAAGCCTCGAACTCCGGGGTGTCCGCAAGGTGTTAGAGGTGGTGGGGAGGCAACCTCAGTAGGGGGGAGCTCCTGAAGGGTTGTCATACCGCGTGGGTCCTGCCCTGTGGTTTCTGCTGCGAAGATACTGCTGCGTAGATTCTGCCGCGGGACTTGGGCTTCTCCGGTTCCCCCTTTGCTCCGAGAGGCCGGATCGGGGAACATGGGGGCATGAACCCAGACGCGATTAGGCTTCCTCCCCGGGATCCGGAGGGTCACAAGGGGACCTTTGGCACTTGCCAGTTGATCGGCGGCAGCGTGGGGATGGGGGGGGCGCTGATCCTTGCGGGGCGGGCCGCGCTGCGGTCTGGGGTGGGGCTGGTGCGGCTGGCCTGTCCGCGGGAGCTGGCCCCGGGGATGCCGGGGGCGGTTCCGGAGGCGACTTGTCTTGGGCTGCCTTCGGAGGAGGGGGCGCTGAGTCTTGGGGCGGTTTCGCTTTGCCTGGAGGCGCTGGGGGCGGCGCGGGCCTTTGGGATCGGGCCGGGGCTGTCGCAGCGGGGGTCGGTCTCTGCGTTTGTGGGGGGGGTTCTGGAGAAGGCGGCCTTGCCCTGTGTGGTGGACGCGGATGGGCTGAATGTGCTGGCGCCGGAGCTGGGGGTCCTGGAGGGCTATGGGGCGCCGCTGGTGCTGACGCCGCATCCGGGAGAGGCGGCGCGGCTCTTGGGCTGGGGATCGGGGGCCAAGGTGCAGGAGGATCGCGAGGGGGCGGCCCGGGCGCTGGCGGAGCGGACGGGGGCGGTGGTGGTGCTCAAGGGGGCGCGGACGATTGTGCGGGAGGGGGCGCGGGAATGGGTGTCCCCGATCGAGGAGCCGGGGCTGGCCAAGGGGGGGAGCGGGGATGTGCTGACGGGTTTGGTGACGGGGTTGCTGGCGCAGGGGATGGAGGCTTTCGAGGCGGCGCGGCTGGGGGTCTGGGTGCATGGGAGGGCGGGGCAGCTGGCGGCGGGGGCGCTGCACGGCCGGGGGATGACGGCGGGGGATCTGCCGGGGTTTTTCGGGGAGGTGTATTTCGAGCTGGAGGGGCGCGGGTGAGGCTGGGGCGGGGGGGGGGGGGGC